>CAJTUQ010000101.1 GCA_910579335.1 uncultured Dorea sp. | reverse complement strand
TTTCTGCAAGTTGCGTTTGTGATAGATCTTGATTAACAAGTTCTGTAATTAGTTTCATTCTATTCAGTCTCATTTTCTCACCTCCATTTACATATTTTTACTTGTTATTTGCATTTTAATACATATTTTTACTTTTGTCAATCTTACTTCTTACATATTTTTACTTTTTTTTCAATCAACAATCTGATATACTAATAATATGTGGAGGTAATCTATGGATATTGGGAAGAAAATTAAACAATTGAGAAAAGAGCGTAACATAACACAAAGTGAGTTGGGCAAACGTATGGGAATTTCTCAGCAACAAATAGCGCAATATGAAAACGGGAGACTTAATCCAAAACTAGAAACGTTACATCGCATTGCAGACGCATTACAAATTCCACATAGTATGCTTTATAACGATATATCCCCTAAAGAAAAAGGCGAATTGGTAAAACGTGATATAATGGATATAATTAATACCCTTAATTTGGAAATCGTTGATATAGAAGACAAGAGCAACATAACAGAAGTAATAGCAGAAACTGCCGAAAAGAAAAGGAATTATATCAAATTATATGATAAACTCAACACTTCTGGCCAGAGCAAGGCCATAGAGCAAGTAGAACTCCTTACTAAGATACCGGAATACCAGAAAGACACAGACGAATAATGCTGCCGAATTTCCGGCTTCTCCATTTTTTTGTGGAGGCAGTCAAAGTCTTTTTCTAAAATTTTAGAAATTACACCAGCCCAAAAGTATGGATAAGGTTCGATTTGAAATGGAACCTTTAGAGAGCAGACAAAGAGAGTTTCGCTAAAAAATGAGCGAAACCCGTCAACTGACAAAGGTGCTCAAAAATGAGCGCTCTTTGTCACATAGGATGCACCATGACAATAGTATACTTAACCGGGGAGCCGATAGGGTGCTAATACCTCCGTCCGAGCCTTGTAAGGAAGGAGGCGTTTTCTATGAGTACATACGAAGAATTTATGATATTGCTTACGTTTGGAATACTTGTAGTTGCAATTTTGGAATATGTCAGTCATAAAAAATAGCACCCCAGCTCTGACAAAGTAAAGGTGCTATTTTTACCGATATTTTCGCCGGAAACGGATAGGTGTAAGCTATCGTATCGGCTTCCTTGTTAAACATATTATACGCAATCCTTAATAAAAAATCAACCTTAAACTTTACGATAACTTTATCAAAAAATACCGGCATGCCATGTCGGAAAACTGCACTATGACAATAGTATACTTACCCGGATAGCCGGGGGACGTGCTCTCACCCGCTCCGAGCCTGTCAGAAAGCGGTGATTATTATGAGTACATACGAAGAATTTATGGTTATACTGACTGCATGTCTTTTACTCGTAGCAATTCTGAATTATACACATAAGAAATAGCCGTCCTGCTCTCGACAAAGTTTAGGAACGGCTATTCTTATAGCAACTATTAAATTTCGCCGGGTCGGGTGACTGGCACTCACCTTCCGGCTGTCCTGTTAAGTATATTATATGCAGCCTTTGATAAAAAATCAAGTGTAAACCGCACCATGACAACATAATATGCTTAACCAGGGAACTGAAGGGGCGATTACGTCAGTCGCTGGACATTAATTGGAAAGGGACTGGTGCTATGGTTACATATAGTGACTTGTTCACATTCGTAATTATGCTTTGCGCTGTTATAACTCTTGTTATCAACATCAAACGCAAAAAGTAGCGCCCTCGCTCTGGTAAAGTAAGGCGCTACTTCATGTAACAAATTATTTTTCCGGCGGCTAGGTGTACTCTAGCTTTCGGCTCTCTTGTTAAGTATATTATACGCAATCTACCGTTTGATGTCAATTATTTTCCAATCCGTTCACACGCTGCCCGGCAAGGAAGGAAAGGAAGATGATGTATGCCGTCATACAAAGACGAGAGAAGCGGAACATGGTACTGCAAATTTTATTATGTGGACTGGAACGGCATCCGCCGGCAGAAGCTAAAACGGGGCTTCAAGCTGCAGCGTGAGGCAAGGGAATGGGAACGGGTATTCTTAGAGCAGTTTTCCAAGAATCCGGACATAACCTTTGCCGCACTCTATGGGAAGTATTTGAAATTCAAGGAAAACCGTGTCAGAGCTTCCACTCTGGAGAGTCAGCGCAACGCTATGGAGTTGCATATACTGCCCTATTTCAAAGACAAGGTTGTGTCGGAGATAACTCCGGCCGACATTGTGGAATGGCAAAACACACTCTTGGAAAAACATTTTTCCGCATCCCACACACGCCAGATAAACGCCTATCTGAAGATGGTTTTCAAATATGCCGTGGATTATCTCGGCCTGTCGCAAAGCCCGGTCAAGTCACAGATATGCAAGCCTGAAAAGGGACATATAGACTTTTGGACGCCGGAAGAATACAAGGCCTTCTCTGACAGCATCCGGCACAATATAGAGCTCTATACGGCATTTGAAATACTGTTCTACACCGGCATGCGCAAAGGGGAACTGCTGGCCCTTACACTCAACGACATTGATTTTTCACACAAAACGTTATCCATCAGCAAGACGCTTGCCTATGTGGGCGGCATATATGTCAACCAGCCGCCAAAGACCAGAAAAAGCAGACGCATAATAGATGTTCCCGAATTTCTTCTAGCCGAGATCAGAACATATATCGGCAAGCTGTACAAGCCCGAACCTGAGCAGCGGCTTTTTTACCGTTCCCGTGTCTGGCTTGGCGAAGCCATCACCCACACATGCAGCAGGATAAACGTAAAGCCCATACGTGTCCACGACCTCAGGCATTCCCACGCCAGCATGCTAATTAATCTAGGGGCCAATCCTCTGATGATTGCTGAACGTCTGGGGCACGAAGACGTCAAGATAACGATGAACACGTATTCCCATCTCTTCAAATCGCACCAGAAGGAAATCATTGACAAGCTGGAAAAAGTAAAATCATAGTATCAAACTAGTATCATAAAAGAGAGTGACCGCTGTATTGTACGGCTTTCACTCTCTTTTAATTCCATAAAAACATTATGAAAAGATTGTAAACTTACTATTCTATGTAGTATACTTGATAATGGATTTATCCATGCAGTCATACAAGATTTTTCTAAAAACATAAGAGGAATGAGAAATGAAAATAGGATTTGATAACGAAAAATATCTGAAAATGCAATCTTCCCACATCAAAGAGCGTATCGGCAAATTCGACAACAAGCTTTATCTGGAATTTGGCGGAAAGCTTTTTGATGATTACCACGCCTCACGCGTACTTCCGGGTTTCCAGCCGGACAGTAAGATGCATATGCTCATGCAGTTGTCCGAACATGCGGAGATTGTCATCGTCATCAGCGCCGAAGATATTGAAAAGAATAAAATCCGGGGGGATTTGGGAATTACTTACGATGTGGATGTACTTAGGCTCATGTCTGTCTTTAAAGAACATGGACTGTATGTGGGAAGTGTCGTAATTACCAAATTTAACAATCAGGAAAGCGCCGTCCTATTCCAGAACCGTTTGGAAAAGTACGGAATCAAAGTTTACCGCCACTACCCTATTTCCGGATATCCGTCCAATGTCCCGCACATCGTGAGCGAAGAAGGATATGGGAAAAATGACTATATCGAGACCTCCAGACCGTTGATCGTAGTCACCGCACCAGGTCCGGGCAGCGGCAAGATGGCAGTCTGTCTTTCCCAGCTTTATCACGAACATCGGCGCGGCATCTGTGCCGGCTATGCCAAATACGAGACATTCCCCATCTGGAATATTCCTTTAAAACATCCGGTAAATCTGGCTTATGAAGCAGCCACCGCCGACCTGAATGACTTAAATATGATCGACCCCTTTCATCTGGACGCCTATGGTGAGACAACTGTCAATTATAACCGAGACGTAGAAATATACCCGGTATTGAATGCTATGTTCAAGCGCATATATGGGGAGAGCCCCTATAAATCACCTACTGATATGGGAGTAAATATGGCGGGAAACTGTATCTGCGATGATGCGGCATGCAGGGAGGCCTCCTGTCAGGAAATTATCCGGAGATACTACGACTCCCTTCGCAGACGATTGATCGGCTCCTGCTCTGACGAAGAAGTCTACAAGGTAGAAATGCTGATGAATCAGGCGGACATCAATGTCCACGACAGAGCAGTTGTTGACGCCGCCCTGCATGAGGCAGAGGAAACCAACGGACCCGCTGCGGCATTGGAGCTTCACAATGGAACGATTGTCACCGGAAAGACTTCCAATCTGCTCGGCGCCTCTGCCGCCCTGCTTCTTAATGCACTGAAAGAACTGGCAGGAATTGCGCATGAACGCCACGTCATTTCCCCGGAAGCAATTGAGCCGATACAAAAGCTCAAAACCCAATATCTTGGCAGCAAAAATCCTCGACTGCACACAGATGAAGTTCTTATTGCATTGTCCGTCAGTGCTGCCACAGATGAAACCGCACAGCTTGCTCTTGACCAGCTTCCCAATCTTAAAGGCTGTCAGGCGCACACCTCTGTCATGGTCAGCTCTGTTGATATCAAACAATTTAAAAAGCTGTCTATACAGGCTACTTTTGAAGCGATGTATGAAAAAAACACTATATTTTTCATGGGGAAAGGTGTATAATTTGAAAGTATTTTTTTGAAAATAGTACATACGCAGCTTTCAAAAGGAGGAAATTATGGCAGTTAAATATGTATTCGTTACCGGAGGAGTAGTATCCGGTCTTGGCAAGGGCATCACGGCGGCATCTCTCGGACGTCTGTTAAAAGCGCGCGGCTATAAAGTAACCATGCAGAAATTTGACCCTTACATTAATATTGACCCTGGGACTATGAATCCGGTACAACACGGAGAAGTATTTGTCACGGATGACGGTGCGGAGACTGATTTAGATTTGGGACATTATGAACGGTTCATTGATGAAAGCCTGACAAAAAATTCCAATGTCACAACAGGGAAAATCTATTGGTCCGTTCTTCAGAAAGAGCGGCGGGGAGATTTCGGCGGAGGTACCGTTCAGGTTATTCCCCATATCACGAATGAGATAAAAAGCCGCTTTCACCGCAATCCTGCCGCAAAGAATACAGAAATCGCCATTATCGAAGTCGGCGGAACCGTCGGAGACATAGAAAGCCAGCCTTTCCTGGAAGCCATCCGGCAGTTTCAGCATGAAAAAGGACGGAATAACGCAATCCTGATTCATGTAACCCTGATTCCTTATCTTCGCGCTTCACAGGAAATGAAGACAAAGCCTACGCAGGCGAGCGTAAAAGATTTGCAAGGGATGGGAATCCAGCCGGACATCCTTGTATGCCGCTCCGAATATCCGCTGGACGACGGAATCAAGGACAAGATTGCCCTGTTCTGTAATGTTCCCTCCAGCCACGTCCTCCAAAACCTGGACGTAGAATATTTATATGAGGCGCCCCTTGCTATGGAAGAAGAAAACTTAGCCGGCGTCGTATGTGAATGCCTGAATCTTGAATGTCCGGAACCGGATTTAAAAGACTGGCGTGAAATGGTTGATTATCTGAAACATCCGGTTACGGAAGTCACTATAGCCCTCGTAGGAAAATATATCCAGCTTCATGACGCCTATATCAGTGTCGTGGAAGCATTAAAACATGGCGGCATCTTTAACCATGCGACTGTCAATATTAAATGGGTAGACTCTGAAACCGTCACTTCTGAAAATGCAGATGAGATTTTTTCTGATATCAGCGGTATTCTTGTGCCGGGAGGCTTCGGCAATCGGGGAATCGACGGAAAGCTTGAGGCAATCCGCTATGCCCGTACCAGAAACATACCCTTTCTCGGCCTGTGTCTCGGCATGCAGCTCTCTATTGTAGAATTTGCCCGCAATGTTATCGGATACCGGGACGCACACAGCGCCGAACTCGCCCCCAGCACGAACCATCCGGTTATCCATATTCTTCCAGAGCAAATCGGCATAGAGGATATCGGCGGCACCTTAAGGCTTGGCTCCTATCCATGTGTTCTGGACAAAGATTCAAAAGCTTATGAACTATACAAAACCGAACAGATCGCCGAGCGCCACCGCCACCGCTATGAAGTGAATAACGATTATCGCGACGTTCTGACAGAACACGGTATGAAGCTGTCGGGCCTGTCACCGGACGGGGCAATCGTAGAGATGATAGAAATACCGGACCATCCGTGGTTTATCGCAACCCAGGCACACCCTGAGCTAAAATCCAGACCAAACAGACCGCATCCACTATTTAAAGGATTTATTGAAGCAGCCTTAAAATTCAAATCTCTTTAAAATCTATTTTGAAAGGAATACGATATGGCCTATGAAGAACGAATTAAAAATAGTGAACAACATTACCGCGTTGCCGCTACATTCCGGCTTCTGTGCCTGATTCCGGAAAATACAGAACTTTCTCTTACGGTCTGTGGAATCGAGCGGTGCGCCCCCGCTCAATCTTTTGGTCCCTGCTTACGGGATGACTACCATCTTCATTTCGTCCTTGCAGGCAAAGGAGTCTTGAGAATTGGAGAAAAATACTACTATCCCCATCGCGGACAAGTATTCGTTGTGCCTCCCGATATAGAAATACACTATTACTGCGACAATGTAGAGCCGTGGCACTACACATGGGTCTCCTTCACCGGAACGAAAGCATCTTACTATCTCGAAAAAGCCGGAATTACCATAGACCATCCAGTTCGTGACTGTTACGTCAAACCCGAAGAATTTCTTGCTTATACGGAAAAAATATTAAACTGCCATGAACTTACCATTGCTAACGAACTGCTCCGGAACTCTCTGCTGTACGAAGTCCTTGCGCTTTTAGTAAGTTCCCAGAATCAGAATCTTATTGAAAATAACCGTTCGGCTGAATATAGTTATTCGCCGGATGTTTACGTAGATTACGCTGTTGAATACATTCATTATAATTATAACCATATCCGTGTCAGTGACATTGCAGACTACATTGGTATCACCCGCTCTTATCTGACGCACATTTTCAAACAGAAACTAAATGTATCTCCACAGGAATACCTGCTTACTTACCGGCTGGAACAAAGCTGCCGGCTGCTTCGTTCTACAAATCTTTCTATACAGGAAATCTCAGAAAAAATCGGATATGAAAATCCGCTGACATTTTCCAAGATATTTAAAAATTATTACGGCTTAAGCCCGAAAAATTATCGCCTCCAAATGATATGTCCTGCATCCGACAACTCGAAAAAGGCATCCCCGGTTTCTTAAGGGATGCCTTTTCGAGATATACGCCGTAATAGTTCCGCCGTCATTATAATTTTCCGCCGGAAGTAGCAATACCTTTTCTTCCATCAGCCTGCTACTGATTTTCCTCCGCAATGCTCTCATTCATATATTTAGCGATCTCTTTACATGCCTCGTCAATCGTAATTTGTTTCGTGTATGCCTCTTTCATTACCTCCTGGGAATAATCCTCCCAGAGCTTTGTATTTTTCGTATACGGACGGATCTGCATATCCTCTGTCATGTCAAGATACGCCTGAAGGTTAAAGTTCGGGGCGCACTGTACCCATGTGTCAGATGTTCCCATGAATGCCGACATTGTCACGCCAAGCTCTGCCTGTTTCTTCTGCGCCTCTTCGCTCCCGAAATACTCGATAAGCTTCCATGCATTTTCTGTATTGTCGCCTTCCGCCGCCGCTGCCCATCCAAGGCCGTTATAAATCGTTTTCCTTGTTCCGTCTTCTGCCTTAGGAAGGACTGCTACATCGCAATTTTCACTTACAAATTCATTATCCCTCATGGACGCAGTCATCCAGGAACCTTGAAGAGTCATGGCAATCTTCCCCGAACAAAACAGCACGTCCGGTGATGTTTCGCCCATAGTTTCCTGCGACGGCATAGATGTTGTCACAACGTTATCATATAGCCAGTTCATAGCCTCCATTGTCTTCGGGTCGTCCCAGCCTGATTTTTTCTTATCTTCACTTACGATATATCCTCCCATATCGTAAATCAAGTTATAGTAACCATCCTGGTTATAGATAGCCGGAATAGCAGTTCCGTACTGGCTTCCATCCTCTTTCGTAAGCTTCTTTGCGGCATCTGCAAATGTCTGCCATGTCCATGTCTCGTCCGGATAAGCGATGCCCGCATCATCAAACATTTTCTTATTGTACCAGAGAGCAATCGTATCATAATCTTTCGGAACAGCATACGTTTTTTCATCATACTGATATAACTCTACAATATCCTTATAGTAGTTTTCCGGATTAATCCGGTCACTGTCTTTAATCCTGTCAGTCAAATCGAGAAGGATGTCATTGGACATATATCTCTGTGAATACGTAGAATGCATCCAGAAAACATCCGGCATTTCCCCTCCTGTCGCTCCGGCTTCAAGAAGCATCCAGTACTCATTCCACGGAACTACCTGAAACTCTACATCCACGCCAGTCTCTTCTGTAAATCCCGCCGCAATTTCCTTAAGGCCGTCAAGTTGGACGTTGTCCCAGATTGCTACCCGCAGAAGCCCGTCTCCCCCTTCTTTTCCTTCGCCGCCGCCGTCTCCTTTGCCGCCTCCGCATGCACAGAGGGAAACACACGCTGCTGCAGTTAATACAGCTGATAATACTTTTTTGAATTTCATACTTATTTCCTCCTTAGGTTTTTTCTAAAATGGATTTTAGCA
>CAJTUQ010000100.1 GCA_910579335.1 uncultured Dorea sp. | reverse complement strand
GCTTACTTTTAATGACGATGAAATAACGGAGAGATTTGTGCGGGGTGACGCAGCGAGGAATACAGAGGGTTCAGGGCTTGGGCTTGCCATAGCAAAGAGCTTTACAGAACTTCAGAAAGGGAGGTTTAAGATAGAAACGGAGGGAGACTTGTTTAAAGCGGAGGTAGTATTTGAGGCTGTATAATAGGAAAGATAATATGTTTTGAATTATGATGCCGGCGGCAGGACTGTTCCTGACCCGGCATTATTTTTCCGTCCGCTTTTCCAAAGTTTTTTTCTTGTAAACATGCACATGATAGGATACAATAAGTATATGATAATTGTAATAAGGAATGTGTAGAAGAGGGGGCGGTAAAGATATGAATTTTTTAAACCTTTTCCTTAAAAAAATAATCAGGAAGAAACATGAGGACAGTAAGGAGGAAGAGCCGCAGGAATATCAATCGCCTCAGGAAGCGGAGCAAGCATTTGAAACGTCCGATTCCTCCCCGGCCAGTCTTGAGCTGTCCCATGAACATCCGCTTTACAAGCTGTATGACATGCGGACGGAGAAGTCAAGGAATACGCCGCCTCCCGAACTTGTAATGAAAGGATGCGACGAGCTTACAGAGGAGCAGGTTCGGAAGGAGCTTATGAGGTTCCGCATTGAGATTACGAAGGCGGCCGATTTACGTCTGAAGGATGCGACACCTAAAGTGAGCGACAGTGAGGAAGAAGATGAAATACCGCATCTGGAGCCGTCGATGGACGCCCTGCCCTTCGTGTATGTTTCGTCGGACAGGATGTATGCGTTTATCATGGCCTTTCCTCCGACAGGATGGGGGAAAGAGTTAGACTGCGGGCTGATTTACGAGGCGCTGGAGAAGAAAAAAGTCACTTATGGCGTGGATGAAGAGCTTTTAGACAAACTGCCGGAGGATTATAACCGCTACTTCCATTTGTTTCTCATTGCAAAAGGCAATAAGCCGATGAACGGGGATAATGGATATATTGTCGATTACTTTCTGAGACATGTAGAAAGGCTGCCGGAAATGGATGAATTTGGGAATGTGGATTATACAACCCTAGGTTCCGAGCAGAACGTTAAAAAGGGTGATTTGATTTGCGAGGTAATTCCGCCGACGGAGGGAATCGCGGGGCGGACGGTGCTCAATCAAGAGCTGCGCTGCCGGAATGGAAAGAGTGTCTCTCTCCCGAAGGGCAAGAATACGGAAGTGAGTGAAGACGGTTACAAGCTTTTGGCAGCAATAGACGGACGTGTGGAATTTAGCGGGCGGTATTTTTCCGTCAGGCCATTATTGGAAATTTCCGGAAATGTGGATTATTCTACGGGAAATATTAATTTTATAGGGGACGTGCTGATTAAAGGCGATGTGTGCAGCGGATTTTCCGTCCGGGCAATGGGCGACATCAAGGTGTGCGGCGTAGTGGAATCGTGCGAGATAGAAGCGGGGGGCGACTTGATTGTTGTCAAAGGCATTGTGGGAAATATGGAAACGATTGTGCGCTCGCATCATAATATCTATTCAAAATATCTTGTAAACAGCATTGTCCATGCCAGAAAGAACGTGCATACGGACTCTATCCGTTACAGCAATGTATACAGTGACGGAGAGGTCGAAGTCTGTTCGGGAAGAGGACTCATAGTCGGAGGTCAGATTCGCGCGGCGCAGGGAATAGAAGCCAAAACCGTAGGATCTGTGTACGAGAGCCCTACTTCCATTATTTTGGGCGGGCAGCCCTATGCGAGTTTTGAGAAGGAGCTCTTGACGCGGACGATAAAGGAAATGAAGGAAGAGATGGAAAAGCTGGAGCGTCAGCCGGACAGTCCTTTTAGAACAAAGCGCATGAGTAAACTCAGGCTGGAGCTGTCTATAAGCGGGATGAAGCTTAATAAGTTTGAGCGGGATAAGGAGCGTATCGATGAAACGCTGGAGAAGCAGGGCGGCTGCCGGTTAAAGTGCGGTACTGCCCATCCGAGAGTATCGATAACGATTGAGGATGAGACGGTAATTCTGGACCGTACGTATAATTCCTGCAACGCAAGACTGGTAGAAGGGGAGATATTCCTGATGTAACAGTTGACAAAAATTATATTTTCACATATGATGATACTAGGTTTTTAAAGTCATGCGTTTCATGCTGGCATGATGCGGCGTGTCCTTGAAAACTGAAAAATATGGGAAAGACATAGAACGGAAAGAGTAGCAGACAAGGAGACTTACAGAGAGGGACTGCCGCCGGCTGAAAGCGGTCCTCAGGAATCTATCTGCGAAGTGCGTCCGGGAGTTGATTTGGCGAACAGGCGGATAGCGTGCGGGACTTAGTAGCCGGATACGTTTTGCATACGTTACGTGCATAGAGCGGAGGAGCGTCGCTAATATCAGGCTCCTCTATAAGAGTGGAACCGCGGGGCACAGGCTTCGTCTCTTGTCGTTTGGACAGGAGACGAAGTTTTTTATTATCGGTAATTTTGAAAAGATTTATATGATGAAGGAGAATGATTATGGGTTTGATATCCTACATTAAGCAAGAGATTCAGGTGATAAGAGAACGCGACCCGGCAATCAAGTCTAATATGGAAGTGTTTTTATATCCGAGTTTTAAAGCAATCATAGCATATCGGGCAGCACACAAGCTGTATCTGCGGAAGCACTATTTTTTAGCCCGCTGGATTTCGCAGAGGGCGGTAAGAAAGACCGGGATAGAGATTCATCCGGGAGCAAAGATTGGAAAGGGATTGTTTATCGATCACGGAAGCGGAGTCATTATCGGCGAGACGGCGGAGCTGGGAGACAATGTGACGCTGTATCAGGGAGTGACTCTGGGCGGTACGGGAAAGGAGCAGGGGAAAAGGCACCCGACCCTCAGGGACAATGTCATGGTTAGCGCAGGGGCAAAAGTGCTCGGCTCATTTACAATCGGGGAAAATTCAAAAATAGGCGCGGGCTCTGTGGTACTGAAGGAGGTTCCGCCGAATTGCACGGTAGTCGGCGTGCCGGGGCGCATCGTAAAGCGGGATGATGTTAAGATTCCGCGCTCCGACATGGATCAAGTCCATCTGCCTGACCCAATCAGCAGCGACATCCGTGAGCTTCAGGCGGATAACATGCGTCTGCACAGACGGTTGAGAGAGATAGAAAAGCGCAGGAAAACGGGAGAATAAAAAGGAAAAGTAAAAGGAGAAAACAGAATGAAAATATTTAACACACTGTCTAAGACAAAGCAGGAGTTTATCCCGCTGGAGGAGAACAAAGTTAAAATGTACGTGTGCGGTCCTACCGTATATAATTTTATCCATATCGGGAATGCAAGGCCGATGATTGTATTTGATACGGTCAGAAGGTATTTTGAATACAAGGGCTATGATGTGAATTTCGTATCGAATTTTACGGATGTGGATGATAAGATTATTAAGAAGGCCATTGAGGAAGGCGTATCCTCAGACCAGGTTTCCAAACGCTTCATAGCGGAATGTAAGAAAGACATGGAGGGCATGAATATTAAGCCTGCCACGAAGCACCCGCTGGCGACGGAAGAAATCGGCGGCATGATTGAAATGATCCAGACGCTGATAGATAAGGGGTTCGCTTATGAGAAAAACGGTACGGTTTACTACCGGACAAGGAAATTTGAAGAATACGGCAAGCTTTCCCATAAGAATCTTGATGATTTGCGCTCCGGCGAGCGTTCCCTGCTTGTGACGGGAGAGGATGAGAAAGAGGATGCCCTTGATTTCGTATTATGGAAACCTAAGAAGGAGGGAGAGCCGTACTGGGTATCGCCGTGGAGCGAGGGGCGTCCGGGCTGGCATATTGAATGCTCGGTAATGTCAAAAAAATATCTGGGCGAGCAGATAGATATCCATGCGGGGGGAGAGGATTTGGTCTTTCCGCACCATGAAAATGAAATCGCTCAATCCGAGGCGGCGAATGGGAAGGAATTTTCAAAGTATTGGATGCATAATGCGTTTTTAAATATTGATAATCACAAGATGAGCAAGTCTTTGGGAAATTTCCGTACGGTACGGGAAATTTCAGAGCAGTACGACCTTCAGATTCTTCGCTTTTTCATGCTGAGCGCCCACTATAGAAGTCCTCTTAATTTCAGCGCGGATTTGATGGAGGCGTCGAAAAGCGGCCTTGCCCGTATCGTAAATGCGGCGGATAATTTGAAATTCCTTATAGGAAACGCAAAGAATCAGGGGATGACAGAAGAGGAAAAAGCATGTTTCGGGAAAACAGAGGAGTTTGTGCAGAGCTTCGAGAAAGCGATGGAGGATGATTTTAATACTGCAGATGCAGTGGCGGCCGTGTTTGAACTGGTGAAATATATCAATACGAACACATGTGAGGAGAGTTCAGGGCAGTACCTGCAGGAGCTGCTTGAGCGTCTGGTGAAGCTGACGGATGTTCTCGGATTGATTGTTGACAAGGAAGAGGATATTTTGGAGGAGGAGATTGAAAGATTGATAAAAGAGCGGCAGGCAGCCCGCAAGGAGAAGGATTTCGCCAGGGCGGATGCAATCCGTGATGAATTACTGGAAAAAGGCATTATTTTAAAGGATACAAGAGAAGGGGTGCAATGGAAGAGAGCGTAGTATGGCAGTTTGACAGCTGCATGAAAGATATATTCGGGCTTGGAGAGGTGGATGTGAAGCAATATTCACCTCTCGCTTTGGCGTACATCGGTGACAGCATTTATGATTTGATAATCAAATCTCTTGTGGTAAATGAAGGGAATCAGCAAGTACAAAAGCTCCACAAGCGGACAAGCCGTTTTGTGAAGGCTTCCGCCCAGTCGCAGATGATGAGGGTGCTTCAGGAGCAGCTTACCGAGGAAGAGCATGCCGTCTATAAGAGAGGAAGGAATGCGAAGAGTGTTACTCCTGCGAAAAACCAGTCTGTAACGGATTATAGGAGAGCTACGGGATTTGAGGCGCTGATGGGATACCTTTACCTGAAAAAGGAGTGGGGAAGGATGCTTGCGCTAGTTAAGACAGGATTGGAGAGTATTGATGAGGAATGAAAATATAATCGAAGGCCGCAATGCGGTATTGGAGGCTTTCCGTGCAGGAAGGCCGGTAGATAAGCTGTTTGTGCTGGACGGGTGCGAGGACGGGCCGGTGCGCACCATCGTGCGGGAGGCAAAAAAGCATGACGTGATTATACAGTTTGTAACCAGAGAGCGTCTTTTTCAATTTTCGGAGACCGGGAAACATCAGGGTGTGATTGCTTTTGCGGCGGCATATGAGTACAGCGGGGTAGAGGATATGCTTGCGCTTGCCAGGAAGAAGGGGGAGGATCCTTTTCTTATCTTGCTGGACAATATTGAGGACCCCCATAATCTGGGGGCAATTATCCGTACTGCGAACCTTGCCGGCGCGCACGGGGTGATTATTCCGAAAAGGCGGGCGGCAGGGCTTACTGCGACGGTGGCAAAGACGTCGGCGGGCGCCCTCAATTATACGCCGGTTGCCAAAGTGACGAACCTTAAAAATACGATGGAAGAGTTGAAGGAAAAAGGATTATGGTTCGTCTGCGCAGACATGGGCGGCGAGCAGATGTACAGGCTTAACCTGACCGGACCGATCGGGTTTGTCGTAGGGAATGAAGGGGAGGGAGTCAGCCGTCTTGTGAAGGAAGCCTGCGATTTTACCGCAGGCATACCGATGAGAGGGGAGATCGATTCCCTGAATGCGTCTGTCGCAGCCGGGGTGCTTGCTTATGAAATTGTAAGGCAGCGGCTTGGCAGATGATTTGGATGATAGTATGTAGTATATGGGGACAATATGAAGACTTATGAACAGATGACGGATGAGCAGCTTATCGCAAGGCTCAGAGAAGGAGATTCCAGTATTATTGATTATCTGATGGATAAATATAAAAACACGGTCCGGAAAGAGGCGAATGCCATGTATCTTCTGGGCGGTGAGAATGATGATCTGATACAGGAAGGGATGATCGGGCTGTTTAAGGCCGTGCAGGACTACGATTTTAAGCAGGGCTCCTCCTTTTTCAGTTTTGCAAAGCTGTGTATTACAAGGCAGATGTATTCTGCGATTGAAGCTTCCAAAAGGAAAAAACATGTGCCGCTTAACAGTTATATATCCTTTTATGAGGAAGGGGAAGACCAAAGCACGCTTGTCGATACGATGGCGGCGGGCGGCGAGAGCAATCCGGAAGAGCTTTTTGTAAGCCGGGAATATGTAAGGATCTTACAGAGCCGTCTGGAAGAATGCTTGAGCGACCTTGAGAACCGGGTGCTTTATCTTCATTTGATGGGTACAGATTACAAGACGATTGCAAGGCTTCTGGATAAAAGCCCGAAGACCGTAGACAATGCGCTTCAGAGGATAAAGAATAAAACGGAAAAGATATTGGAAAAAGAAGTGTGAAGGATATTGACAAAGTGCTGCCATGTATTGTATATTATTAATGTTGCAAATTACGGAATATAATCTGCGGTTTGCTTCTAAGCTGCCTTGGCGCAGCAGGTAGCGCGCATCCTTGGTAAGGATGAGGTCGGCGGTTCAAATCCGCTAGGCAGCTTTAAGATGTAGTTTACATGCAATGAAACTCTTGAGGATTCAAGAGTTTTTTTGTGCTGATAGTGAGAGGAGGATTGTTCGTGAAATTACAAAAGACAATGACGGAAGGGCCGATATGGAAAAATATTTTATTTTTTTCAATACCGCTGATTCTTGGGAATCTGTTCCAGCAGCTCTACAATACGGTGGATTCAATTATTGTAGGGAATTATATTGGAAGCGAGGCATTGGCGGCAGTAGGCTCCAGCGGCGCAATTATTAATCTTTTGGTAGGTTTTTGCATTGGTGCGTCAGCGGGGGCCGGAGTTGTGATTTCACAGTTTTTCGGCGCTGGCGACCGGGAAGGGGTGCGAAAGGCGGTCCACACGACGGTTGCGATTGCAGTTTGCGCGGGAGCGGTTGTCAGTGTGACGGGAATCCTGCTGTCCCCTGCCATCCTGCGGGCGATGGGAACGCCGCAGGAGGTGTTTGAGCCGGCGGTTTCGTATCTTAAAATCTTTTTTGGAGGGATGATATTCTCTGTCATCTACAATATGTCTGCCGGTATTTTAAACGCAGTGGGTAATTCAAGGCGTTCTCTGATGTATCTGGTTATAGCGGCGGTTTCCAATATAATTTTAGACTTATTGTTTGTTGTTGTATTTCGGATGGGAGTCGTAGGAGTTGCATTGGCTACCGATATCGGGCAGCTGATTTCCTGTATCTTTATCATTGCTTTCCTTGTAAGAAGCGGAGACGTTTACCGGCTTAAACTCAGAGACGTGAGATTTTACGGCAGCCTGCCCGGAAAGATATTGAAAATAGGGCTGCCGACCGGAATACAGAATATCGTAATCTCCCTTTCCAACATTGTGGTACAGTCCAGCGTAAACAGTTTTGGGGCAGCGGCGATGGCGGGTTTTGCCGCATATATAAAAATTGACGGTTTTAATATTCTTCCGGTGCTTAGCTTTAGTATGGCGGCAACGACATTTGCCGGGCAGAATGTAGGGGCGGGAAGGTATGACAGAGTAAAGAGGGGAATGTATGTGTCGGTGGCTATGGGCGTGTGCTATACTATTTTTACAGGTGTTATGCTTATCCTGCTTGCACCGCAGGTTATAGGAGTGTTTAGCCAAAAGCAGGAAGTGGTGGAATACGGGGTGTACATCCTGAAGTTTTTCTGCCCGTTTTATTGGATGCTCGGTATCCTTCAGGTGCTGGCCGGTACCGTGCGGGGAGTGGGAAAGACCTTTCAGGCAATGGTTGTGTTTTTGTTTTCCCTGTGTATCTTCCGGGTGCTTTGGATTTGGGGAGCGCTTTTCATCTCCCATGAACTATTCGGAGTTATGACGGCATATCCGGCGTCATGGTGCATGGGAATGATAATGATTCTTCTGTATGCGTGGAAAGGAAAATGGATGCCAGGGCAGGATTGAGGCTGATGAAAGGCAAGGGCAAAGCTTTTTTTTAGAAAGTAATAGTTAATTATATGTTATAGTGTTATAATGACTCTATCTATACGGGCGGTGACAGTATTTATGGATGTTTTGAATAAAGAGCAGCGGCATAAGGCGATGAGTCGTATTAAAAGCAAAGATACAAGCATTGAATTGGCTCTTCGGAAAGAATTGTGGGCGCGGGGATATCGTTATAGAAAAAATTACAAGGCTTTGCCAGGTACGCCAGATATTGTGTTAACGAAATATAAAATCGTTATTTTTTGTGATGGGGAATTATTTCATGGGAAAGATTGGGAAGTTTTAAAACCAAAGCTGCTAAATGGGAACAATCCTGATTTTTGGGTAAAAAAAATTGAAAGAAATATGGAGCGTGACAGAAATAATGAAAAAAAACTTTTATTTATGGGTTGGACAGTTATTCGTTTTTGGGGGAATGACATAATGAAAGATACGAAACAATGTGTAAAGATTATAGAGGAAGTCATTTTTGAAAATGATATTGAAAAATTTGTTGATGAACTTGAAGAGGAATGTTAAATGCAGATTTTAGGGTGTTTTATAGTTTGTATCAGTATTTGTAAGAGGAGAGAAGACGATGGACAGGAAGCGATTGGAAGATAAAGAAAATCTGGCTGTAAACCGCCCTATAAAATTACTGTCATTGTTTTCTGGATGCGGTGGAATTGATTTGGGATTTGAAGGAGATTTTAAAGTCCTAAAAAAATCAATCAATACTCAAATTAACCGGGATTGGGAAATGAAAGATGTTAATGGCCATTGGGTAAAGCTTGGAAGGACAAGATTTCACATAATATTTGCGAATGACATAAAAGAAGAAGCAAGAGC
>CAJTUQ010000099.1 GCA_910579335.1 uncultured Dorea sp. | reverse complement strand
ATTCCAAAAAACGTCTTTATATACAATTCTATCTGTAAATTTTTTATTAGCTGAATATCGTCCTTCATTTGCATGTCCTATATGTATTTTAGGTTCTATGGCCATTTTTACTCCTTTATCTATCATAGATTAAAAATTCTATGGATGCTGACATTTTAATACTATAATTAAATCTTTTCCTTGAATTGATTTAGCAAAAAACCAACGGATAACTACAAATTATCCACCATCCCCATCTCTCCGCATGGCAGCCATCTTCCTGCCACTCTCCTACTTTTTAATTATAAATATTTTCTCTCTTCATTCAACCCGATGACCTCGAATGGTCGTTTTTTGGACATGAGCCGCCATTTCCCCCATTATTTCAAAATATTTTAACAATTTATACTATCTTTTGCCCCGTCTCATCGCTTGCATCTTTGTATCCCTTGCCGCCCTTCCGCATATTCCCCGTCCCCATCTATGCCTCTACCACAGCGCTCAGCAGTGTCTGGCTGTCTTCCAGGCCATATACGGTTATCTCAAACCGCAGGTATCCTTCCCCTTCTTCCACACGGTTTTCACGATACCATGACCGAATGTTTTCTACTGTCTTCACAATGGCCGCATCTTTTTGAATTGTGTCATTTACCGCATTCGGAATAAAGGTAACCGGAAGCCGGATACCCATATTCTCACCGTGAATCAGAGGATACAGATACCATACCGAAATATCCGCAGATATCCCACCTGTATCAAATTCCATGTAATCCCATAAAGCTTTTACCGTATTTTCGGCTGTGTTATCTCCTGCGCTTCTTGGCAAACGCAACCCCCCGTAATTTTGGTAAACCTTAAGCTCGGTGGATGACACGGGCTCCGTGCGGAAAATGAATCCTTCCCTTACCCGCTCTTTGCTTTCTCTGAATATGTTTTCATTCTGGAGCAGCCAGACCGATGCCTTTGCCCTCTGACATTCATAGATTGGAAGATTTTCTAACACAACTGAAAACTGCATCAATTCTCCGGCTTCCCCGCCGGATACGAGTGATATATCCCCAAGCTCTGCGCCCCATCTTTCCAATTGTATCCTGCTGTCTGCCGTAGGCTCCGCCAGAAACCGTACTCCGTCACTTTGTACAATCTCAATCTTTACGGTAATCTCATTTTCTTCCTGTCCGGAGTGCGGCTCTGACAATCTCTCTCCTGTTTCCGGAAATACTTCTGATACCTCCTCAGCAAAATGCGCCATTTCTTCATAGGCTGCTGCAAATTCATCCCCGCTTTTTCCAAGCGCACAAAGAATCTCCTCCCGGCGCTGGTCATAACATGCCAATACGTCAAACAAATCTCTGCCCGCTGCATTTTTCTGCATCCTTTCTTTTGAGAAACGGACTTTCAGATAAATGCTGTACTGTTCAAAACAGCGGCACTGGCATACTGCACGGTAGCTCCATCTCAAAAATCCCGCCGGGAGTATCTCCTGTGACAATAGGGAGGGAGCTGCCGGACATTCCTTTCTCGGATTGGGTACCATGATATCTGAAGCGAAATCCACATCCACAAACGCATCCTCTTTTCCAAACGGATGCACAAGTCTCAGCCAATCTGAGCTTTCATACCCGTCTTTCTCCAGCTGAATGTTATACTCCAAATTCGATAACAGCGCATCCACATTCAAAGAAAATGCCCGCCGCAAAGCACCGGTATCTACAAACAGGCACACTGCTTTCTCTTTCGTTGAAAGCTTTGAAGGACGTACAGTCTTATCCTCCTTGCACGCAATATCCAATTCCATCCTGCAATAAGAGGAAGCCTCAAAGCCTGCTTCATACACTGCGATTACATTCATAGAATAAGCCAGCTCAAGGTCTGTGCGAAAATAGTCCTCAGCCCTCTTTCGGACAAATGCATCTACTTTTCCCTCCGCATCGTTAGTCCACGGTCTCTCCCTCAGCGTCTGCACGCGAAGCGATAATTGCCCGGCAAGTACCTCCTTTGCCGCCACAGCCCGTTCCAGAATCTCAGGGCAGAGTCCGGCCGCAATGCAGGCTGCGCTGCATGAGAGCACATTACTCTCCAATTCATGGAGGAAGCGCTGCATCCACCCGTCAAGCTCGATTTCCCGGTAACTGTACTCTGCCACGCTCCCATCCGCACCCGTTGCTGTCGTTTTCCTGCTGATACGGACAGTCGACAATGGCATGTAAGAATAATACTCCGGTGATTTCATCCGCTTTCCTTCTATTGTACATCTGTACGGACGAATAAAGATGTCTTTAATTAATCCCTCTCCAACCGGTACGCAACACCACCCGTCCGCACCCTGTGCAAGCCGAAGATTTTGAAACGCCCGTTCAAAGTCAAGTATAAACGGCTCGCTTTCCAATCTCGCACCATTTAAGGCAGGAGCTATCTCACAGACTGCATACCTTGCTTCCTTTGGAAGCACATTCTCCAAAGGCTCATAAGACAGCGGAGCATCCGGGCGCCTGACAGTCATAGTTACAGTCAGAGGAGTAATTTCCTTAGGTGCTTCATCCGCAGACAACGGAATCGAAACAACGAAATCCGAAACAACATCCGCCGGATTACTTTCACTCAGCGCTTCTTGCACATCCCGGACATACTTTATCAGCATTTCAAACTGCCGTTCATCCAGATATAATTCCTCCTTTTGGAAACTGCATTTGACACTTACCCTCATTCCCTCGCAGCCAAGCTGCCACAGCATCACGGAAAGCGTCTCAGCGCTTTTTGCTGCCGGCTTCTCATCCTTAAGAAATTCCGCCCTGATAACTAGCAGCGGCGAAGCTTCACCGGACATTACCGCATAGCTAAAAGCCGTTGCCGGTATCCGGTTTATACCCATCACCAAGTCATTATATGTTCCCGTCACCCTCTCACAGGCAAATTCTCCTCGATTTCCAAGCACGTCCCTAATCTCGACGGCAATGTCCGCCCGCTTACTCACTGCTCCATAGTAGGAGACCCCTTCTCCCGCAAAACGGTACAAAGGAATTGCCGCCAAATAATATTGTGCACCGCCTTCCTGCCTCTGCTGCGGGAGCACAGGCAGCGAATCTCTGCTTTCTTCTACATCACCGCCCATGATACGGTATCCGGCAATCTGGTACAAGCTGTCCATTCTCCCCTGAGGGGTATCCTCCCCGCCGTCTCCTTCCATTTCCAGCTCCACGCCGACATAACCCGGCGGCAGCAGCGGTACATCTTCCAGTAATTCTTTTGAATACAGCGTGGCATTTTCTACCTGTTTTCCTGTAACTATACAATTACTTGTAATCTGCGTCCGTCTCTGTCCGTCATAAAGAGACAAAATGCAAATCTTCGCCCTTTGATTCTCATCCCAGATTCCGTCCGGCAGCTTTGCTCCCAAAAGCTTTAAGTAATACCCTCCTCCAATCACCGAACATTCCCACAAAAGCCTTAGAAAACAATCCGGCTGTCCCAGCGTGGCACTGTACCGGTATTTGTCGGGTTCATTTCTGCGATATATCGGATACATGTGTGTCTCTCTGGATGTGTTTGTCTTAACAAGGACACTGTTATCCGAAAAATCATCCGACACATAGCTTCCGGCGTCGGAATCCAATTCTGACGGAAGATATGCAATACGAAGGCTGGAAATGCCGCTGTTTATCAGCCGGCGCAGCATCCCCCGCTCCGGGGCTGCTATGCCGTACACGTAATACAGCCCGTCTCCGTTCTCCTTTTCCAATTCAATTTCTAGCATACAGCCAAAGAAAAAGTCCTTTGTCTCTGTCTGATTTACCTTCAATACAGGCATCTCTTTTGCAGTGCGGATGTAATTTTGCAAATCCTCCGGCAGTATAGCGACAGAACGGTAAAAAACCTTCTGCTCTCTGCATTCTCTGAGTTTAGATAATCTTGACAGTGTCCAGCATCTGGCGGATTTCCCAAAAGCCTGCCTCTGTCTTGGTCCCTGCAGCACTTTCCTTATGCCGGACGGCAAAAGCTTCCGTATCGTCTCTGCCGTCAAAAGCTTCTCTTCCTCATCTACCTGGAGCCAGGTACATGCGGGGCTGCCTTTTTTCAGTGCCAGAACATGGTCTTCCTCTGGCCGCAAAAGAGAAAACTGCTGCCCCAAGAGCTGATACAAGCCTGTCGTACCGCTGCTTTGGCCTTTTCGCACTCTCTCCCTTATCTTCTCCTCCGGCTTCGGTACACGCAGTCCCTGCAAAAAGAAACGGGACACGATAGCCATGATTTCTCCGGAATGATCCTGTGTAATTAAAATCTCCCTCAGTGTTTCCTTTTCAAGTTCCGGCACTGACAAAATCTTCACCCGCTGTCTGGTTTCAAGCGCGCCCCCTCCGGTTTCAAGCGCCGACGCCAGTTCATCTATGCTGCAGAACCCTTTGCCAAGAATCTCTGACGCCGTATCGGTAACTTTTGTCTTTGCCCGCAAAAGCCCAATCGACGACAATGGAGATAAAATATCCTGTCCCCAAAGACCGGTCTTTGAAAGACTTCCCCTGTCTTCAAAATCATCCCAGTAAACTCTTCGGAACAGAGCGTTTGCTGTAAGGTCTCCGTCTATGTAAGAAGAACCTGCAAATTCATAGCAATCCAGAACGCCGCTTTCATCTCCTCCATTTTGCGCGGCAAAACTCTCTCGGAAAACCATCCATTCCTCCAGCGCACTTCCGGCTCCTTCTGCTGTCTTCTCCCACATAAGGACACATTTTGCCAGCCTTTCCACCGTGTCTCCAGGCACCGGTCTCCAAGTACGTCCTCCAGGCAATCGAATCGGCTGCCCTCCCTGCTTGAGACATTCCCAATCTCCGGTAAGCTGCTGGTTCTCCTTCAAAATCGTATCCGCATACCTGCTGTAAACACTGTCAATTTCATAAGGATGGAGCCGCACAAAGAAAAACACTGCCGCTTCCCCCTCTGTCAGGCAGGCATCTCTATTATCAAATACAATTCTTCCTGTCTCAAAAACCGCTCCCTGACGTATGATTCCTGCCTTTTCTCCAACCTCGGTCCACATATCCTCTATATCGAGTTCATATTTTTCCCATATGGATGCGAATGTATCACCTTCCCTGATAATGTATGAAAGCTTTGGAAATACATGAAGCGACAGTCTCACATCCGGATTCGCACGCAGAAGTTCCGTCATACCCGTATGACAGCTCTCCGCCGTATCTAAAAGATCCTCTGTCCATACTTCAAGGGACTGATAGATATTCTTCAATCTGCGAAGGATTTCCGATAAAATCAGACGTACCCAGTCCGTCATGATTACCGCTGCCAATGGCAGGCTTTCTTCCAATCCCTCCTCCAAAACCGTCTTTTGTTCCTGCATCTGCGGCCGCAGCCGCTCAAAATACTCCCATAGCGCCCGTATATATTCCCCGTCCGCCAGATTACGGCTGTAATCCGTCTCCTTTTCCCCGACACGCAGTATTATCTGCGGAAGCATGGGAAACACTCCGCCTTCCTTCTCCTCGTTTTGAACCGCTGCGGCAAGCTCTGCCCGCATTTGAAGGTTATTGTCAAAGAACCGGCATATACTGTCATAATCCACGGACTGCTCCGCCCTTTTCAGAGCCTGTACCATCTCGCAGGAAACCGTCTCGCCGTCCCATCCCGCAAGTATCCACTGAACCATCATAGTATAGAAGGAGAAAAAATCTTCCCGTGCAATTACTCCTAAAAAAGCAACGCAGTAATCCAGACTGCCGGCGTCCGCCGTCCGAAAGACCGGTTCCGTCACGGATACCAGCGGACTGTACTTCACATTGATACTCCAGTCTCCTATTTTATCCGTCCGAAAAACATGTTCCTCCAAACGCCCATTTCTCATTTCGGCACATATGCCCATTCTTCTATTCACACACTCCTCCTGCAGAATCCACGGAGTTTTCTCGTCCTCCCCAAAGGTAAACGAAACATTCTGGCGAAAATGGAAAGAAAAGCTTATCTTAAAAAACAGGATTTTTATTTTTGCCTCCAATTTAAGAGAAAGTTCCATCTCTACCTCCGCCTTGCGGCAGCTCTCAAGTACGAGTTCGCACCAAACCATAATCTCAGCCGTCACATTTAGAGTGATAATTTTTAAATCAACACTTAAAAACAAACAGCCCATTATGCCCGCCTTTGCCCGCACCCGGTAATATACCGCCTCCTTCACTTCGGGATTCTGACGAACGCTCTCTTCATCCGGCTTAAAAAACGCAAGCACTCCTTCAAAGATTCCAAAAAGCTCCAAAGCCACTCCCGCTTTTACAATTCCCAAATCGAAAGAACGCCCAAGCCCCACGCGCAGGCCGATTCCCAGTAAAAGAACCGGAGTAAACGCTCCGTTTACAATCTGCGGCACACTTTTTGCCGCATCCCCTTTGAATGCGCCAAAATAAACGCCGCCTTTTCCTGTAAAAATATAGAACTCAAGCCCGAAAAACTTTCCATAATCATCCTGATGAGGAAACCCAAAATCTACGAGAAAACTTCCGTTCGTATAGATTTCCACTATAATTTGGCCGAGCATAATCGTGATGATTCCAAGCTCAAAACGCCGGAATCGCTCAGGCATCATAAATGAAATCCGAAACATCCCCGTCTCATCGCTGATTTTCTTATACAGCAGTTCGAATGACAGGCCGTTGAACATGGCAAGGGGAGATTCCTCTGACGCCTCTACCTGAATCAATGCCCCATATAACGCCGGGTCGTTAAGAACCATGCCAAACCGGAACATATCGCTGATTTTAAAATCCACTCCAAACAGCCAGTCCGCATCCTTGCTGTACTTAAGCCCCAAAAGGCCGCCAGAAGTATCCGGAGTAATCTGTTTCTTCAGCTCATTAAGCGCTTCCCTAATGCTGTCCGAACGGACGACCCCTCCTGTATCCAGATGCTGCCCAATCCCCACATAATACACTTCCAGCTTTATGCCGTTTGAAGCCTTATTTTCAGGTGGTTTCTCATCCAAAACATCCCAGCTAAGAGGAGCGCTTTCCGTATATTCCTCCGTCAAAAGACGTCCTGTCAAGATAAAACGGAGCGTATTTTTGCCTGATTTTTTTTCGTATTTTAATCCGACTTTCTTAATCTGCATCAGACCGGCAATGTCTAAGTCAACCTGATATAAAAAGGAAACTGTTTTTTTCGTCGTGTTAAATATAAGCAGGAACCGGGATAATTCAATCTTGTTCAATAGATTCCACGGAGCAGGGAGGGTAAACTTTGCATTCGGATTTATAAGATTTACAAATGCTTCTACCAGCCCTCCAAGCGTCGTCCCTCCCATTGAAACTGTCAGAATTTCATCTTCCCGCTCATCCCTTTCATACGCCGCACATAGATAACTCCCGCCAAATTCCAGCCGGAAGAGCCAGGAAGGATTCTTCGAATAAAAATCGTCCAGCTGCACAAGAATGCGAAAGATTTCCACGTCCACATATGCAAGCGCAGAACCATAAAACTCCTCCTGCTTTGAATCCTCCTTTTTCAGAAGGATTCGGCCGCCAAGCTTCGGCGTTACTCCAAGGACAGTAAACCAGCTTGTATAAAAAGATGCTGTCAGAGAAAAACGCCCTGTCCCAGTCTCATACTCAACAGAAAAATCATCCAGCACAACCCGGAATAATTCCTCACCCGATACAGGGATCTGAAACATCTTCCAAATCAATTTTCCTATGTTCACTTCCCCGGACAAAAGTGTCCCTTTAAACAGCCACCCTTTATCATAATCCGCTCTCAATGCAAAGGAAAAATAGTCTTCTCCTTCACCAAATCCAAAGGTTCCCCCTACACGGAATTTTGAAAGAGACGGGCCAATCTCCGCACTGATTTCAAGCCCCTCCAATACAATGTGAAGACTGCCGATGTGAAATTCCAGCACGTCCCCGATATTTGCATCCACAGCAAAGATTCTCTCCGGCACATCCAGCATAACCCTCGCCGACACAAGCTGCTTTTCCCCTGCATTCCATTCCTTCGGCGCAGCAACGTTAAAGCTTTCCATCATATCCGACAATGCCGGATGCTCTGTCATATTCAGTTCTCCAAAAAAACGCATCTGCGGAAGATAGCCGCCTGTATCTAAGAGGAACTTTATCTTCCCAAGCTTCATGGAAAATCTCGCTGCCGCATACAGGCTTGTAAGGGGCACATCCTCTCCGAGCCATGACATCTCCCATACCGCTGTAAGCGCTTCCATTGTGACATAAGGTACAGGCATATCCCACGGCCTTTCCAGACCGCAGGTGATACGGATATGCTCCAGCGAATCTGCAAATCTTTCGTCTGATTGGCTGAAATCCAACTGAAGCTCTTTGAGTCCGAAAGTATTCAAAAAAGTATTTTCCGGCAAAAGTAAAGACGTCTCCTCTATGTCAAACAGGGAAACAAAAAAGTTTACGATATTCCCGATAGAAAGACCTTTCGGAAATGCTGCTCCAAGCGTCAGAAAATAATTTCCCGAAAATAATTCCGTATAAAATGCTATGCTATCGGTAAGATTCTTGACGGATGTAAGAAAAATCAGAAAACTTTTAGAAAAGTACGGCTCTTGAGCAAATGTGTAAGCATCCGCTTTCACAGAACAAAGCCGCAGCGCAAGCTTCGCTTCGCCGATTGCAGGAAGTGTGATTTTATGCGTCAAAGGCAGTTTCAAGTCAATAAGGGCTTTTCTGCGTCCCAACGGACTATTCCGCATTGCAAATGCTCCTTCCGCCGGACATTTCTCCGGAAGGATATCTGCATACCGCTTCCATACCCCGCTGCTTTGCAGGCTGACGGTACCAGTAATACGAAACGGCATGCTTTCAAAAACCGATTCATCATCTATGGTAACTACCGGATAGGAAATTATAAAATCTGCATAGACGCACTCCCGGTACACCTGTTTTTTCCCGTCAAAAAAAAGACTCTGGGGCAGGCTTCCAAAGAAATCCCCAAATCTTTTCTGCCCTCTGGCCGTAATCGTAAGGTTATATAGGATAACTCCGTATTCATTTACCGTTGTACGCAGAAAAAAACCATTTTCTTCTATTGACTGGGACGCCAAAAAATCACTGGCGCCACATATCTCGATGCCGCCGCCGAAATAGGAGATCTGTGCCTTCCTGACTGTTAGTGCGCTTACGGCCGCCGCAGACAAGAGCATTCGGTATCCGCCTTCCGCCGTGTCGGACGTCAGGACAAAGGTATCCCCCTGACACTTCATCTGAAGTTCTTTATATAATTCCTGTAATGTCATTTGTCCCTCCGTCCGCTTCTATTTTGAAAGTATATTGCCGCCTATACAAACAAGCTTGTATCCGGCAGCTCCCTGTGCGGCCTATCTCCGGATTCTTTCCGGCGGCAGCTCTTTGGCGGTCCGGACACACTATTAAATGTCAAATCATTATAGCTTCCATCTATAACCGTTGTATAGATATTGCAGTCAGTAGTCTCATATTCATATTCATCCGCCTCCGTATACACATATAGATCATGCGTCTCTGTCTTTTTAGCTACTGACGAACATGCCGCATTAATGAAATTCTCCCCCGGATGATGATGTCTGTTTTGAATACCGGAACTGATTACCATACCTTCAGGCCTTATTCTTTTTAAGAACTTTTTCAACGTTGTATAATCCGACGGCCCATCCCTGCTTGTCGTATCCGAACCGTGATGAGGCGCCACA
>CAJTUQ010000098.1:9527-9769 GCA_910579335.1 uncultured Dorea sp. | reverse complement strand
AAGGCTGCTGTCAGAAGAAAGCGGGGGATTACTTATGCAGAAGAAGAAAATGGAAGAATATGTGCGCAGTATACCGGACTTCCCGGAGAAGGGAATCATCTTCCGGGATGTGACAAGTGTGCTGCAGGATGCGGATGGGCTGGCGTTAGCGATCGATTCGATGAAGAAGATGTTAGAAGGAATTGAGTTCGACGTGATTGTAGGGACGGAATCCAGGGGATTTATTTTTGGCGTACCCATAG
>CAJTUQ010000098.1:8701-9468 GCA_910579335.1 uncultured Dorea sp. | reverse complement strand
GAATATGGCAGTTCGGTGGTGGAGATGCACAGGGATTCCATCACACCCGGACAGAAAGTGGTCGTGGTGGACGACCTGATCGCGACGGGCGGTACGATCGAGGCGAGCATTCAGATGGTCGAAGAGTTGGGCGGCGAAGTAGTCAAGGTGATCTTCCTGATGGAACTGGCGGGGCTTAAGGGAAGAGAACGCCTGAAGGGCTACGACGTTGACAGCATCATCGTCTATGAAGGCAACTAAGTTGCACGTAACCAATTATCACCGGGGGTATTTGTGGAAAATCAGCCGCAGGGACAAAGAAAGCGGCATCCCCAAAAATGCCACGCAAAGGAAAAATGGTTTAAACTCAAAGAAAACAACACGAACACCAAGACGGAAGTCATCGCCGGCCTCACGACATTTATGACGATGGCGTATATTCTGGCGGTCAACCCGAACATTTTGTCCGCGTCCGGCATGGACAGCCACGCCATATTGATGGCGACCGCGCTTGCTGCCTTTATCGGCACGATTGCCATGGCGCTTCTGGCCAACTATCCGTTCGCGCTCGCGCCGGGACTCGGACTCAACGCCTATTTTGCCTACACGGTGTGCGGCGAGATGGGATATTCCTGGCAAATCGCGCTTCTGGCCGTATTCGTGGAGGGCTTGATTTTCATCGTGTTGTCGGTCACGAACGTTCGCGAGGCGATTTTTAACGCGATTCCGACCCAGTTAAAGAAGGGCGTTTCCGTGGGCATCGGCCTGTTTATCGCCTTTATCGGATT
>CAJTUQ010000098.1:0-8671 GCA_910579335.1 uncultured Dorea sp. | reverse complement strand
GCGGGAATCGTGGTAAACTCCGACAGCACGCTGGTTACCGTCATTGACTTCACGAAGGATTTCAACACGGCGGGCATCAGCGCGCTGTTGGCCATCATCGGCACGTTCATCATCGTCATCCTTCATGTGAAGAAGGTAAAGGGCTCCATCCTGATTGGCATTTTCGCCACCTGGATTCTCGGCATCCTCTGCCAGTTGACGGGCTTGTACCAGGTGACTCCGGACGCGGGATATTATTCCTTGCTACCGTCCTTTAGCACCTTCGACTTCGGCGCGATTGGACAAACCTTCGGACAGTGCTTTCGGGCGGATTTCTCGACCGTTCGGATTACGGATTTCATCGTCATCGTCCTGGCCTTCTTGTTCGTGGACGTGTTTGACACGCTTGGAACGTTGATTGGCTGCGCGAACAAGGCCGACATGCTGGACAAGGACGGGAAGCTTCCCCGCATCAAGCCGGCTCTGTTGGCAGACGCGATTGCGACCAGCGCGGGCGCGGTGCTTGGCACTTCCACCACCACGACGTTCGTTGAGAGCTCGGCGGGCGTGGCGGAGGGCGGCAGAACCGGCCTTGCTTCCGTAGTGACCGGACTGTTGTTCCTCGTGTCCATCATCTTCGCCCCGATTTTCACGGCGATTCCGGGATTCGCGACGGCTCCGGCCTTGTTGTTCGTCGGATTGACGGAGGCGATTCCGGCATATCTTTGCCTGCTGGCCATGCCGTTGTTGTACAGCATTTCCGAAGGTATCGCGGTCGGCGTCATCTCCTACGTAATCATCAACCTGGTGTGCGGTAAGGCGAAAAAGATTACGCCGCTCATGTACATCCTCGCGGTACTGTTTGTACTGAAGTATATTTTCTTGTAAAATTGGGGAGCATACCTGATTAGTCATGAACCGTGACTCTTAAGCCCCCGGCCAATCACTTAAGCTGGATTGACCGGGGGATACCTATGAAAAGTAACCATTTTTTGAGTTTTTTAAAAAAAAATGAAAAAAAGACTTGATTTTTCTTCCAAGTCTGGTATAATAACCATGTTGCGTCTGACAGAGAAGCAACGAGTAATGCGGATTGGTGTAATGGCAGCACAGCAGACTCTGACTCTGTTAGTAGAGGTTCGAGTCCTCTATCCGTAGTTCCTTGGCAGGGGCACCGGATATTGTCACATTAAGTATCCGGTTACATAACGGAGTGTGGCTCAGCTTGGTAGAGCGCTACGTTCGGGACGTAGAGGCCGCAGGTTCAAATCCTGTCACTCCGATTTTTAAGTTGAATACCTCAAAGCCTGATATTTACTGGCTTTGAGGTGTTTTTTGTATTTTCAAAGCATATCCGAAAATTCTCTAAAATCTTTTGCAGTTGGTTTTGCCCTTGGAAATGAAATTGACTTGAAGAGATGCATCATCTATACTGGTGGGAGAGTCCCGCTGGAAATCGCAAAAAAGCAATCGCCTGCAAAAGAAAGTGGATTGTCGTTTATCGCGTCGGCAGGGCGGGATGGTTTAAGGATAAACTGCGGAAAGGAATCGCATTGTGAAAAGAACGGAGAATGTATATAAAGAGCTATATCAAAGGCTTATGCAGCAGAAAACCGGAGGAAAAAATATACTTGCAGCCGTCGTGGACGGGCCGTGCGCCGGAGAGAAAATATACCTGTCGGGCGGAGAAGTCCTGTGGGCCTCCAGGGAGGGTTCTATGCTTGCGAATATGAAAGAGCGGTTGGAGAATCTTTCGGGCTGCGGGCTTTTTGAAAGCGAGGGCGGGCGGATATTCTATGAGGAGGCCGGAGGTCGTCCTGTGCTTGTCATCTGCGGGGCGGGGCATGTATCCATACCCATTATCCGTCTGGGAAAAAGTATTGGGTTTTACGTAATCGTGCTGGAGGACAGGGAAAGCTTTTCTGAAAATGCCAGACTTGCAGGAGCAGACCAGGTTCTCTGTAAATCTTTTGCGGCCGGTATGGAAGAGATTCATGGGACAAATGACACTTATTTTGTCATTGTCACCAGAGGACACCGCTATGATACGACGTGTCTTAATCTTGCGCTTCAAAAAGAGCATGCCTATGTGGGCATGATGGGCAGCCGCAGGCGTGTGGAAATAGTCAAGGAGCAGCTTCTTAAAAAAGGGGCGGACAGAAAGGTTTTAGAACGGGTGTATACTCCCATCGGGCTTCCTATCGGGGCGGAGTCCCCAGAGGAGATTGCCGTGTCTGTCATGGCGGAGATTATACAGGTAAAAAACGGCGCAGGGCGAAGCGAAGGATATACCGAGGGAGTGCTTGCCTGCCTTGCCGGGGAACAAAGAGAGAGCCGGGAAAAGGTTTTAGCGGTCATAATTTCAAGGAAGGGGTCTGCGCCTCGAAAGGCCGGCACAAAGATGCTCATTCTGGAAGATGGCTCATGTGTGGGAACCATTGGCGGAGGATATGCGGAGGAGGAAATAAAGAGAGCAGGCCTTCGGATGATAAAAGAGAAAGAAAGCCGCAGGGAGTTGACGACGGTAAGAATGACCGGACAGGAAGCAGAAGAGATGGGGTTGGTCTGCGGAGGTACGATAGAAGTTTATTTGGAGAAAATATAGAAGTAAAAGGATGAAAAGCATCGTTTTGATTAAAGCAGCAATTGCTCTCTGAAGGGTCAACCCTCAGAGAGCAGTTCAAAAATACGATTCTGCCGTTTTATTTTTTTATTGCGATTACTTCAATTTCTACTTTTGCATGTTTTGGAAGATTTGCCGCCTGAAATGCTGCTCTTGCCGGATAAGGCTCTGTAAAGTAATGGTCATAGATTTCGTTCATTGCGCTGAAATCATTGATATCTGACAGCAGAACAGTTGATTTTACAACATCCGAGAGGCTCATTCCGGAAGCTTCAAGAATCGCTTTTACATTTTCCAAAGACATTCTTGTCTGGTCTTTCATATCGTCAGAAGGAAATTTCCCTGTTTTTGGGTCAATAGGAAGCTGACCAGAGACATATAAGATATTTCCCGCCTGAATGCCCTGAGAGTAGGGCCCGATTGCTTTTGGGGCATTTTCTGTCTGTATTTTCTTATTCATAAATGATAACATCCTTTCTATATCACATAATCTGGAACATCGTTCCGGTCTTTCCCTGCACGGCATCTCTTGATTTTTCCAGGAGCGTGATTAGTGCGGTGCGTCCTGGCTTGGAGCCTGCGAAATCTACGGCGGCCTGTACTTTCGGGAGCATGGAACCCGGTGCGAAATGGCCTTCTGCAATATATTGTTCCGCCTCGGAGATAGAGACGCGGTCAAGCCATGTTTCATCAGGCTTTCCGAAGTTTAATGCCACTTTTTCAACAGCAGTGAGAATGATGAGAAAATCCGCATCCAAATCCTTGGCTAACAGGCAGCTTGCAAAATCTTTATCAATGACGGCGCTTGCGCCTTTTAAGTGATTTCCCTGCTTTGTGACAGGGATTCCGCCTCCGCCGCAGGCGATGACTAAGTTCCCTGCGTCTACCATTGTGCGTATCGTGTCAAGCTCGACGATTTCAACAGGTTTCGGGGAAGCTACGACACGGCGGTAGCCGCGGCCGGAATCCTCCTTCATGATATAGTGGAATTTCTCCTCCATCTGCTTTGCCTGCGCAGCAGAAACGAATTTACCGATGGGCTTTGAAGGCGTCTGAAACGCAGGATCATTTTCATCTACACGGACCTGGGTAATCATGGTTGCTACCGGGATATTGGTGATTTCGCGGTTTAGCAGTTCTTCCCGCAAGGCGTTCTGCAGGTCGTAGCCGATGTATGCCTGGCTCATTGCTACGCAGACGGACAGCGGGGTGTTGGGCTGCTCGGCGTCCTCATGGGTGAGTGCAATCATAGCATTATTGACCATGCCCACCTGAGGGCCGTTTCCGTGGGCCACGACAACTTCGCAGCCCTCTTCAATCAGGTCTACGATGGCTTTGGCCGTGATTTTCACGGCTGCCATCTGTTCGGGAAGGGTATTGCCAAGGGCATTGCCGCCGAGGGCAATGACAACTCTTTTTTTCTTTGCCATTTCCGTAAATACCTCCCTCTATTTCAACACTCTCGGAGCGCAGTTTTCCTCAAGTTTCTTAAGGATATCGGCAGGGTCGGCAAATTTTGCCAGAAAAATCATCGCCGCAATGATGTACGGCTTAAAGCTTGCTTCTTTGTATAAAGGCACCCTGTAGCGGTCAAATACAGAAGCGTCTACTTCGCCCTCCTCGCAGCTTACGCCGGTAATATCTGCCGGCAGACAGTGAAGGTAAAGCGCTTTTCCATCTTTTGTGGTCGCCATAAGCTCCTCTGTACAGGCCCAGTCCTTGTGTTGTGCGTTTTGTGCGAGAAGTTCTTTTTCCAGTGCGTTGATTCCTTCTGTGTCTCCGTTTCCGTAAAGCTCTGTACGTTTTTCCATAGCGGCAAATGGAGCCCAGCTCTTTGGATATACAATGTCAGCGTTTTTAAACGCTTCTGCCATGCTGTTCGTCTTTGTAAAGGAACCACCGGACTGTTTTGCGTTTTTCTCAGCAACCTTCTCCACCTCTGGGAATACTTCGTACCCTTCCGGGTGAGCCAGGATGACATCCATTCCAAAGCGGGTCATAAGGCCGATTACGCCCTGTGGAACGGACAATGGTTTTCCGTAGGAAGGAGAGTAAGCCCAAGTCATGGCAAGCTTCTTTCCTTTCAGGTTTTCTACGCCGCCGAACTCATGGATGATGTGGAGCATATCCGCCATTACCTGTGTCGGGTGGTCAATGTCGCACTGGAGGTTGACAAGCGTGGGCTTCTGTTCCAGAATACCGTCCTTGTTGCCCTGTGTCACTGCGTCCACAACTTCATGCATGTATTTATTGCCCTTTCCGATGTACATGTCATCGCGGATACCGATGACATCGGCCATAAAGGAAATCATGTTGGCGGTTTCACGGACGGTCTCACCGTGCGCTACCTGGGATTTTCCTTCGTCCAGGTCCTGAACCTCAAGACCTAAGAGGTTGCAGGCGGAGGCAAAGGAGAAGCGGGTACGCGTGGAATTGTCGCGGAATAAAGAGATCCCAAGACCGCTTTCAAATACTTTTGTGGAAATGTTGTTCTCTCTCATATAGCGAAGGGCATCTGCAAGTGTAAATACGGCCTCCAGTTCATCATCAGTCTTTTCCCATGTAAGGAAAAAGTCTCCATTGTACATATCCTTAAAGTTTAATGCGTTTAATTTATCAATATAGCTCTGTAAAGTTTTCATATATTATCGTATCCTCCTGATTTTTTCAATATTTTATTTTCCGCAAAAGCGGAGAGCCGCTTATTTAAAGTACTGTGTCGGAAGTGCAGCATATACGGCTGCGCAGGTGACAAGATCCTGTTTCCAGGTCTTCTCATTTGGTGCATGTGCCTGGGCTTCTGCGCCCGGACCGAAGCCGATGCACGGGATGTTGTTCCTTCCCATAATGGACACGCCGTTTGTGGAGAAAGTCCATTTGTCTGTAAGCGGACGCGCCTTGCGCATTTTTAGTGTTTCCTCAGTGCCAATCCTCTTGTCGCCATAAAGACCGGTGTAGGCTGCCTCAAGTGCCTTTGTTACCTTGTGGTCCTTCGGAATCGCCCAAGTCGGGAAGTAGCACTCGATTTCATAGACGCAGCCGGTGTAGGACGGGCGGTCGTAATTGTACATGGATACTTTGACGTCATCCCCGTATTTCTGAACGCTTGGAAGAGCGCGGATTTCATCCAGACAGCTTTCCCAGGTCTCGCCAAAGGTCATGCGGCGGTCAAGAGATACTGCACAGGAGTCAGCAACTGCGCAGCGGCTTGGCGAGGTATAGAAAATCTGGGATACGGTAACGGTTCCGCGTCCGAGGAAACGCGCCTCCTCGAAATCCTTGTTGTATTTCGGATTCAGCATTTTCACAAGACCCTTGATGTCTGTCTCGTCTGCATCGTCATTCTCATTCAGTGCGCGGACGTTCTGGAGAATATCAGCCATCTTGTAAATGGCGTTGTCGCCGCGTTCCGGTGCGGAGCCGTGGCAGGATACGCCCTTTACGTCAATGCGGATTTCCATGCGTCCTCTCTGTCCGCGGTAGATGCCGCCGTCCGTAGGCTCTGTGGATACAACAAATTCCGGACGCACCTTGTCTTCGTTGATAATGTACTGCCAGCACAGGCCGTCACAGTCCTCTTCCTGGACGGTTCCTACGACCATAATCTTACACCCTTTCGGAATCAGTCCTAAATCCTTCATGATTTTTGCGCCGTACACAGAGGATACGATGCCGCCGCACTGGTCAGAAACACCGCGGCCCCCGATTTCCGTCTCATTTTCATAACCTTCATACGGGTCAAAGTCCCAGTTTTCAATATTTCCGATTCCGACAGTATCAATGTGTGCATCGTATGCAATGATTTTATCGCCGGTTCCCATATATCCGATTACATTTCCCTGGGGGTCAATGACGACTTCGTCAAAGCCAGTTTTTTTCATCTCAGCGGCGATGGTGTCGATATGCGCTTTTTCATCACAGCTTTCTCCCGGATTTTTTACGATTGCACGTAAAAATGCAGTCATATCTTTTTCATAGTTTTTTGCAGCGTCTTTTATTCTATTAAAATCAAACATGATTATTCCTCCTGAAAATGTTTTTGTTTTTCTCTTTCATTGTGTTTCTCAAACAGATATCGTGATTTGCCTGAGGGGTTAAGAAAGCTCTGCGAACGGCTGTTTGCCGCTGCCGCATAAACCTTCCCATGCAATCTCGCGGTAGCGGTCCGGATCTGTGTCGCCTTCAGAGGATACAAGCAGGACCTCGGAATCTGCGCCAAGCTTTAATGCGTCTTTTAATTCTTTGTATTCCGGCTTTGTCATCAGTGCATGCACAAGACCCAGGGTAACGGAACCGGATTCACCGGAAATAACTCTTTCATCCCCCTTAAGAGGTGCGCCGTAAATACGTGTCCCATTTGCGCTTACCCAGTCCGGGCAGGACACAAAGGCATCCGCATGGTTTCTTAAAATATCCCAGGAAACAGTATTTGCCTCTCCGCAGGCAAGGCCTGCCATGATGGTTTGCATATCGCCGGTTACGTCTATGCGGCTGCCGTCCGCCTGCATGGCGGAACGATAAAGACAATCTGCCGCACCTGCTTCCACAACGACCATAACCGGAGGATTCTCTTTATAGCGGTTTGCAAAATAGCCGATTACCGCACCTGCAAGAGACCCCACGCCCGCCTGGATGAAAATGTGGGTGGGACGGCTTTCATCCTCCTCAAGCTGTTTATCCGCCTCGGTAGCAAGAGTACCGTAGCCCTGCATGATCCAGGTAGGAATCTCTTCGTAGCCCTCCCATGCGGTGTCCTGCACCATAATGCCGCGGGGAGTGTTTTCGGCCTCTTTTGCAGCCATTCTTACGCAGTCGTCATAATTCAGATTCTCAATGGTAACGGTCGCATTTTCAAGGGCAATATTCTGAAGGCGGGTCTGCGTTGTGCCTTTTGGCATCCTTACTACGCATTTCTGTCCCAGTTTGTTTGCTGCCCAGGCAACGCCGCGCCCGTGGTTTCCGTCGGTAGCGGTAAAAAATGTAGCCTGGCCGAATTTTTCCCGCAATTCGTCAGACGTAAGGACGCTGTAGGGAACCTCGCTGACATCCTTTCCCAGTTCTTTTGCAATATGCCTTGCAATGGCATAGGAGCCTCCGAGAACCTTAAAGGCATTGAGGCCGAAACGATAGGACTCGTCTTTCACGTACAGGCGCTTTAAACCAAGATATTCTGCCAGTCCGGAAAGTCTGGTTAAAGGAGTTACCGAGTACTGGGGGAAGCTTCTGTGGAAATTGCCGGCCTGCTGCATTTCCTCTACAGACATGTTCCTCACCGCCAGATCCTCTGTCTTCGGAATGTGATTGAGCGTCCATTTAATCTCTGCTGTATCTGTCATTATTCAAATCCTCCTGATTATTTGTTAATATTAATATAGCTGTAAAGTGTGTATTTGGAGATTCCGAAGTATTTTGCTACTTTATCTCCTGATTTTGTGATAAGAAAGGCTCCGGCGTCATTCAGATAGTTAAATGCTTTAATCTTATCTTCTTTTGACATAAGGGGAACCGGGACGCCTACCAGTGCGACAGCCTGTTCAATCAATTCGTCCAGCAGCCCGTTCACGTCGTGGGTGATTAGGTGCGGGGAATCAGAGCCCCCGTTTTGCTCTGGTGCAGAGCAGGCAGTAATCGAATGAATACTGCTTTCCAATGCAAGCAGATTGGTAATATCGTAATTGATTGAAAATATGTAGCAGGGTTTTGAAGAACTGTCTTTAATATAGATCGTGCTGGACTTTAAGATACGGCCTTTCTCCGTTTTTGTCAGATAGGCCAGCCTGTCAATCGGGGCGCTGTCCGGATTCTTAAGCGCATCCAGGACTGCTCCGGAAGGGCCGTCGCCGATTCGGCGTCCGCTGACAGAGCCGTTCTCTATATGTACAATGGAGCTGTCAGCAGTACCTTTTGTAAGGTCGTGGATAACGATTTCGCAGTTTTCACCGAACTGCGCCGCAAGTCCTGCAGCAATCTGCTTTAACATCTCTAGGTTTATGTTCGTCATGGTATCCCTCCTCCTTGGGGCCTTTTGGTCTCCCTGAAAACAGTATAGCATATATTTTTTTAAAATCA
>CAJTUQ010000097.1 GCA_910579335.1 uncultured Dorea sp. | reverse complement strand
GTATTCTTTCCACGGAATTATAGATGAAATGCCGAGGGGGATTCGTAGGAAGAGTCTGCGGCGACATTGTATAAGGTCGGAAGCGTCTCTTTTGCTACAAATCCATTTTGGGAGAGGATTACGATCCGCTCAATAATATTCTTCAGTTCCCGGATGTTTCCGGGGTAATCATATGTAAATAGAAAGTCTGTTACGGCATCATCTAAGGAGCGGATGGAAATGCCGTTTTCTTTTTGTATCTTTTGAAAGAAAAATTTAATGAGCGCAGGCAAATCTTCCCTGCGTTCCCTGAGAGCCGGTATTTTTATGACAATTGTGCTGATGCGGTAAAAAAAATCTTCCCGAAATTCCCTGTTTTGGATTTTTTCGGGAAGGTTTTGGTTTGTTGCGCAGATTAATTGAAAGTCGATTTCCCGTTTTGTATTGCTCCCGATTCGCTCAATCTGCTTTGTTTCCAGAGCGCGCAGCAGTTTTATCTGGGTCGTAAGAGACAAATCGCCGATTTCATCCAGAAAGAGGGTCCCGTGGTTGGACAATTCGAATTTTCCGGTATGGGTTTTTGACGCGCCGGTAAAAGAGCCTTGTTCGTGGCCGAATAATTCAGATTCCAAGAGAGTCTCCGTAAATGCACTGCAGTTGACGGCGACAAAATTCTGGCTGCTTCTGTGTCCGCAGGCATGGATGTACCGGGATGCGATTTCTTTTCCGCTGCCGGATTCCCCGATTAAAAGCACGTTGGCGTGCGAGCGGGCGACACGCTCGCAAAATTCAAGAGCTTGCTTGAATAAGGGACTTTTCGTCTCAAGATGGAATTGCTTTTTTAACTGTTCTTTCTTTTCGTCTGACATAGAGTATTTCCTTCTGCAATTAAATTTATCATTATTATATCGAAAATGTATTTCTTATACAAGAAAGTTTCTGTTATTGCTTGTAGAGAATAGAAAAATTGTATAGAATAAGAAAGTACAAAAGGAGACAAAGATGGAATTAAAGACACAGGTAACGCAGAAGATGGCGTTGTCTGCGCATATGCAGCAATGTCTTGAAATACTTGCAATGGATAATATGCAGCTTGGGGAATACCTTTTAGAACAGTCGATGGAAAATCCGATTATTGAATTGACGGACACTGCGGTATGGGCGGAGTATTCTCCTATCGTGCTTCATGTTGAGAATGCGTGCGGGGAGGGGCAGGAGTCCGGACGGGAGCCTGCCGCTTTAGAGCAGCCTAACAGGGAGCTTTATTTTCAGCTGTCCGAATACCATCTGCCTGAAGCCGTCCGCGAAGCGGCGGAATATATTATTGAGAGTCTGGATGAGAGAGGTTATTTTACAGATAATACAGAGGAGAGCGCAGAACTCCTCAAGCTGGAGAGCAGGACGGTCAAAGAAGCGCTGGAGATTGTGAAAAAGCTTGAGCCGAGGGGAGTCGGTGCGCGAGATTTAAAGGAATGCCTGCTTATGCAGCTTGACGAGGAGTATCCTGGGGAAGAAACGGCAAAAGAAATCCTTACGGGATATCTGGATGATTTCTCTAAGGGCAGATACGAGAAAATTAGCAGGGAAACCGGCAGAACACAGGCACAGGTCTTAAGGGCAGGAGAGATTATAAGACGGCTGAATCCCAAGCCTCTTGGCAGTGGTAAGGCATCCGTGCGGACAGGATATTTATCGGCGGATATTGCCCTGGTTCAGTACGGAGAGTATTATGATATCGTCCTCAACCAGACGTATCTGCCGGGCTTACAGTTAAGCCGTCCGTACATCGAACTGCTGGGCGGCGATGCAGACGAGCGGACCAAGCAGTATATACGCGAGAGGTATGAGAAGGCGAGATGGCTCCAGAGCTGCGTCAAGAAACGGCAGGAAACGCTGCTTAAGATAACCGCACTGATTTTTAAAAACCAGAAGGGGTTTTTGCTGGACGGTCCGTCAGGAATCAGGCCGCTGACATTAAAGAAAATTGCGGAAGAGCTTAAGATGAATGTCTCTACGGTAAGCCGGGCGGTGAAGGGAAAATATGTCCAGACGAGGTGGGGGATCTATCCGCTGCGGTATTTCTTTGGCGGCGGCGTGCGGATGGAGGAAGGAACGGTCAGTGCCGCACAGATTCGGGCCGTAATTAAGAAAATGATTGCGAAAGAGGATAAACGGCATCCTTTGAGTGACAGCAGGATAGAAAAGATGCTGAAGGAGCGGGGAGTATTCATATCAAGAAGAACAATTGCGTCATATCGGGAGAGGCTTGGCATACCGGCCTCCTCGGTACGGAAAGCGGAGTATTTATATAAAGCGGACGGACCCCGGCCGGAAAACGGCCGCGGGGCATGGAATGCAGCCAAGCCGCATCAGAAGGGAGAAGGAGAATAAAAATGAGTATCAAAGATGTGAAGAGTTATGAGTTGATTAAGGAGGAAGCGCTGGAAGGCATTAAAGCGAGGGGCTATCTTCTCCGGCACAAAAAGAGCAAGGCCAGGGTAATTTATATACAAAATGACGACAGCAACAAGGTGTTTTGTATCGGATTCCGCACGCCGCCGGATAACAGTACGGGGGTTCCGCATATTCTGGAACATTCCGTGCTGTGCGGGTCTAAAAATTTTCCGGCAAAGGATCCGTTTGTAGAGCTGGTTAAGGGGTCGCTGAATACATTTTTAAATGCCATGACGTATCCGGATAAGACGGTTTATCCGGTAGCAAGCTGCAATGACAAGGATTTCCAGAATCTTATGCATGTATATATGGATGCGGTGCTTTATCCAAATATATATAAGCATGAAGAGATTTTCCGACAGGAAGGGTGGAGCTATAAACTGGACAGTGCACAGGATAAGCTTACCTATAACGGAGTTGTATACAATGAGATGAAGGGTGCGTTTTCCTCTCCGGAAGGTGTGCTTGACAGGGTGGTTCTTAATACTTTGTTTCCGGATACTTCCTATGCAAATGAGTCGGGGGGCGACCCGGAGGTGATACCGGAACTGACCTATGAGCAGTTTCTTGATTTTCACCGAAGGTATTATCATCCGTCCAACAGTTATATTTACCTGTACGGTGATATGGATATTGAGGAGAAGCTGGATTGGCTTGACAGGGAATACCTGTCTGATTTTGATTTCCAGCCGGTGGATTCTGTGATTGGGCGGCAATCAGCTTTCTCCGAAATGAAAGAGAAAACCATTGAATATTCCATAGCAAGCGATGAATCTGAGGAGGATAATACGTATCTTTCTTATAATAAGGTAATCGCTACAAGCCTTGACAGGGAGCTCTATCTGGCTTTTGAAATTCTGGATTACGCACTGTTGTCAGCGCCAGGGGCGCCTCTGAAAAAAGCGCTGACGGATGCGGGGATTGGCAAGGATATAATGGGGTCCTATGATAATGGCATCTTTCAGCCTGTTTTTTCGATTGTGGCGAAAAATGCCAACGAGGAACAGAAGGAGAAATTTATCCATGTTATCGAGGATGTCCTTGCGGGTATCGTAAAAGATGGGATTGACAGGAAATCTCTGGAGGCAGGGATAAATTATCATGAATTTCGTTACAGGGAGGCGGATTTTGGCAATTACCCAAAGGGGCTGATGTACGGGCTGCAGATTTTGGAAAGCTGGCTTTATGACGAGAATGAGCCGTTTATGCATATTGAAGCGCTGAGTACGTTTGCATTTCTGAAAGAACAGGTAGGATGCGGGTATTATGAAAAATTGATTCAGAGGTATCTGCTTGACAATCCTCACGGTGCAGTCGTAATCGTGAAGCCCGAAAAGGGGCGGACGGCGAAAATGGACGCTGCCCTTGATAAAAAGCTTCAGGATTTTAAGGCTGCGCTGAGTCCGGAAGAAATTGAAGAGATGGTGAAGCGTACAAAACAGCTGGAGGAATATCAGTCGGTGCCGGAGAGTCCGGAAGCGCTTGAGAAGATACCGGTGCTTGAAAGAAAGGATATTTCCAGAGAGATTGAGCCGATTGTAAATGAAGAACTGAACCTTGCAGGGATTCCGGTTATCTTCCATGAGATTGAGACGAATGGAATCGGCTATGTGGATGTGCTTTTTGATATGTCTTCCGTCAGTGAGGAACTTCTGCCGTATGTAGGAATCCTGCAGTCTGTCCTCGGAATTATAGATACGAAGAATTATGATTACGGCGCCCTGTTCAATGAAATTAACGTGCACACAGGAGGGGTGGGCACGTCTCTTGAAATATACAATGACGTGACGAATATCAGGGAAAAAGCGTTTAGGTCTACCTTTGAGATCAAAGGAAAGGCCTTGTATGAAAAGCTTCCGGTTGTATTTGACATGATGGGGGAAATACTGACGGCATCCCGGCTTGAGGATGTGAAACGAATCAAGGAAATTCTTGCGATGGTAAAATCAAGACTTTTGATGCGCTTCCAGTCGGCGGGACATCAGACGGCGGCGCTGCGGTCTCTGTCCTATGCTTCTCCTTCGGCAAAGCTCAAGGATTTGACGAATGGAATTGCATTTTACGAAACAGTAGCTTATATAGAGGAGCATTTTGAGGAGGAGAGCGGGCGTCTGATAGAGATTCTTAAAAAGCTTGCCGGCCAGCTGTTCCGTGCGGATCGGATGATGTTAAGCTATACGGCTTCCAAAGAGGGGCTCGAAGGATTTGAAGATTTGGTGGAAAAGTTGAAAAACAGCCTTTTTACGGGAGAAAGCGAGGACACCAGATGTATTCTCCATTGCGAGAAGAAAAATGAAGGCTTTAAGACGGCGTCCAAAGTGCAGTATGTGGCAAAGACCGGAAACTTTATTGATAATGGCGCCGCTTATACCGGAGCGCTGCAGATCTTAAAGGTCATATTAAGCTATGATTACCTGTGGCAGAATATCCGGGTCAGAGGCGGAGCTTACGGGTGCATGAGTAATTTCAACCGCATCGGGGAAGGGTATTTTGTCTCCTACCGCGACCCGCATTTGGAGCGGACGTTAAAGGTCTATGACGGCGTCGTGGATTATCTTAAGAATTTTACGGTCAGCGAGCGCGACATGACAAAATATATTATCGGAACCATGAGCAATATAGACCAGCCCATGACGCCGGTATCAAAGGGAGAACGTTCTATGAACCTTTATATGAGCAAGGTGAGCGCCGAGATGATACGAAAGGAGCGAAACCAGATTCTTGATGCGTCGCAGGAGGATATCCGCTCTCTTTACCGTGTGGCAGAGGCAGTACTGAAAGCAGACCAGCTCTGTGTTATCGGCGGAGAGGAAAAGATTGAGGAGAGCCGGGAAGTATTTGGAAGAGTGACGGGATTTTAGCGTGTTTTACAGTAGAGCCGAAAAAATGCAGGCTGTGCAAAAAAGGAGAAAGAATGAAAAAAGATTATAAGTCAGGGTTTGTGACGCTGATCGGACGTCCGAACGTGGGGAAATCTACCCTTATGAACTATCTGATTGGGCAGAAGATAGCCATTACTTCCAATAAGCCCCAGACGACGAGAAACCGGATTCAGACGGTGCTTACAACGGAAAAAGGGCAGATAGTATTTGTCGATACGCCGGGTATCCACAAAGCGAAAAATAAGCTTGGAGAATATATGGTAAATGTGGCGGAACGCACGCTTAATGAAGTGGACGTCGTACTCTGGCTTGTGGAGCCGACTACTTTTATCGGGGCGGGGGAGCAGCACATCGCAAAGCAGCTTCGCACAGTCACTACACCGGTGATTCTTGTTATTAATAAGATTGACAGTGTAAAACGGGAAGAAGTATTTTCCGCAATAGACGCATATAAGGATATCTATGATTTTGCAGAAATCGTGCCGGTGTCGGCGCGCAGCGGGAGTAATTCGGATGAACTGATAGATGTTGTGATGAAATATCTGCCTTACGGACCGCAGTTTTATGATGAGGATACAGTTACGGATCAGCCGGAGCGTCAAATCGTGGCGGAGCTTATCAGGGAGAAGGCGCTTCATGCACTTGAGGAGGAAATCCCTCACGGAATTGCGGTGGCCATTGACCGGATGAAGCGGCGGGGCAGAGTGATGCACATTGATGCCACGATTATCTGCGAGCGGGATTCCCACAAGGGGATAATTATTGGAAAACAAGGAAATATGTTGAAAAAAATCGGGAGCACGGCTCGTTTTGAGATTGAAAAAATGCTGGAATGCCAGGTAAACCTTAAGCTTTGGGTAAAAGTGAAAAAGGACTGGAGGGACAGTGAATACCTGATGAAAAATTTTGGATACCGCGAGGACGAATAGAACAGACCTTTCATGGGGGAATCTAATCTTAAAGACGGGGCGGAATTTTGCCCCGGCATCATAAGATGAGGTGAGCGCATGGAAGAACAATATTGGAACCGTTTTGCCGAGACGGGAAAAATTACGGACTATCTAAGTTACAGAGGAATTGTTATCTGTAAGCAGGTGATGAGTCGCTATGAAGGAGATGCGGGCGGTGAATCAGATTACATTGACTGGGATGGTGCTTGCAGCGGCACCGGTGGGGGAGTATGACAGGCGCGTTGTGCTTCTCACCAAAGAGCGGGGAAAGATATCTGCATTTGCAAGGGGGGCGAGAAAGCCGAACAGTGCATTGGTAGGTGTGACAAGCCCGTTTACATTCGGAACATTTTTGGTTTATGAGGGGCGGACATCCTATACAATGATGTCGGCCTCTGTTTCCAATTATTTTGAAGAGCTCAGGATGGATGTGGAGGGGGCGTATTACGGGTTTTATTTTCTGGAGCTTGCCAATTACTATGCGAGGGAAGCAAATGACGAGACAGAGCTTCTAAAGCTTCTCTACCAGTCGCTTAGAGCGCTGGTAAACCCGAACATCCCCAACCGCCTTATCCGGTGCATCTATGAACTTAAGGCGGTGAGTGTCAACGGGGAGGGGCCGCAGGTATTTTCCTGTGTCTGCTGCGGGGATACGGAAAGGGAGAAAGTGTTCAGTGTAAAAAAAGGGGGACTTGTGTGCAGTGAATGTGCAGGACGGGCGAAGGACGGCAGGAGCCTGCTGCCTTCTACGCTTTATGCCATGCAGTATATTGCAGCGACACCGGTAGAAAAGCTGTATACTTTTATAGTAAAGGAAGAGGTGCTTGATGAGCTTGAAGACCTGTCTGGGGCATATATGGCCGAGTACGTGGGGAGACGGTTTAAGTCTCTTGAAATATTGGGGACGGTTATATAAAACTTTTTGAACATGTACATATAATCCCCTTTGAAGGGAGATGAAAAATTGAAGAATCAATATAATAAAACAGTTATCGCTTGTTTTGCGGGATACATTGTGCAGGCGGTTGTAAATAATTTTGTCCCGCTGTTATTTTTGACTTTTCAGAAAACTTACGATATTCCGCTGTCTCAGATTACTCTGCTGGTGACCTTTAATTTTGGAATACAGCTTCTGGTGGATTTATTGTCGGTTGGTTTTGTAGACAGGCTCGGTTACCGGGTATCCATGATTGCGGCGCATCTGCTGTCGGCCGCAGGCCTGCTTTTCCTTACGGTCCTTCCGGAAGTCTTTGCATCCCCTATTATAGGGATTCTTATTTCAGTGATGGTGTATGCCGCCGGAGGAGGACTTTTGGAGGTTCTTGTGAGTCCGGTGGTAGAAGCTTGTCCGTCAGATAATAAGGAAAAAGCAATGAGTATGCTGCATTCCTTCTACTGCTGGGGACATGTGGGAGTCGTGCTGCTGTCTACTTTATTTTTTTATGCGGCAGGTACAAAGAACTGGAAGATACTGACGGTTTTGTGGGCGGTAATTCCGGTTTTGAATGCCTTTGTATTTACAAGGGTTCCTATGGCTAAGCTGCTGGAAGACGGGGAGACGGGGCTGAAGCTGAAAGATTTGTTCGGTATCAGGATTTTCTGGATATTAATGGTTATGATGGTCTGTGCGGGAGCCAGCGAGCAGGCGGTAAGCCAGTGGGCTTCCACTTTTGCGGAAAAGGGCCTTGGCATCTCCAAGACGGCGGGTGATTTGGCGGGGCCTATGGCATTTGCGGTTTTGATGGGTGCATCGAGAGCATTCTATGGGAAATATGGCGAACACATCAATCTGGAGCGGTTTATGATTTGCAGTACCGGCCTATGCATCCTGTCCTATCTGGGAATATCGCTGTTACCCATTCCTCAGCTTTCCCTGGCGGCCTGTGCGGTATGCGGCCTGTCAGTAGGAATTATGTGGCCGGGAACCTTCAGCAGGGCGGCAGCAGCTCTGCCGAGAGGCGGGACGGCGATGTTTGCGCTGCTGGCGCTGGGCGGCGACGTGGGATGTTCCGGAGGGCCTACCGTGGTAGGATTCGTGTCCGAAGCATGGGGAGACGACCTGCGGGCAGGCATTTTATCAGGCGTTGTATTTCCTGTGCTGCTGCTGGCGGGGCTCATTCTTTGCCGAAGAGAAAAAGCGAAGCAAAGATAATTCCCCGATTGACAGGAGGGGCCTTTTTGAAGTATTGGGGGGAAGCGGTGTCTTCCTAGTGAAATTCTTTGGATAACTGGCTTTTAAATAGTATCATTGCAAGAATCGCAGTCAATACATCCGCTGCTGCCTGCGATATGATGATTCCCATGTATCCTGCCGTGTTGTATGCAATTACCAGAATTACCGAAAAAATGATTCCCTGCCGGCTGACGGATAAAATAAATGAACCGGCCACTTTTCCTGTGGACTGGAAAATAATCGTCATTAGCAGGACGATTCCTACAAATACCATAGTGATGACCTGTAAGCGGAGCATGAGTATGCCGTCGTTTATAATGCTTTCGCTGTTTCTAAAGAGCTTCATCAAAAACGGAGCGGACATAAAAATAACTGCGGTCAAGACAGCGGCGGTGATACTGATAAACTGAAGACAGAAACGAAGCAATTGGGAGAGACGTCTTTATTTCCTTTGGATTCAGAGATTTTCCAGGAGGATACAAGGAATACTATTATTTTTTTGAAGTTTATGATAGACTTAAGAGAAGTATGGAGGAATTGTTTCCGGCTGCGTCAATAGCGTGATAGCGTGATTTTAAATAATTGGATGGAAAGGAAAGAAACTATGTTAAAAGGAAAGACCATTCTCCTCGGTGTCACCGGGGGAATCGCGGCATATAAGAGCGCCTCTCTTGCCAGCCTGCTTGTGAAGGCCGGAGCGAAGGTGCATGTCCTTATGACAGAGAATGCAAAGAATTTTATCAACCCGATTACGTTTGAAACTCTTACGGGTCATAAGTGCGTTTCGGATACCTTTGACCGGAATTTTGAGTTTCATGTGGAGCATGTTGCTCTGGCGAAAAGGGCGGATACGGTAATAATTGCCCCGGCTACGGCGAATGTGATAGCAAAGCTTGCCCACGGCATTGCTGACGACATGCTGACGACAACGGTGCTTGCCTGCCGCTGTAAAAAGATTGTCGCCCCGGCCATGAATACGGCTATGTATGAGAATCCTCTGACGCAGCGGAATCTGGAAATCCTGCGGCATTACGGCGTAGAGATTGCGGAGCCTGACACCGGGTACCTTGCTTGCAAAGATGTGGGGATAGGAAAGATGCCGGAGCCGGAGGTGCTTGCGGAGTATGTCTATAAGTCCTGCGCCTTTCCAAAGGACATGGCGGGGATGAAGGTTTTGGTTACGGCGGGTCCTACGCAGGAGGCGGTTGACCCTGTCCGGTATATTACGAACCATTCTTCAGGAAAGATGGGGTATGGCATTGCCAGAGTGTGCATGCTCAGGGGGGCGTCCGTCACTCTTGTGACAGGAAAGACTGCGCTTAAGCCGCCCATGTTTGTGGATGTGGTTCCGGTTGTGTCGGCAAAGGAGATGTTTGACGCGGTCATCTCAAGAAGCAAAGATATGGATGTCATAATCAAGGCGGCGGCTGTGGCTGACTACCGTCCCCGTCATACGGCTGAGGAGAAGGTGAAGAAAACAGACGGGCAGATGGAGATTGAGCTTGAGAGAACGGACGATATCA
>CAJTUQ010000096.1 GCA_910579335.1 uncultured Dorea sp. | reverse complement strand
AATATTTAACCTGGGTTCTGAAGCAGTTAGACTGGAATGCCGCCGAAGCATCCCGCAGGCTCGGCATAAGTTCCCGTCAGATTTACAATAAGATACAGGAATACGGCCTGCGGCGATAATGCATTTCATTACAGATCTGCAGCATTTCAAGGCATAGGAATTGCCCTTGCGGCGGACATCTGATATTCTGACAAAAAACGGGGTGATGAAAATGATAAAATTCGCAATCTGCGACGACGAACCCTTTACGGTAAAAGAACTCTCCGAACATCTTTCACGATACATGGAAGAAAAACGGCTTGCTTTGTATCGCATCGAAACTTTTCCAGACGGCTCTTCCCTTCTGGATTGCGGCTGCAGCTATGATTTGATTTTTCTCGATATCCGCATGGAACATCTAAACGGTATGGAGACGGCAAGAAAGCTCCGGCAGCAAAACAACAACAGTCTTTTAATCTTTGTGACTGTCCTGGAGGAATATGTATTTGATGCTTTTGAAGTACAAGCCTTCGGCTACCTGCTCAAGCCGTTAAACAGCGAGCTCTTTCGACGGACTATGGACAGGTCTCTGGAGGCGTTACGGCGGCAGAAGAACCGGGACATCGTTATCTGCAAAGGAAATTCCTGCCAAGTGATTCCTCTGTCTGAAATCATATACTGTGAAGTGCAGGGACGGAAAGTCTATCTCCACCAAAGCGGCGGGGAAATTACGGACTGCTACGGCAAGCTGGAAGACTTTGGGCAGCGCTTCGATAACCATTTTTTCAGATGCCATCGAAGTTTTATCGTCAATCTCGGATATGTCCGCGGATATGCCACCGGACAGATTACTTTGTCGCAGGGCAGCAAGATTCCCGTTTCCAGACTTCGTGAACATGATTTCACGCAAGCGCTCCTGTGCTATATGAAAGAGAGGAATTTGTAATATGGAGCTATTCATCCTATGCCTTAACGGTCTCTGCCTTATGGTGCCGTGTGCGCTGCATATTTTTTTCATCAGCCGTCTTACTGGAAAAGCAGGAAAATTCCGGCATTTTGCCTTATATTTCATTATGATTTGTATCCTTGAGTGGATAGTTGGCAAACTCTCTCTTTGCTTCATATGCGCAGTCACCGGGCAGCTGGTGATTTTGTGCACAGTCAGCCATTTTGCCTTGAAAAACCAATGGATCATGTCATGGAGCGCCGCAATTTGCGCATGCTATATCTCCCAGCTTTCCTTCGGTATCGTCAACTCCGTGGAATCCCTTTTCTTTCCTCGTCTAATCGGCACTCCCATCCTGTATATACTGATTCTTCTGGCCATATTCGTTTCCTTTTTTATCTGTGCCATTTGCTATACCGTTATACTAAGATCCATTTCCCTGAAAGATGCAGAACAAATATCAGGCTCCGGGTTGACGGCATTCCCGGTATTTTTGTCTCCGGTACTGTTTTTTTACTCAGCCCAGCTATACATCCTGCAGACGTCCTATACCTATACTCAAATGATTTATAATGATTCCACCTTCACTGATTCGATCGCTGATATCGGGAAGCACACCGCCCTGCTCTTCCTTCAGATACTCGGACTTGGCGGGCTTTTATGCACACTGTATGCTTACCAGCGCATCTGCAGGAGTTTTCAGATACAGACAGCGCTAATTGCCCTGTCCGAAGCGTCCCGCACACAAAAAAAATATGTTTCAGAAGCGCAGATCCGCTTCGAGCGGACAAAAGCATTCCGGCATGACATCAAAAACCACCTGACCGTATTAAACGGCCTGCTGGATCAGGAAAATACAAAGAAAGCCAAAACATATCTGAAAACTCTGGAAACAGCCTCCGATTCTCTTTCCTTTCCGTACCAGACAGGTAATCCGGTAGTAGACATTCTGCTGGGTGAGAAGCTCTCGCTGGCAAAATCAGACGGAATTTCGGCACATGTTTCCCTCATTCTTCCCAGGCCCTGCCAGATAGACGACTTCGACTTGTGCGTAATTTTTGCAAATGCCCTGGATAACGCAGCGGACGCCTGCCGCTTTGCCGACGGCAGAAAAGAGCTTTGCATTACCGGCAGGCAGCAAGGTGATTTCTACATGCTGGAATTTAAAAACACTTGTCCGGCAGGCCCTCTTCCCCCGTCAGGAACCGGACTTTCCAACATCAGAGCCGCCGCCGAAAAGTATCACGGTACAATGCTCACCGAAAAAAACGGCCGGTATTTTTCTCTGAATGTACTGTTAAACATTTCAATACATCCAGATAGCATTTCAATTCAAAAATCTTGAAATTCCATGAATAAATGGTAAGCTGAAAACGTCGGATACAACATCCGCCCTACTATATTTAAAGATTGGAGGAACACGCCATGAACCCTGTTTCTAATATGACTGCTCATACGAATCCGAACACCATTTCAAATGCCGAAAAAGCCCCCGCAGCAATTGCAAATGAAAAAGAATTATCCGCCTCCCGCATAAAGGATGCTACAAATTCCGAAGACACATCGGGCAGCCGTCCGGCAAAACCTGTAATGGACGAATACATTCCTGAGGAAAAATGCACCGCAGACACAAGCGCCGTTGACCGAGAAATTAAGAAACTGAGAGAAACACAGGCAGAACTAAAGCGGCAGCTAAATTCCGAAACAGACGAAAGAAAAGCAAAAGAACTGGAGCAAAAGCTGGCGCAGATAGAAAGTGAACTGCACCAAAAAGACAACGAGGCCTACCGCCGGCAGCATACAAAATATTCTTTCTCATAACCGCCGCCAAACGTCACACAAAATATCCGGCCATACTTTTTTCCTGCCAGTGCATAACACCGCCCGGCCGGCGCAGCAATTGCAACAATCCTGCACCGTTCGGGCGATATTTCTTCTCTTCTACTCAAAAACCGTCTGTCCGGTAACCGGCGTCTGAAGCGCCGTCAGCCCTCTCTCCACCAGCTCCCGGCGGATTTTTTCACTCTGCGCCGGTGATTTTGTCGGATCTCCAAGAGGATACGGAATCCCTATTGCCGGTACGATTCTGTTAGCCCCTATCGTCTTGGAAATCGGAACTACCGTGCAGATATGCACAACCGGAATCCCTTCTCGCTCAATCTCTTTTACCATCGTTGCACCGCAACGCGTGCAGGTGCCTCATGTAGACGTAAGGATAACGGCGCCGATTCCGTCTTCTTTCAATTTCCCCACAAAATCCCGGCCAAATGCTTTTGCATTTCCCGTGGCCGTCCCGGTTCCGGTAGTAGAAATAAAGTAGCCGGCAAGTTCTCCGATTACTCCTTCCTTTTCCAGCTTGCGCAGAACATCCAGCGGAACAACCAGATTGGGATCCTCTGTAACAAAAGCACGGTCATAACCGCCGTGGACGGTCATAAAGTCCTTTTTATCCATCCGATCCATGCCCTTGATGCTGTAAATGCCGTATTTTGTAGCACTGGAAGATTCGATATGATCCGGATTCCCTTGAGGCACGATACCGCCCGATGTGACGATAGCAATCTTCGTATGAGCCAAGTCCGTGACCGGAGCTGCCGGCTCTACCCTGTCAAATTCGGGCATGGGATATTCTGTCTGGCACTCCTCCCCCCTGCATTTTTTTAACAGCAGCTCTATCGCCCGTTCGGAGCCCCGTTTCTCTGCAAAATAATTTACACGGATCCCTCTCTCCAGATACCCTTCCATATCCGGTCCGAGAATCTCCCTGCCTTTCACCAGCTTTTCCCCAAGCCTTTTAAATACCGGAACCGCTTTCCTCATGCCCGCCGCAGAATTTTTTGTCTTAATGACAATCAAATCCTTACGGAACATGTCAACGCCCGGATTTTCCTCGTACATGCCGGTGAGCACCGGAATCCCAAGCGCTTTTTCCACCTCTTTACAAATTGTTCCGCATGCCACCCCGTAACGGCCTGCATTAAATGCAGGACCTGCGATAAATAAATCCGGCTTATACGGTCGAATCATTCCAATCAGCTCTGCGGCGGCATCCTCCAGATTTTCCCCGAAATAATTATCTCCGCATACGGCTGTCGCCGCAATTTCAAATTCCTCTCCAAATGCCTCGGCCAAAGCAAGTCCCGGTCCCATCGGCCCTTCGTGAATCTCCGGCCTCATGCCCGCCGCTTCCTCGCCGCCGGCCCCGGAGAAAAAGTTATTGATGTAATGTACGATTTTGTATTTTCCCATCTTCGCTTCCTCCTTCTTAATAAGTACGGGCAGCCAATTTGTTATAGCCGTTCGCGATTGTCGATGCGATGATAATCTGAAGTTCCGCATCAAAACTGCCGTCCTCATACATACAGCCCGAATATCCTCCTATCTGGCTTTCCACATAATCCATCGTTCCAATCAGCTTATCCATAGGCGGAAAATGCACGATTAAATTACCCTGCCCGCAGGATACCATCGTATCCGCTTCAGGCACCGCATCCGCAAGCGAATAGGATTTTCCGTCGCGCCCCGGAAATTCGTCCGTGATAATTACTACTTTTACACCTGCCTGCGTCACCTTCTTACAATTCATCATAAGATCCGTATCCGGATTGCCGTACCCTTCCTCCGTAATCAGAAGCCCGTCCAGTCCAAGATATCCGGCAAGCTTCGCCACCATGTCCGAATGGCGCTCCTTATCCGCAAGAAATACGTTTTCATTCGTCAGAATGACGCCCACAAAATTTAAATCTTTTCCGTGATGCTTATACAAATCTTCAATCACCGGATTATTCAGATGATGGAACGTAGTCACCTTGTCGCACGGCGCCACACAGTTTCCGCTGACAATTGCGCCGTCCATAATCTCCGTAGGATACATAATTGTAGGAATAAACTTCTTTGCATCCACACCATAATAGTACGTATCATGGAGAAGCCCCTGAGACTGCAGCATATGTACGTATCCAATCTTTGGAAGCGAAGGATACTGGGCTATCTGCTCAAGGAGCGGCTTCGTCTCGTAGGTAACAATCTCATCCGGCGCCAGGCACCTTGCCGCTTCAGCGATATATACGGCCGTTTTAAGTCCCGCCATCCTACCGGCGGCTTCATAATCGTGGGTCTCAATCCCGTCCGCAGGTTCGATGACTACGCACACATTATTTGTCTTGGAAAACGGCGTATATTTCGCAGTGGGGCCCGACATGTCGATGACGCCCTCCTGGAAACCTACGATTCTGCCGCATGTAATGACCGCCGCACCCACTAAGGCATGGGTCCTCCCCTCTCCTACCTGACCTACTTTTCCAATCACCCCCGGAAAGACGGCTCCGTCTCCCTCTACCTTCACTCTCGGCTCAATTACATCCTTCACCGGAGATATCCGGACAGATTCGCCAGGCCTTGCAAGATCAACCCTTGCCCCCGCAAGCCGTTCATCTTCAAGGACAAGCTTCTCAATGTCTTCTTTACATACATACAATGTCCCGTTTTCCACATAAGTTTTCTCTGCGAACTGAACATCCTTAATATAAATCTTTCCTAATTCCAATTTCATTGCTGCACACACCTCCTGCCTTCTGTTTCTTATTCTTTTACTTTATTATTACAGCAAAATATCTGCCAACTTTTTCACTTTTCCGACTGTTTCTGCCGCATTTATTGATTTTATGCTATAAATAATTTTATATATTTATTTTTTCTATGTCTATTTCCATCCATAGATTAAAATTCAGAAGCAAAAAATTAAATATTACGGAAAAATATTTCATCAAAAAGAAATATTTTTCCGCAATATAAAAGGGCAGGAATCTGAGAAAAGATTCCCGCCCATTATTTTATTTTCTTTAATAATTCCTATCCGCCGTCATTGCCCGTATCACAAGCAGCGTACCTATCATCAGCACGATTCCTACTAAAAGAGAGATAACCGCTACCAATGCGCCTGCCATAAAGTTCTGCAGGATCCCCGCAAGCAGATATGTAATACAGGAGACAACCGCCACCGTAACCGCATACGGCAGCTGCGTCGTCACATGGTTGACATGGTTGCACTGCGCTCCCGCAGACGCCATAATCGTCGTATCGGAAATCGGCGAGCAATGGTCGCCGCACACCGCTCCCGCCATACATGCAGAGATGGAGAGGATCATCATCGTCTCATTCTTTCCGACAAACACAGCAACTACGATTGGAATCAAAATACCAAAAGTTCCCCACGACGTACCTGTCGCAAATGCAAGGAAGCAGGCTACAAGGAAGATAAGCGCCGGCAGGAGACTCAACAGCCCTGTCGCCTGTCCTACTAATTCCGCCACATATTCCTTGGCTCCGAGACTGTCTGTCATAGCTTTCAGCGTCCATGCAAAAGTTAAGATTAAGATTGCCGGCACCATCGCCTTAAAGCCTTCCGGAATACACGCCATAGACTCCCCGAATTTCAGCACCTTTCTCACCGCATAGAACACGATTGTAATTACGAATGCAAAAAAGCTTCCAAGCATCAGGCCTACCGACGCATCACTGCCGGAAAACGCCTCCACAAAGCCTGTTCCGCTAAAGAAACCACCCGTATAGATCATACCGATAACACAGCAGACGATTAATACGGCTACAGGAAAAATCAAATCGATAACGCCGCCCTTACTGTCGTCTACCTCATCCTCTGCATTGGCATACGGGCGGTCAGGAGTCGTATAAAGATCTCCGGAAAGCGCATTCTTCTCATGCAGCTTCATCGGGCCGTAATCCATCTTAAGCATTACAATCGCAACCATCATGACAATCGTAAGGAGCGCATAATAGTTAAACGGAATCGCACGGATAAAGATTGAAAATCCATCCTCCCCTTCTACAAAGCCCGTAACCGCTGCCGCCCATGATGAAATCGGAGCGATAATGCAGACCGGAGCCGCCGTCGCGTCAATCAGGTAGGCAAGCTTAGCCCTTGACACATTATGTTTGTCTGTTACCGGACGCATTACACTGCCTACGGTCAGACAGTTAAAATAATCGTCAATAAAAATCAGCACGCCGAGGAGGATTGTCGCAAGCTGAGCACCCACCCGGCTTTTAATATGTACGCTCGCCCAGCGCCCGAAAGCTGCCGAACCGCCCGCCTTGTTCATCATACACACCATGATGCCAAGTATAACAAGAAATACTAAAATCCCCATATTATAAGCATCTGTAAGAGAGCCTATAATACCATCCTGAAATACATGGAGTATTGTCTTTTCAAAAGTAAACCCGGAGTAAAATACTCCCCCAATCAAAATTCCCACAAACAGAGAACTGTACACTTCCTTTGTAATCAAGGCAAGCACGATAGCTACAACCGGAGGAACCAGCGACCAAAAGGACGCATACATCTTCGGAACATACTCTGCGGCCTCATCCGCCGCAAATACCGTCATACTGCTCATAAGGAGAATCCCAAGAAGTACCGCCGCTCCCCATAATGCTTTTTTCTTTTCCCTCATCTTCTCATATCCTTTCTAAAGGTAAATAAAATATAAAAATGCCATGAACAACGCTTTCCGGGCGCGCTCATGGCATAGCATACAACAATCCGTCTCAAAATATCATACTCCATACACCGATAGCGCTCCACTGCTGTGACAGTCCGCAGCATATTCTGACTGCGTCCCAGAGATTACCTTTGGGAGATAATCCCTTCGGCGGCTTCCCCTTTTCCACAGAGCAGTCCCCCGACTGTCGCCCTGCGGTACTGATGAAATCCGCGCCTCTATCAAGTTCCAGTTATTCATATAGTACATTTTTATCACTTTTGGGGAGAATTGTCAATGTATGTCTGATTTTTAACAAAGTTATATTTCTCTCTTTCTTCAACCGCTATTTGCAATCAAATCCTTCAATCGTGTTAAATGCATTATTCGTAAATTCTTCTGCGGTCTGGTCAATATCAATAATTTTTAAGTCCATCAGATCCTGCGTACATGTCTGGAATGAAAGTTTGGCAGCCTGTGTCTGAGCCTCATATTTATATGAGTCAAGTAATTGCGTCGTAAGCTCTACATCATCACAGCCGCATAGGTCATTGTCTATAATCAGTTTAGCGGCTTCCTCCGGATTCTTTGCAATGTAATCACATGCCTTCTGCATGGCTTTACAATAAGCAAGAGCTGATTCCGGATGTTCTTTTACAAACTCCTCTCTTAATCCGATTAAACAGCAATATTCATCCTTTGTCAGTTCATCCTTCGCCTGCTGGTAAATCATGGCTGCCCCGTCCTGTTCTGCGACCTGGGTAGCAAAAGGATCCCATGAAATCATAGCGTCAATCTGCCCCTCTTCCATTGCCGCCTGCAAATCAGCATCCTCAAAGGCCATTATCTGTACTTCCATATTGTCAGCCGATGCTCCAATATTATGAGCTTTCAAAACTCTCTGCAGCATAACGCACGGATCACTTCCAAGACCTGGGACTCCTATTTTTTTCCCTTTCAAATCATCGACCGAAGTAATTCCTGAATCTTTTGATACTACCATATTAATACATCCATAATGGGCGCCCATCACAACATCCATCTTAAATCCACTGGCCATCCTTTGTACCATTGTAGGCAAAAGGCCGAAAATGACATCATTTTGCCCTGAGAGCATTGTATCATAGTTCGTGGTTCCGTCAGTTTTATATGTTTCATACTTCAATCCCTCATCATCAAAGTATCCAAGCAGATACGCCACACTGGTAGGCGCCTCGCACATAATTCCTGTCAGTGGTATTCTCATTGCATAATCGTCGGCTCCCTTTTCTTCTGTCTTTTCCTCCTTGGAATCATCTGCCGGCTTATCAGACGATGATTTGCATGCCGTCATTCCCAACGCAAAAACTATTATAAGGGCTATCGCCAATATTCTTCTTTTCATAGTATGGTAACCTCCAAATGTCTATTTGACTCCTTTTTCTCCAAAACGGTAAATCCCTGAATCGTAATTTGTCCCATATACGATTTTAATAATTTCCTGATTCGTATCTTTCATGTTTTTTTCAATACGGGCTTTAACTTCGTCCCGTACCAGCGGGTTAATCGTCTGATATAATCCATTTAAAACTTTCGGGAACATATGATACGGCATACCCATAGCCAATTCCGAATCCTTCCACTTGGAGTTTTGCCTTGTTCCCGAACATAATAAGGAAATATTAATGTTATTGTTTACAAACGGATAGGCGGTGGATTCAGAGCAGATAGCCTGATTGCCTGCCAATCTGTAATTATTAAACGTTCCATATTCATAACTGTACCTGCGGCTTTTATCCGGTCAGTCAAATCATGGAATTTCTGTGCCGCTGCATCACAGGCTTTTTCTAATTCTCCGAGGTCGGTCAGATTATTTTCCTGTAAGTAGATGAGCGTCTTTGCCATCTCTTTGAGATTGAAAGTTTTCGCCCAGCGTTCATATCCTTTGCCCTTTCCTTCGGCCATCTTGGCCTGAATATCAATGAGCAGATTGGGCTTGGAGTTTACCGCTGCCTTTGTCCTGGGGGCAACAATACGCTTGCCGGAAATGCGCTCCATAATCGCCGTTTCGGAGTAGTCAGCGCCGAGAGAATTACAGTGCACGAACCTCTTACCATTGGGGATTTTGAACGCAAGGTGTTTGCCCCGTTTTATCTCCACCCCCGCCACCTTCATAGCGGCAAGGAAGCCGTCAAAATCCTTGCAGCCTTGGCCGAGGGCGGCATCGATGATCTGCTCCAACTGTCCCCGGACGGTAGGCGGCTTATCACCTCCTACAATATAGATTACGGTATAAGGCACGGCAGGCAGCCGTGTTTTTGTCGTCTCAAAGCTGAAGCTGTAGAATGGGAGAATAAATGGCCTGACACAAATCACCTTGGGCTAACACGCTCGCATGGGAGTCCGTCAGCCGTCTCTCTCATTCGCAGCATTCGATTTGCGCAGGTAGAGCCATCTCGTCGGGGGCCCCGATATCGGTGCGCTCGTGTCAACCAGGAGATAGAACAAGCGGCGAGAAAAAGAGGCGGACGCCATATCCAATCACACAGGAGGAAAAACATGAACGCAGTAGGAATCGACGTATCAAAAGGAAAGAGCATGATGGCGGCCCTGCGGCCAATGGGTGAAGTTGCTCTTCGGGCAAAAGAGTATCCGCATACCAAGGCTGGCCTGGAGCAGATGGCGCTTGCTATTCTTGCGCTGGGGGAGGATACCCGGGCGGTCATGGAGGCCACAGG
>CAJTUQ010000095.1:1150-10265 GCA_910579335.1 uncultured Dorea sp. | reverse complement strand
TGCTAGGTGCAATTCTCGGCGCCATGTTCGCATGCGGGCTGGATTTTCTTCACTGGATCAGTGGCGGCAGGCTGAACTCCGTAAATGAGATGCAGCGTAATTTTTCTTTGCGGATTTTGGGAGTTATCGATGACAGAAAGCGGCAGAAAAAGTCTTCTAAAATAGATCGGTGGATATATAAGCTCAGAAACCGGAACAAAAAGAGCCTTAGCGCAGAGCGGACCTTCCAGATGCTTCTTTCAGCCATTGTCATCAGTGCGAGAAAGGCGGATATCTGTGAGCTTTATGTTACAGGGACAGAAATTGAGAGAGAAAATATACAAAACCTTTTGAGGAAACTCAGGCAGGCGGCTGAACAATCCGGGCTCAAGCTGATTATCGGCCAGAATATCAGCATAGACGCCGATGCGTTTTCTAAGATGACCGAAGTGGGGAATGTGATAATTGTCGAGGAATCCAATGTGTCTATCTATCAGGAAATTGCCCGCGAACTGCAGATTTGCAAGGAGCAGGGCGTGAACGTGCTTGGAAGCATTATAATCGAACATTAACAAAAAGGAGCGAAGATAAAAATGAAAGGAATTATATTAGCCGGCGGTTCCGGGACACGTTTGTACCCGTTAACCAAAGTAACCTCTAAGCAGCTGCTGCCGATTTACGACAAGCCCATGATATATTATCCGATGTCCGTTTTAATGAATGCGGGCATCCGGGACATATTGATTATTTCAACTCCGCAGGACACCCCGCGTTTTAAAGAGCTTTTAGGGGACGGACATCAGTTCGGAGTTACGCTTGCGTATGCGGTCCAGCCTGCTCCTGAAGGACTGGCTCAGGCATTTATCATCGGCGAGGAATTTGTGGGAACCGATACCGCCGCTATGGTGCTTGGGGACAATATTTTTGCAGGCCACGGTTTAAAGAAGCGTTTAAAAGCTGCGGTGGCCAATGCAGAAAGCGGCAAAGGGGCCACCGTGTTCGGATATTATGTCGACGACCCGGAAAGATTCGGCATTGTTGAATTTAATAAGGACGGACACGCAGTTTCCATAGAGGAAAAGCCGAAGGTTCCGAAAAGCAATTACTGTGTGACAGGACTGTATTTTTATGACAACCGCGTAGTCGAGTATGCAAAGAGTTTAAAGCCTTCGAAGAGAGGAGAGCTTGAAATCACTGATCTTAACCGGATCTATCTGGAAAACGGAGAGCTGAATGTGGAGCTTTTAGGACAGGGATTTACATGGCTGGATACGGGAACCCATGAAAGTCTGGTGGAGGCCACCAATTTTGTGAAGACGGTGGAGATGCACCAGCACCGTAAAGTTGCCTGTCTTGAGGAGATTGCCTATCTCAATGGATGGATAAGCAGAGAAGAAGTTTTGGAAGTCTATGAAGTCCTGAAGAAAAATCAATACGGCCAATATCTGAAGGATGTATTGGACGGAAAATATCTGGATGTTTTGCATTAGGAGATAAGAGAGGTATAATTATGGGAAAAACGATGATTGTAACTGGCGGCGCAGGGTTTATCGGGAGCAATTTTATTTTTTATATGCTTGAGAAGTATAAAGAGTACAGAATTATCTGTCTGGACAAACTGACCTATGCGGGAAATCTTTCTACGCTGGAACCGGTGATGGACAATCCGCAGTTTCGTTTTGTGAAGGAGGATATCTGTGACCGGGAAGCGGTTTATCAGCTTTTTGAAAAAGAGCATCCGGACGTCGTAGTAAATTTTGCTGCGGAAAGCCACGTAGACAGGAGCATCGAGGATCCGGGAATCTTTCTGCAGACAAATATTATGGGAACGGCTGTGCTGATGGATGCCTGCCGGAAGTACGGTATTGAAAGATACCATCAGGTGAGTACGGATGAAGTATACGGCGACCTGCCGCTTGACCGTCCGGATCTGTTCTTTACGGAGGAGACGCCGATTCACACCAGTTCACCGTACAGCAGTTCCAAGGCTGCCGCAGACTTGCTTGTACTGGCATATCACAGGACGTACGGCCTGCCGGTGACGATTTCCAGATGTTCGAACAATTACGGGCCGTATCATTTCCCGGAGAAGCTGATACCGCTTATGATTGCCAATGCTTTGAATGACAAGCCGCTGCCCGTATACGGCGAGGGACTGAATGTCCGCGACTGGCTCTACGTTGAAGATCATTGTAAGGCAATTGATTTGATTATTCACGGCGGATGCGTGGGGGAGGTTTACAATATCGGCGGCCATAATGAGATGAAAAATATTGATATTGTAAAGCTTATCTGTAAAATATTGGACAAACCGGAGGGCTTAATCACATATGTTGCCGACCGCAAAGGCCATGATATGCGGTATGCCATCGACCCCACGAAGATTCATAATGAACTTGGCTGGCTGCCGGAAACTAAATTTGCGGACGGCATAAAGAAAACAGTTCAATGGTATCTGGATAACAAGAAATGGTGGGAGACGATTATTTCTGGCGATTATCAGAACTACTACAGTCAGATGTACGGAAACAGGCAGTAGTAAGAATCTTTTTGGTATGGAGGAGCGTAAAATGAAAGTATTTGTTACCGGTGTCGGCGGGCAATTAGGCCATGACGTGATGAACGAGCTTGCAGAGAGAGGGTATGAAGGGATTGGTTCGGACATCCATCCTGAGTACAGCGGACTTGCGGATGGCAGCGCCGTAACCCATATGCCGTATGTACAGCTGGATATAACGGATGAGGAAGCTGTTTTTAAAGCTGTAGGGGAAATCCATCCGGACGTAGTGGTGCACTGCGCAGCATGGACGGCCGTAGATATGGCGGAGGATGACGACAAGGTGGAGAAGGTCCGTAAAATTAATGCGGACGGCACAAAAAATATAGCATTGGCATGTAAAAAGATTGATGCGAAGATGCTGTACCTGAGCACGGATTATGTGTTTGACGGGAAGGGCAGCGAGCCGTGGAAGCCGGACTGTAAGGACTATAAGCCATTAAACGTATACGGAAAAACGAAGTTAGAAGGAGAACTGGCGGTCAGCTCTGCTTTGGAAAAGTATTATATCGTCCGTATTGCATGGGTATTTGGGAAGAACGGAAAGAATTTTATCAAAACGATGCTTCAGGTAGGAAAGTCCCATGCCCAGGTCAAAGTCGTAAACGACCAGTTCGGGACGCCGACCTATACGTTTGACCTTGCACGTTTATTGGTTGATATGATAGAAACCGACAAATACGGCTACTATCACGCGACCAACGAGGGCGGCTATATCAGCTGGTATGACTTTACAAAAGAGATATTTAAGCAGGCCGGTTACAGTACGGAAGTGATTCCGGTGACAACGGAAGAATACGGCCTCTCAAAGGCGGTCCGCCCGTCAAACAGCCGGTTGGACAGGAGCAAATTGACGGAGCAGGGCTTTTGCCCGCTTCCTCAGTGGCAGGATGCATTGAGCCGGTATTTGAAAGAAATAGATTACTAAGTCAAAGGATAAAATGGTATGGGACAGATAAATGTGGAGAAATGCCCGATTGAGGGATTGTATATTATAGAACCGAAAGTGCATAAGGACGGCCGCGGATATTTTACCGAGACCTATAATTTAAGAGATATGCAGGAAGCGGGCCTGAATATGAATTTTGTTCAGGACAATCAGAGTATGTCAACGAGAGGCGTACTGCGCGGCCTGCATTTTCAAAAAGAACACCCGCAGGGAAAGCTGGTTCGAGTAATCAGAGGCAGTGTTTTTGATGTTGCCGTTGATTTGCGTAAAGGAAGCGGAACTTACGGACAGTGGTACGGCATTGAACTGACGGAAGAGAACAAAAAGCAGTTTTATGTTTCGGAAGGTTTTGCGCATGGTTTTTTGGTGTTGTCGGATGTGGCGGAATTTTGCTACAAGGTGACTGATTTTTACCATCCCGGCGATGAGGGCGGATTAGCGTGGAACGACCCGGATATCGGGATTCAGTGGCCGGGGATAACCGGAGCTTACCCCGGAAGCGCAAGTGCGCAAGGGTATGCGCTTTTGGACGGAACACCACTGAATTTGGCAGATAAAGACCAAAAGTGGTTTGGTATAAAAGAAACTTTTGGTTTTTAATTAAGGAGAAGCTATGGGAAGATCGAATACAGTCCGTAAAGATAAGCGCCAGCATGTATTTTTAGTGGGAGCTAAAAGTATTGGCGCTTATGGAGGGTATGAAACATTTATCAATAAACTGACGGAGTACCATCAGAATTGCAGGGAGATAAAATATCATATTGCATGCAAGGCGAACGGCGACGGATGCATGGATGAAAAAAAATTGGAAGACGCAAGGAGGATTTCCGCCACCGAGTTTGTCTATCATAATGCACATTGCTTTAAAATTCATGTTCCGAGCATCGGCCCGGCGCAGGCGATTTATTATGACGTGAAGGCGTTGGATGAGTGCTGTAAGTATATCAAAAAAAATAAGATTTTACATCCAATCGTGTATATTATGGCCTGCCGAATCGGTCCTTTTGCCGGATACTTCAAAAGGAGGATACACAGGCTGGGCGGGAAAGTCTATGTGAATCCGGACGGCCATGAGTGGATGAGGGCCAAATGGAGCAAGCCTGTCCGCAGGTACTGGAAATTATCGGAACAGATGATGATAAAGCATTGCGACCTCGCTGTCTGCGACTCTATTAATATTGAAAGATATATCCATGAGAATTATGATGGAAAAGGCGTGCGCGGCTCTAGTCCTAAAACGACGTTTATTGCTTATGGAGCCGAGACAAGAAAGAGCCGTCTTGCGGACGACGCCCCGCAGTTTGCAGAGTGGATGCAGAGTAAGGGCTTAAAGCCGAAAGAGTACTATCTTGTCGTGGGACGTTTCGTGCCGGAAAACAATTACGAGACAATGATTCGGGAGTTTATGAAAAGCCGCAGTAAAAAGGATTTTGCAATTGTTACCACGGCGAACGACGCATTTTTGGAAAAGCTCGAAAAAGAACTGCATTTTAAGAAGGATGGCAGGATTAAGTTTGTAGGGACAGTATATAATCCGGAATTATTGACGAAAATAAGAGAGAATGCATATGGGTACTTTCATGGGCATGAGGTTGGGGGAACCAATCCGAGCCTTTTGGAGGCGCTTGGCAGTACCCAGCTGAATTTATTGCTTGACGTTGGCTTTAACCGGGAGGTTGCGGAGGATGCCGCGCTTTACTGGAGCAGGAAGGACGGAGCGCTGGCCGGGCTGATAGAGCGGGCGGACGAACTTAGCGAGGAAGAGAAAGAGAACTTCGGCATGAAAGCGAAAAGACGTATCCGCGAAGCATATACTTGGGAAAAGATAGCCGGGCAGTATAAGGATATATTTTTGGCTTAGGAGACGAGAAACGAAATATCTTGCAAAACGCCTTTTCAAAGATACTCCGGATATGGCATATTTCGGGTTTTCTGACAAATTGCTGAAAGGCGGGACGATTTAGATATCGGAAAAAAGAGAGAGCAGCCAACGATGGATGAAGAAAAGGAGTTAAAAATCGCAGTGACGGGAACGGGGTACGTCGGATTGTCAGCGGCGGTGCTGCTGGCGCAAAGACACCAAGTATATGCAGTCGATGTCGTCCCTAAGAAGATAGAGCTTATCAATAAACGGAAGTCACCGATTCGGGATGAATATATTGGAAAATTCCTTGCAGAGAAAAAGCTTGACCTGACTGCCACGCTGGACGCTGAAAGCGCATATACAGATGCGGACTTTGTAATCATTGCGGTCCCGACAAATTATGACAGTAAAAAGAATTTTTTTGATACGACAGCGGTTGAAGCCGTGATTGAACTGGTGCTTAAGTATAACCCGGAAGCGGTCATGGTTATCAAATCTACGGTTCCGGTGGGATATACGGAGGGAGTAAGGAAAAGATTCCACTGCAGCAGAATCATTTTCAGCCCGGAGTTTTTAAGAGAATCAAAGGCATTGTACGACAACCTCTATCCGAGCCGTATCATCATAGGCTTAGACAGGAGTGATAAGCGGCTGGCTGACGCTGCCCGCATCTTCGCCGGGCTTTTGCAGGAAGGTGCGCTTAAGGAGGATGTGGAAACTCTCTATATGGGAATTACGGAAGCGGAGGCTGTAAAGCTGTTCGCCAATACGTATCTGGCATTGAGGGTGAGCTACTTTAACGAACTGGACACTTACTGCGAGAGCAAGGGCCTGGATACGAAGCAGATCATCAACGGGGTCTGCCTGGACCCAAGGATAGGTTCATATTACAACAACCCAAGCTTCGGGTACGGCGGCTACTGCCTGCCGAAGGACTCGAAGCAGCTGCTTGCCAACTATGCGGACGTTCCGCAGAATATGATGAGCGCCATAGTAGAAAGCAACCGGACGAGAAAGGACTTTATAGCGGACCGTGTTTTGGAGATGGCCGGCGCCTATGAAGCGAATGACAGTTTCGATAGGCGTAAGGAAAAAGAGGTTACCGTGGGAGTATACCGTTTGGCAATGAAAACCGACAGCGATAATTTCCGCCACAGTTCGATACAGGGCATTGTGAAGCGGATTAAGGCCAAAGGTGCGACAGTAGTCATCTATGAGCCGACGCTTCAGCCAGGGAGCACTTTTTTCGGCAGCCGCATCATCGGCGGTTTGGAGGAATTTAAATCAAAAAGCCAGGCAATCATTGCAAACAGATATGACGCATGTTTAGATGACGTGAAGGAAAAAGTGTATACAAGAGATATTTTCCAAAGAGACTGATGGAAGGCTCCAAAGGAATATGACGAAGGCGGAGGAAAGAAGGAATGACTTTAACAAAAGATACGGTAGCAATCTGTATGGCGACGTATAATGGCGAAAAGTTTGTAAAAATACAAATGGAATCTATTTTGAAGCAAAGCTTTAAGGATTGGGTATTGTTCATACGGGACGACCATTCGACAGATGCTACAGGCGGCATAATAAGGGAGTTTTCGGAAAAGTACAGTGACAGAATGGTTGTGATTGAGGATGAGAAGTTAGAAGGGGGAAGCTCTAAAAAGAACTTTGCGGCTATTTTAGGCTGGGTGACGGAGCATTATGATTTTAATTATTTTATGTTTGCCGACCAGGACGACTATTGGCTTGCCAATAAGGTCTCTGTATGCATGGAGAGGATGAAAGCCGCAGAACAAAGGAAAAAGGGGCCGGTTTTGGTTCATACGGATTTAAAAGTCGTCAATCAGGATTTAAAGCTGCTTGGAAATTCATTTTTTGAATACAGGGCGTTAAATCCCCATGTTACGGATATCAGCCATCTGCTGGTCCAGAACAATATAACCGGATGCACGATGTTTTGGAATAAGGAACTGAACCAATTGCTGAATCTGCAAAATGACGCAGTAGCCATGCATGACTGGTGGATTACCCTTGCCGCCTCCTGTTTCGGAAGGATAGAATGCATAGAAGAACCGACGATTCTCTACCGCCAGCATACGGGCAACGTCGTAGGAGCCACAAAGGTCAATACGGTATCGTTTATTATCAAGCGGCTTACAGGGAGTGCGCATGTAAAAGAAACACTGAAGCTGTCGGTCGTACAGGCGGCGGCTTTCCTAAAGTGTTACAAAAGTATGCTGACAAGGGAGCAAGTCAATATAATCGGCAGGTTTTCCCGGTTAATGAACCATAATAAGCTGATTCGTGTTTTTACCATTTTCAAAGGGAAATACTTAAAGCAGGGAATCATTCAAATCATTGGAGAAATTATGTTCATATAATGAAATACTTATAGAAAATTTAGGGAGTGAAGGAATGGAAATACAAAAATATGCATTTCCTGTTTTCTGGGTCGGGTTAATCTTTGCGACATATCTGGGAATGGGCGAGTATTATCTGATATTGGTTTTCGGGTTTGTCGTGTTTCTGGCATATAATGAGAACAAGCTCTATATATCAAAAAAACGAATGAAGGAATCTTATTGGCACTTTTTTGTTGGCTATTATTTGGTAGTGAGCGTGTTCGGACTGATAGCGGGATATGCCGGATTTAAAAATTTCGTTGAGTTTATATTAAAATATATATGTCTTCCTGTTATCATAATTTTTTTAATTCCGAAATCGCGGCAAAAAATACAGAGCATGCTTATTTGTGTAAAAAACTTTATTTTTATATGTGCGGTGTACGGATTGGCGGAAAGTCTTTTGAAATATAATTACATGGCAGATTTTGTCCGGTTGGAAAGTAAGAGATTTATTCAGACAATGAATCTGTCCATGAATTATCAGCCGAGCATTATAATTATTACGGGGGCATCCTTGTTATAGGTTTTTTGCTGGCGGTATTTGTACCCTATAAAACAAAGGCTGTCAATCTCTTTTATTCAGCGGTAATACTTGAGCAGGTACTTGTCTGTCAATCGAGAATCAACTGGGGCGCCCTCTTAGTCGTACTCACGATATTAGTTTTTATGAGCCAGAGAATAACGGACAGGAAACTGCAGATAGTAACGGCTCTGGGAGCGGCGGGGCTCTGTGTGGTAATTATTCGTCCTTCGCTGCTTTTCGGCTTGCTTTCCTTTGTAGAAAACAGGTTTTCCCGTCTTTGGATTTATGGCCTTGAAGACGGTTCGCTGGGACAGCGCGTCGGAACATTCTTGAACTGGTTTCAATATTTTAAGGAGAGTCCTGTGGCAGGGATTTTGGGGACGGGTTACCAATCGATCGGCACGGTATTTATGGGGAGGTATTCTTTTTTTAAAGGGTATTCTACGGCTGATTGTGAATATACGGTTTATTTAGTAGAGACCGGACTTACAGGTGTACTTTTATTGACGCTGGCAGTGAGACGTTTTTTGAAGATGAGGGAATGCTTGGATGCGGACAATAAAAGAATGCAGAGAATGGGAAAGCTGGGCGTGGTTGTCTATATTGTCATGTGTTTTACATTGGATATCGCATCCAATAATATCATGCTTGCCATGCTGTATTTTATGATTGTGCTGGCTGAGCGCGCCGCAGGCAGTGAGAGAGAGGCAGCTGAAAGGCTGCTGAAAGGATAAGGAGAAGATATGTTCAAAGATTTTGATAAGAAAGAGTGGTATTTTGAACTGATGCGCTGTCTGGAGCAGCAGAATGAAGCTTATGCCAGACTGTTAAATTCTAAAGA
>CAJTUQ010000095.1:0-1078 GCA_910579335.1 uncultured Dorea sp. | reverse complement strand
ATCCGCGGATACTTCAGAAACAGACGGTGGAATAAGAAGATTAAAAAAACTGCCTATCCATCGCCTTACATCAGAAGGCCGTTTCAGGCAGAGGATTATTTTTCAGATGAGAGGATCGCAGTGTATACTTCTGTTTTTGGAAAGTATGACCGCATACAGGAGCCGCTATTCAAAGCAGACAACATTGATTATTTTATTGTAACGGATCAGGAGGTTCCTGAAAATTCAATGTGGAAAAAGATTTCCCATAAAACAGCGGCATTCGATGAACGGTTATCGAATGCTGAAAAGAGCCGTTATTTTAAGATGAAACCCGAAATATTGTTTGGAAATTACAAGTATTCCATTTATGTAGATGGAAATATAAAAATCATATCGGATCTCACCCCTTATACAAAGCTTCTTGGGGATACGGGTATCGGATTTCACGCCCACAGTCAGAGAAATTGTTCCTATAAGGAGCTTGAAGCGATAAAGATGGCGTATAAGGCGAAAAAAGAAGATGCGGATTCTTATGCCGCCTTTCTGAAAGAACATCGTTTTCCTAAAGACTACGGCTTGTTGGAATGCGGTGTCATCGTCCGGGAGCACAATAATCCAATCTGTAAAAAAGTGATGGATGAGTGGTGGCTTCAGTTTATGAATAAAATAAAGCGCGATCAGGTGTCCCTGCCCTTTATTTTATTTAACAATCATATATCTGTTGAACAAGTGGCGGTTTTGGGACAAAACATTTTTGAAAATTACAGTTTCCGAATAGACAGGCATTCGTAAAGAAGAAAGAGCAGAGATACTATGGCGTCGAACAGCAGAACTTTTTATGCAAAACGGAATATGTGGACCGGAGTGATAAACAGGGTGATTATATTGGGACTTCCCTTTGTAATCAGGACGATAATCATTCATGTCCTTGGAACAGAATATCTGGGGCTGAGCAGTCTGTTTTCATCGATCCTGCAGGTTTTGAATATGACGGAGCTGGGATTTTCAGCCGCAGTTGTTTTTTCATTATATAAACCGATCGCAGAAAAGAACACAGAAGAAATCTGTGCATTGATGCTTTTTTACAGAAACGTAT
>CAJTUQ010000094.1 GCA_910579335.1 uncultured Dorea sp. | reverse complement strand
AGATATCACCCCTGCTTCTTCCGTCACCTTTACTTTTTGGTCTGTATAAAAGCTCACGCCCCGTATCCATGTGCGAAAGTATACCGGACGGCCCGTATCTTTATCCGTACGCCGCTTGTTGAAAATGGTGATATCGGCATTGGTAATCATCCCGGCATCACCCCACAGTACATAAGCCCCGTATCTATCAGGTACGGCCGGACTGCCTGAAGCGCCATTTGTTCCCCCAAAGAAACACCGGATTGCTGAACATCTGCGTAAGTCACAGAATACCCGTCATTGTTCTCAGCCTGCACCTCCCTGCCGTCATGCTCCTGCCGCCGTTTATCAGCCGCATAGAACACTTCCGCCGCTGCACATGCCGCCAGCTTAATTTCATCCGCAAACTGCGGATAGTCCGTTTCAAATGAATCGGATACCTGTCCGTGCGTAATGCATTTGATAAAAACACTTGCCTTTAATGCGGACTTAAGAAACTCATCCTCCGGCACCGTTTTCCCGTGGGCGCTTTTCTGGTAATATTCATAATCTACATATTCTGTCATAAGACACTGCCTCCTATCCTTCTGCAATGGCCTCCGCTATGCCTGCGCCTGCGCACCTGCCGCTTTTATCAACTTCTGCAATCAGCAGCTTCTGTCCTTCCGGCACCGTAATCTCGCTTATTCCGTCCCAATTGGTATATCCATTCCGGCACAGGACCCCGTATTCCGGCATTACCGGATTTGCCGCAGTTTTGTATTTGTAGCTGTTACCGCTTGTCAAAATCGGCTCTACGGTTATTTTCGCAGAGCCGCTCGTATTACCCGCTACCGAGGTAACAGTCAGATTGACTAAGCTGCCTGTTTTTTTACAACTGCATAGTTGGCATCGCCAAGACGGTATCCGGAGCAAATCTCCACCTGCGCCAGCGTTCCGTTAAAGTTCTCGGAATCCTTAAGCCTTGCCATGTCAAGAAGATCTACGATGTGAAGCCCTCTCCAGTCGTACATAATGTACTCTACTTTAGACAAATCCTCCGTCTGAAGGGTGCCCGTATAATCGTAATACTTCGCCGCCGTAGACAAATCAAGCATGTTGCACTCCACCCAGAGCATGCCTAAGTAGTAACCCATCTGCCCGGTACGGATAATCTCGTCATTCTTCACGGGAATAAACTTGTCGCCGGCCACCTCCAGCATGGTGCTGTAGGTTTCCACAGATGCCATGACAACGTTCGCCGCCGCTTTTTGCTTGCGGATAGCCTTTCTTCCTGCAATCACCTTATTGATGATATTATCTTTCGTGATTGCGGCCGTATCCGCCATTGCAGTGCCTTCATGGACGAGACAGGCAAGTCCCGACAGCTGCCACCCTTCCCGGCATACAAGCGTGGACTGGGACAGATGCGCATCCGCAGCAGCATATGGAACCGCCTCCGCCTGCACGTTATAAATCTTCGTGGATTCCTGCTGCAGGTTATTTAACTGAATCGGAATCAATTCGTTGTTCGCCTTGCCATGCTCAAAATCAGATGCCGGCGGCTTCGGATCCTTTGCGGATTTTGCCGCCAGACGGAACACTTTTACTGAGCCCGCCCCTGTCGCATCTCCCTGAAACTGATCGCTGTAGGTAAGCCCCGGTTGAAATACTGCATCAAAATAAAAATTCGGCGCAATAATCGGGCTGTATTTTTCATTTACGTTGTATCCACCATATTCCATAGTTTTTCATCTCCTTTACTGATTTGAATACTTGTTGTTTCCATACTTCTTTTTAAGATAAGCCTCTTCTTCCGACTTAGCGGTCGGTTTGTACGTGCCACTTGTCCCCCGCACAAAAATTTTCTTTCCCGTTTCCTCTCTTTTGCCCGTATGGAACTCTTCCGGGTACTGCTCACGAACGCCTTTCATGTACTCATCCGCCCCGATGAACTTCCCATCCTTAAATTCCATATCCTGCGACAGAAATTCACTCAGAATCGCCTTCCTTGACAGCGGTGACTTGATTCTCTGTCCATCCAGATATCTTTCCGCAGCAAAAGCTCTCTCCTGGGCTGCCAGCTTTTCCTGGAGCGTCTTGGTGTCCTCGGCATACTTCGTTTCCCAATCCTTTACGGATTGCTTGAATCCTTCGATGTCCTTATCCTTCACGTCATTATAAGACCTGATAAGTTCATTCGCGTCTTCCAGCTGCTTTTTGTACCCTGCCGATTCCGTCTGCATGCGGGTGTATTTTTCCCTCCCCACATAACTGCCTTCCGACAAATCCACGTACCGGACGGGGTTGTCCTTCCTGTCATCCGCCCCGTTAACCTCCGTCAGTTTTGCCTACACCTTTGAAAACAGTTCTTCTCCTAAAGCTTCTCTTAATTCCATGTTTCTTCTCCTTTCCGCCTGCGTTTTTATAGCCGGTGTCTTCCGGTGGCTTATGCAGTTTAAACGCCTTGCCGGGCATACTTTAGGAACAGTTTAAGCGCCATAACCTTTTTGGGCGAAAAAATAGCACTGCGCAACCGCAATGCTTTTGTATGCTGTTTCATGGACAGCTACGAAAGTATTCACCTCCTTAAAGATGGGTATAAAAATACCACTCACTCCGAAGAATGGGTGGTATTTATACATGAATATTCTCTGAATTTATCAACCCTTTAATTAAAACTGTAGTCGTTTCTCCAATACTGTTTTTTTCACGCTCGTTCACCATCGCAACAGACAATACTTGATGAGCTATATTCTCATCATCATATACGGTCATGCCATTTTTCAATCCCGTTACTGAACCTTCAATCGTTACTGAACAATTATTGCCTATAGGGAAAATATTGATAATTTTATAATTCAAATTCCTCACCGCCCCTCATCATATTCTTTTAGTGCATGCTGATATTTTTTCAAGGCATTTTCCGTCTGTAGTATTTCCCGTTTTGTAAGACGATAAGCTTTTTGATATTTCAAAAGTTTTTTCTGTGCCTCAATCTCACATATCAAGCGGTTTCTCTCAGTTCCATCATTCTTTCCTTGACGATACTGAGTAGCATGTATCAACTCCTCAAAAACAGCAGCACGCCCTGGTCTTTTTCTTAACAGAATTGTTTGTGCATCGTATGTAATAGCTTCCGCTTTTTTATAATCCAGATACGCATCAGTGGCCTCATCCATTTGTATAATGCCACCTTTTTTCCTGAATCCTTTTACAATTTTTTGCAACTGTCTCTTCGGCATTGGTTCAATCTTATCTGTATTCTTTTTACGATACATTTTACTTGATTTAATTATAGCACCATCTTGAGGACGCGTAAATGATTTTGTTTTCATGTATGGCGCCACTCTCCCCCTCATATCATAATAAATCCGCTGTCTCTGCTCCGGCAGATTCATCTTCTTGCAATACCGGGAATACTCATTCAACTGCGCCTGGTATTTGCATCTCGCCAACATGACTTCGTCTTTGCTTGCCCCGGAATCTTTTAAGAGCTGCACCTTTTCACGCTGTGCGCGCATGGTCGTTTCCATCTGCCTCTGCTTTTGAGTTCGCTCATAGGCGTCATACTCCTTCCCCTGCCATGTCTTTGTCTCCGCCTCCTTACGGTTCTGCTCCTTTAGCCATTCATCCGGGTATATCCGCTTTGACGCTCCCGGAACAAACGCATAGTAGCTATGGCGGCAGTTCGCCCCGCACAGGCCTGTGACTGTATGCAACCCGCAGACCGTTTCCAGCTCATCCTTGCTGTATACCTTCCCCTGCCATTCCCGATGGGAAGGACGTGCATGGGCATGCCAATCTACTTCAAAGTAATCCGTTCCCAGCTCCTTTGCAGTCCTCTCGTTGATCTTTTCTGATATCTGGGAAACTCCCGTCATAACAGACCTTCTTACCGCCACATCCACCCGGCTGCTCCTTCCAGTAGCGTAATCCACCGTCCTGAGCCCGCTGTCCGTCATCTGTTTCACCGCCCGCCGTATGACCGTATTGTAGTCAAAGGAACCGCTTATAATATCCATGACTGCCGCATCGACATACTGATGATAATACGTGGAAAAGGGAGTAAATACCCTCCTGCTGCCAATCACAACGGAAAATCCGTAGGACTGCGCCAGATTCACAAGCTCATCTTTTGTCTGACGCTTCACCGCTCCCGACATCTTTTGCAGCCATTCATTCTCTTCCGGAGGAATGAATTTCCCGTTCACCTGCTCATATACGTCTCTGTTGCGCACATACTGCCAGTTTGCCACCTCATCATACAGTTCAAACATTTCCGGATAAGTGGCGTTGAGCGCTTCCTTTATGGTCCGTTCCGCCTCTTGTGTTGACATCCCAAGCGCCAGCAGGCGGTTTAGCTGATAGTCCGCTGTAGAAGTAATCCTGCTTTCCTTCTTAATTCTGCGCACAATATCCTGCATCGTCCGCAATCCTGCAGCACGCCAGATGTTCTCCACCCGCAGCGAGATGCCTTCAATGTCCGGTTTCCCCATGCCATCACTCCATTACTGTATTCTGCTGCGGAAGGTTCTTTCTGGCCTGTTCGATTGTCTCGCCGTACCACTTCGCCCGATACTCGTCTATCCCCATCGCACCTATAGCCACATCCTCCCTGTCCTGCTGCCGCTCCGTCTCCTTGTCAGTCACAAGGGAATCATCCCACAAAACCGATACGTCCACCGCTCCAGGCGCCCCTAGCCCCTCTATCGTCATCCATGCGTCAACGGCTCCTACAACGTCACGGATTGCATTCTCCAGACTGTTCTGTATCGATTTCACGGTGGCATAGGAACGCTGCTTGCTTGCCTTAATCTCCTCCGCCGTTTTATCCACCGTCTGCGGATCCGACAGGGTTCCATAAGCCAGGCCGCTGTTAAATTCCACTTTCTGGATTATCCTGTTATATCCGTTGAAAAAACTGGCGTCACGGATTTCCGGGGAATACACATTAAAAAAAGGCTTTCCATTGATATCGGATATATTTGCACCCATATCGTGATAAAGCCTCTCTTTCCCTTTCGGGAGAACCGTATTTCCCTGTCTGTCCTTCTTAAAAAACTCCCTCGCCGCCTGGACTGCCGTCTCTTTGGAGCGAAACTCCCACATCGCCGCGCCGTACTGCTCGTCAGCGTCCTTAATCTGCTCTTCCGCCCTCGCATACACTGATACGCCAAGCGGAGATTCCGGGTCCGTATTATTTGCTATCGGAATGCTGAAATAAGAAAACAGCGTCCTGTCGGCGCTGCCAAATTCTACATATGGCTCAATATCCGCCCACTCCGGCACATCTTCCAGCCGTATCTCCTGCCCGATGTTAATGATGTCATTGTTTCTTACCTGCGCCCTCCGGCTTACAAACGCTTTGTTGACAACAAAATATTTGCCGCCTGAAAGCTGCTGGTACTCAAGTCTCGTGTACAGTTTCTTTCCCTTCTGCTTAAACTCCGGAAAAACAGCCCCGGTTATCGCACCGGAACTGTCAAATTCCACAGGATAAAAATACCCCGCCTTAGCCACGTCAATATATATCCTGTCCTTCGACACATACGGTTTAAACAGGATTCCTCCCGTACTGCAGGCATATTCTACATACACCGGAAGCTTTGCAAAAAACGGCGTCATGCAATCCGCTATCATATCCGCACGCTGACTTCCCGTAACAGCAATTTCTGACTCCATCGTTACAAGCCTCGCCATCTCCGTGCATATTGCGGCCGGAAGATTCAAAGTCTTTACTCCGTCCTTCAACCACGGGGCACGGTTTGTGTACATGTTTCCCCATCGATATATTGCATTTGACATGCTCCCTGAAACTGCAATGTCAATTCCCATCGCTTTTTGGATATTTTCATACTGTATCAATCCTCATCACCTCTTTCTGACGCCGGCAGCATGTAAACAATCTGCCGCCACATCCCACAGCATAGATAGCGAAGGCCGTCGACACAATGGTCTGATACCTTAACCGGCGCTTCCTTTCCTTTCTCAATACTCTTAGGGTCGTACTGGTACAGCCCCATCTCCCGTATCAGCCATTTCTGCGCAGCGCTAACCATCATCCTGTTGAAAGACAGAAATTTCTGCACACGGCTGATTCCAAGCTTCACATCATTCATCGCCGGAATCACGTCAATATGCGGCACCTGCCTTCTGACTTCTTCAATCAATCCTGCTGTCGACGGGTCTATAAAAACAGCGCTGACTACTCTTTTGTACTCCTTTTCTATCTCATCGCAAAAGTGTTTCAAATCTTTGGCATATCCTGAAGGGGACTTTTGTTTTCCGGATTCCCTCCCACAATGATAGTATTCTTTTAACCCCCTAAACAGCTGTCTCTCATAATCAATGCCAAATGCCTCGAACACGGTCGGGTTCTGCTGCCCGTAGTCCACACCGATGCCTATCTCGCCAATCGACTCTTTTGAATCCTCCTTGTATGTATCCGGATGATAAATATGTATCTCCGGGTTAAACATATAGTAAATCAAATCATCTACGCCGATAGACTCTCCAAGCCAAATCCAACGGTATAATTTAGGGTCGGACTTTTTCATTTCTTTTGCAGACTCTATAAGGTCACGTCCAAGCCATTTTTCCGGCACATCCCTGTAATCGGTGTGGATATGCACACAATCCGCTCTTTCCTCCATTTTCTTACACCACTGGTTCACCGGCGCATTGGGATTCTTTGGCGGGTTATACAGATAAATCATCTGGAAGCCGCTACTGTTTCCACGGACAAAAGTAGCTTCGATATTAGACAGCTCGTCCTCACCTTCTCCGTCCTCGAAAAACTCTGTAAGTTCGTCAATAACAACCAATTTAATCGGCTTGTCCTCGTCAATAATGCCCTTCGTATCATCTATACCGTCTGAACCTGAAAAATAGATTGTAGTTCCATGCTTCAAATATGTTATCTCCATCGGGGACTTCGTAATACGGAATTTGCTTTTCGGTATTTTAAGCCGGTTGATACCCCGTAGCATTTCTTTATATACCGTTTTCCGTAGCTTATTGTGATGCTTTCTTAGCACTACTGCGGAGCCATGCGCATCAGCTGCTATTTGATAAATGGAACGAATAGCTGCATAGCTTGATTTTGTTCCCGAACGCCCCGATGTCAGGATAATATGCTTGATTTTTGTATCATTGAATATTGGGAGGTACTTTGGAATTATGAGTTCCGATATCCTCACCTGTTTTTTTTGGTGCATCATTATATATCTCAACTCCTTCATCTTCATCCGGATTGGAATCCTTTCTAATTCTTTCTGCGTTTGCTTTGAGCTGCTCTATGCGGGCTTTCTGCTCCTCAGTGGCAAAGTCCATATGCGCCGACAGCCATTCAAGAGCCTTCATCCGGTCTGCCAGCTTAATGCTGGCTCCGTCCTTCCCCTGCTTAACTTCACTAATTAGTGTCCCGTCTACTTCCGAAGATTCCCGGAATCTGACAACATTTACCTCTTTTGTAAGCGTTTTCTTTTTTCCCGTTTTCCTGTCTTTTGCTTCTATCGGCCCGAACGGGCCCATGACCGGGATGTTTTCCCGGCCAAATTGTACATAGTCGGTGATGTCCGCAAAAGCGATATCCATGTACTTTTGGAAGATGTCTGATTCATCTAATAATTCACGGTTTAATCGTGTCTGTTTTAACCTTTGAATTTCATTTTTTACCCTAACATTTCCTAACATCCTCGGCCCTGCTGCCATCGCTGTATCGTAGTCTACTCCATAGGCTTTCTGGTACGCTTTTGTGGCATTGAAACAGCGGATATACTTGATACAGAAAAGCCGCTGTTTATCAGTCAATTCACCGTTTTCGGTTACCTGTTTAACTTCCTCTGAGGCTTCATTTTTGCCGGTACTTTCACGGGCATTATTTTGATTCGTAACGTTACTTTTCGGAATGGTAACGTTACCATTCCAATTATCCTGATTTTTCCACTTCCGAACTTGGTTTTCTGAGATACCCAATTCAGAAGCGATGTCTTTTAATTGCTTCTTTTTTCCTGAAGCGAGCCATATCTTATAAGCTTTATCTCGTTTCGGGCTTCTGGCTCTTGGCATCTCACCACCTCTCTCTTCTTTGTGCGACATCGCACATTTATCGTCGATAAAAAGAACATCCGGAATTACTCCGGATGCTCCTCGTTGACATGTTTTATATATTCTTTCATCATCTTACTTAACTGCCCTGCTTGACTGACTCCCTCTTTTTCGCAGGCATTTGCAAATTGTCTTACAGTTTCTTTTTTCAGCTTATACGATTTAGACACCCAACCTGCTTTATCCTGATAGCGCTGATTGCGCAGTGTCTGCTTACTTGCCGTCATGTCTAATCAACCTCACCATCTTTGGAAATACATCCACCAATTCCAATACTCCAGCGCAAAGCAGAATGATTGAAGTATAGACATTTTTTCCTACCCCAAAATTCAAGATAACTGCAAAGAAAAGAAACATGTCATATAAATTTATTTTTTTCATATATTTTTAAAGCCAATGTGTTATAATGATTTTTAGGAAGGGAGATTGCTCTCCCTCTCCTTAGTCCAGAGCTTCTATGAGTTGTGCAATTGCCGCTATCACTGACGCCACAGCGATTAAAACTTTTGCGGTCATCTCTATGAAGCTCTTTATTTTTTTCTTTCGTTTTTTCTTCATTGGCTTTCTCCTCCTTCCTTGATTATATTATATCGCATGGTGCACCATATGTCAAGGATATTGTAACAATTTTATCAAATAACTGGCTGAATTACTACGTGTATCAACGACTGCTCCTACAATCGGGACATAGAAAAGACGCCTCAGCAATGAGACGTCTGTCTGTATAGAGATTTAGTTTACTGTATTTTTGCTGATTCCAAGAATATTCATAATCGCTTCCTGTAAAACCCTGGAATAATTCAAGCCTCTTTTATCAGCCTCTACACTTAACCAATATGGAAGTGTACAATTCTTCTTGACCGCCCGATTATCTACCTTTCTTCGATATTCCGTAAAGTCAACATCTACCAATGTTAAAATATCATCCTCTTTCCTGATAATTTCATTGGTATAAGGTTCTGGAATGCTCTTCCCATCGTCTTCCATGTCAATACCCATTAACCCGATGGCATCTCTCGCCATCTCCATAGCGTTCACAACGGAAGTTCCCTGTGTCCCGATATCAAAATCAGGAATCTCTACATAGTATCCTTCGGCAGTTCGTTTTAAAATAATCGGATATGCTCCTTTCCCATTCATTCCCAAATCCTCCTATCCCATGTACCACCCACAATATGCCATCTATGAAGAATGCCACTAGGAAACTGAAGCTAAAGCCCCAGTTTCCTGATAATTGCCTGCGCCAGCCTCTCATTTATCTCTGAATGCCTTGGAATGGGCTCTGTTCTCATGCCGTCCGTATATAAATCATGACTGCTGCCATTCCGCTTCAAAAACCATCCATTTTTCTCAAGAAGCTTAACTAAATCTCTTCGCTTCATTTATGACTACCTCCAAAATGGTTATTGCTTAGTTACACGTACATTATACGTATATTATACGTATTTGTCAACAATATTATACGTATTTAAGGCGCATTTTTGTTATATAAGTATAAATCACCGTAAATAAGCACTTGTAAACTACAGTTGATATAATATATATACTCTCAAATATTTTATGATACAGTTTGTATCACACTGCTCCTGAGTTTGCTTCATCAGAAAAACAGCTTGAAAAGTGTGTGCTAACTATCTATTTTTTCATATCGGTATCTATTACTCTGAATATCCTTTTTATTATCATCAGCAAATTTATAACCAACATATATGTCAATGAATAAATCAAAAAGCTCTGAATAAACCCATATTTTTTAGTAAAGCAATAAATAAAACAGAACAATAATAATATTATGCTAACTAGTACCTCAAACATAATAGTATAGTAAGTTTCCAATAACGCTTTCTGAGAAATATCAGCCTCCTTACTAAAATATTGTGGATTTTGTTTTATCTTAGCTTTCATATCAATCACCATCGTCAATAAAGTAAATAACATAGCTGTTAATATCGAGACTATAATTGTTATAATATTTATTGCCTCTGCGTTTATCGTCTTTATTTTTGTTGTCGCTATTCCCATAAAAAATGGTAATGCCATATAATTTATTGTTGGAACTATTAATATTTTTCCTTTATTATTTTTAAAACAATTCAGGTGATTTTTTATTATATCTGCAACAGATATATAGTGCAAACCAATCCCAAACTTACTAATAATTAAAATTAAGATTATTATACTCCACATTAAAATATATGGTTCTAAAAGATGTTCAAAAAAAACTTTCATGTTTTCCTCACTAACCAGCAACCAATCCCATTCCTTTTAGGTATTCT
>CAJTUQ010000093.1:360-10390 GCA_910579335.1 uncultured Dorea sp. | reverse complement strand
TATGTTCCTGCAAATAGTGTTTGTGTCGCTGCCCCCATAAGCCGATAGGCTTGTGTCCTTTTTCGGCTGGTAAAGTAAGGCAAGGCAAGGAATATAATAATCTCCTTGCAGTTCATACCAAAGACCGTTGCTTTCATCACAAATATACTTATCCATTAAAAAGTCCTCCGTTATAATATATTCGCACATATATCACAGTTCTCCGATTACCACACTCTGTTATAACTTGTTATGAGATTTTCTTGCCCTTGATTTTGCCCTTATGATTGTGCAGAACAAGGGTAACATGGTGTGAAATCATATAAAGAAATAAGGTGTGATGATTGCGATAAATCCTTTGTTTTCAAGGCTTTCGGAGGATTTTATTAAAACCCTATGAGGTGTGATAAACACCTGTAAAATTATGAGTTTCTAATATGAATTTAATTTTAACGGTATGGACAGTGACATGCCGTTTAGGTAGGAAGGAGCAGAAATGGCAAATAGAAGGATGTTTAGTTTAAGCGTTGTTGATACTGACAAATTTTTAGAAATGCCAGCATCAACACAGGCTTTATATTTTCATTTAGGTATGAGGGCAGATGATGATGGGTTTGTTTCTTCTCCAAGAAAGGTGCTATCATTTACAAATTGTACTAATGATGATTTGAAAGTGCTTATTTCTAAAGGTTTTATTATTCCATTTGAAAGTGGGATTATTGTAATTACTCACTGGAAACGGCATAACTACATACAGACGGACAGATACCGTAAAACAATACATTCAGAAGAACGTAAACAATTGGAACTTGTTGAAAATGTATACAAGTTTAATCCAAATTGTATACAAAATGTATCCGAAGCGGAAGCGCAGTATAGGTTAAGTAAGGATAGAGTTAGAGATAGAGTTAGAGATAGAGTTAGAGATAGAGTTAGAGATAGAGTTAGAGATAGAGTTAGAGATAGAGATAAGGGAGAGAGTATGAGAGAGGGAATAGATGAAGATAAATCTAACAAGAAATCTAACAAGAAATCTACACCAGAGATAAGGAAAAGTAGAAAAAAGTCACAATGTGACACGGATGTTACAAATAGTGACGATATTGTTATCTCATGTGACGAAGAGAAAGAGATAGAGTTAGAGAAAGAGAATAGAGATAAGAGAGAGAGTATAGATTATCAGCAAATAGCTGATATGTATAATGACACTTGCGTATCATTCCCCCGTATAACCAAATTATCCGATGCAAGAAAAAAGGCAATCAAGGCAAGGCTCAACAAGTATTCCCTGGATGATTTTAAAAAGCTCTTTGAGATGGCAGAAGCAAGTTCCTTCCTGAAGGGAGAAAACGGCCGTAATTGGTCGGCGAACTTTGACTGGATGATGAAAGACGCAAACTTTGCAAAGATTCTTGATGGGAATTATCAAGATAAGGACTTCACATCAGGCAAGGACAAGCATGAAGAGGAGAACCCCTATGAAAATTGGAAACTGCCAAGCTACTATGAGGGACTTAAAGGACGCAAACCCCGGCCTGACGACCCGTTTCAATAACAGGGAGGTGGGGTGATGGAAAGCAGACAGATAACGGCTGAGGAATTGGCGAAGTTCAGGATCAAGGGGAAAGGCAGCATTAACTACTGGAACATGGAGCTTCGAACTGGTGAAATTTTGGAACGACGGTCATATATGCGGAGAATTTTAAAGGATACGCCGTTCGCCAACAAATCAAATGACGAACTTGACGGCATGCGCATATGGCCGGAGAGGTTTAACGGTGGGTATTTTGTGGAGGATGAAAAAGGTTATGAGTTCCTGCTGCCAAGTAAGAAAATAACGGAAGAGGAAACAGGATTTAGGAGAGAAAGGGCCATGATGCCGGTAGAATTTATGAACCTCATGGGAAAGGACTTTAAATGGGACAAGTACGATAAGGATACCGAAAGCCAAAGAGAAATGGTTAATAATTTTATCACAAAGTATAAGTCCTTAAGTGAAAAAGGAATGGGGCTGTACATTTTTTCCAGGACAAAGGGGAGCGGAAAAACGATGCTGTCATGCTGCATCCTGAATGAGCTGTCAAAGCGGTACATAGGGAGCGTGAAATTTGTTAATGCGCTGGATTTGCTGGAAATGACTAAGAAAGGGTACCGGCAGGAGGAAACAGACGTTGAAAGCCTGCATATGTGCCGGGTGCTTGTGATAGACGATATCGGGGTGCAGCTGGACGGAGAATGGGTGAACACAGTTTTCTACCGCCTTATCAACGAGCGGTACGGCAGCAGGAAGGTGACAATTTATACAAGCAATATTGCAATACATGATTTAAAGATGGATGATAGGATTATTGACCGGATTGAAAGTACCGGTTTTGAATTACATCTTCCGGAAGTTCCTCTCAGAAGTATCATGCGGAAAGAAGAAAAGGACAAGCTAATGAAAAACGCCCCGTAGACAGCACTACAGGGCGAGCACAGCCGGAGCCGTGCGTATCTCTATATCCACCGCCGGGCAGCGTGTTGGAGAAAAGAGATGACTATAATATATCACAGGTTCCGGGGAAAGGACAAGAGGATTATGAAGAAAACCCGAAAAGAATTAAGAAAAGACATTGCGGAATCAGCAAACAGGCTTAAAAGCAATATCTATCTTGGGATGGTTTTGCAGGTGTCTGAGCTATTCAGAAAGTCTTTGGATGATAAAGAGTATACAGAATTGTCAGACCTGCAGTGGAAACAAAGAACAGCAATCAGTGACATTTTAAGAATGAGGGATGCGAAAAAAGTTAGTTTTATTATTTCGCTTATTTCAGGCATGGGAGATAGCTAAAGGAGAAAAGGATTATGGAGAAATTTTTTAATGACGTAAAGACAGCGGTTGACATATTTGCAGAAATAAGGAGGGCAAGGAAAGAGGGAGCCGTTGTAGAGGTCAGGAAAAGTAGGATGCTGCCGGTATTTAATGCAGGGGCAGGGATTCTTGACACTGTCGAGGGGTGTACCTTATGGAACCACAATAATGAGGTATTTAAAGAAATAAGGGGTGCTTTTAATACGCTTCCGGCTGAAGAGAAAAGAAGACTGGCATTTAGCCCGAAAGATGGGGAGTTTACAGAGAGGGCATATTTCTGGAAAGCATTGATATCCTCGGCGCTGCCGCCTGAGCAGACGAGGAAAGCCATGATATCTATACTGCACTGGTATATACATATTAAGCGGATACATTAAACATTATCTGTATTCCGGAAGCTGGTTAAACCGGCTTCCGGCATAGCAGCAAATTATAAATGGCAGTTAGACAAGAGACGGAACGCAGAAATGTTTCAAATTCAATGAAGAGTGCGCATGAAACCTGTCTAAATTCAATTTAAACGACTTCAACAAGGAATTGTTAGCCTAAAGGGGTAAAAAGCAAAATTTGCTTTCATTACGTTGGGAAACAGTCGAAGAGTGTGCGACGTCGCACGGAAAGCGAACGGTAACGGCATTTACAAAACAAACAAATCCCTTCTAAGAGTACACCAGCATGCTTTGGAAAGGGTTTCAGGAAAGGAGAATTGTAATGACAGCAGAAAAATATAAAAAGTATATCGGGAAGATGCTTGAAGAGATTGACGATGAGAGAGACCTAAGCAGGATTTATGCAATCGTGCATATAAAGTTTATCAACAGCGGACTGAGGAGCAGGGAGAGGGAGACGGCAGAATGAGCGTAAAAATCAAAATATCATATACCACGGATAAGGAGCTGGCCGGGATAGTCCGGCTGCTTTCCCCCGTGATGAGGGCTAAAAGGATGTCACGAAACAACGAGGGGAAGTATAAAAAGGCATACATTGAAATCGATAAAAAACGTTATGATTGCGTTACCAATCACATGTTAGCAAATGTTAAGGGGTTTTGTAGTACTTTTCGTAGTACATGTTAGCAAATGTTAAGGGGTTTTGTAGTACTTTTCGTAGTACATGTTAGCAAATGTTAAGGTTATTTGTAGTATTTGCTCCGTCAGGATATGCAGGAATGGATAGCAAAAGGGGTGACAAAACGACAGGGCTTAACCGGCATAGTGCAAAACATGTAATATATTCATGCAGAAAAAAGGCTCTGACATCTTGTTTCATTCGATTTCATTTGATATAATCGCTATACAATATATAGACAAGTACCCCGGCAGCAGCCGGAAGCCTAAAGGGTGTGGGAACGGCATTCCGTGAAATTCACGGTTTGTTATTCCTGCACTCTTTTTGTTTGGTGCGCAGCAAAGCAGGAAAGGAGCGTTGAAGAAATGCAAAGCGGAGTAGTAAAATGGTTTGACCCGGTGAAAGGATATGGATTCATTGCAGGGGATGACGGCAAAGATGCATTTGTGCATCAGAGCAATATTTTAATGAGAGGTTTTCGTATTCTGGAATCCGGCCAGAGGGTAAGTTACCGGACGGAACAGACGGAAAAGGGAAACAATGCGGTTAATGTATCATTGGAAAGAGTGGAAAGGGGATAAACAGGATGAAGGAAAAAACAAGACTGCTGGAGCTGTTCGGGAAAGCGGCAAGAGAAGCGGATGCGTTCCGTGAGGCAAGACGGGATACACTGGCGTCTACAAAACTTACGGATGAGGGAAAAAGGGCTAGCATAGCGGAGGACCGTAAAATATTTATCGGCGCCACGGATAAGTACCGTGAAGATATGCTTAAAATCGTGAATGAGCGTGAGGAGGATTATACGGCGTTTCATGTGCGTGCCGCAAAAATGAGGATGGGCTCCAGTGATTACCAGACGGCATTGGAATCCAATCTTACAGCGCTTTGCAGGGGCCATATGGGGAAAATTGAAATTCTGGCTATGCTGCAGATGTATGCCGAGGATAATAAAGACGATTTGGCCGTAAGCCGGATATGTGAAGCTATGCGGAAAACAGACAACCCCTATTTTGACTTGATAAAGGACCGCATCACGGTGCAGAAGCAGCTGAACGCCTTTGCAAGCATCCGTAATATCATCAATTCAAAGATGAATATCGGGCTTGTAGATTTGCCGGGATGGAATGCGGTGACGGGAAATAAAGAGTATTTCTATTATGGCAGCGGATACTATGCAATCGTCAATGAGTTGAACGAGGATTTAAGCCTGAGCCGTCCGGATGCGACGCTGGGAAGGGCAGCGAATGCAAACGAGAGAAAACGGATGCATTACGGCAAAAGAGCAAGGAATAAGGGGAAGGACGGCGGCGGTCCCAAAGAAGCAGCAAAGGAGCCGAACAGCTTAATGGTCCATACGGGAACGTCCCCTGTGCCGGTTAATCAGCTGACAAACGGCAAGATTCCGAGAGATACCGTGTAACAGAGTGTACGGACGTCACGAATTGTGACGGCCCAGGCAATCGTGTGGCAAGGTGTAGAAATTTCTACGATGCAAATCTAAATTTTGATAAAAGTACCCTGGACTTTCTTTTTCTCCTTTTGACTGTCTGGGGTATTTTTGTGTGAAAGGGGTGGTGTAATCGTGACGAATGAACAGTTAGTTGCCCGGATTAAGTCCAAAGAGGAGGAGGCCGGGAACATGCTTATACTCTGGCATCAGACCGAGGGCTTTATTGCAAAGCTGGCTATGAAGTATCAGGGCCGTGCGGAGCTGGATGACTTAAAGCAGGAAGGTTACATAGGGCTGTGCGAGGCCGTAAGGCAGTATGATCCTGATAAAGGAGTGCCGTTTCTTAACTACGCTGCCTTTTGGATAAGGCAGGCTATGAGACGGTATATTGATAACTGCGGCGGCATGATACGGATTCCGGTACATGCCAGGGAATGGACCGACAGATACGGCCGGGCGGTGAGGGAATACCGGAAGGAATACGGACGCTTCCCGTCCGAGGAAGCTCTATGCGCACTTTTAGGCGTCAGCCGAAAAAAACTTCGGACGATACAAAAAGATGTGAGGATGGAGCGTATTTCGAGCCTGAGCGAGCCGGTAAACGGAGCGGATGAGGATGTCACTCTGTATGATACGATTGCATCAGGGGAAGATATGGAAGAGGACGCCGTAAGGAATCTGGATGCCGCAGATATGAGGCGTGAGCTGTGGATAGCCGTTGAACAGCTGCCGGATAATCTTCCGGAAGCGGTGAAGCTGCGGTACAAGGAAGGAATGACGCTTAAGGAGGTGGGCGAAAGCCTGGGGGTAGGGGTTGAGAGGGCAAGGCAGTTAGAAGCTAAGGCGGTTAGGAAACTGGGAAGCCAAAGCCGCAATAAAATATTCCGGGCCTATTATGAACAGTACATGGCAGCAGGACCCGTGCGCCATATCGGAGTGCAGAGCTTTCACAGGACGCATATGAGCACCGTAGAATGGGAAGCGTTAAGAGGGAGGTTTTGATACTAATTTGATACTAAAATAATTTACAATGTGAATAATAGGTAAAAATTAATTGTAAAATTTCTATAAAAAACATAAAATAAGCCTAGTATAACCGTAAAAAATTCAGTCAGTGGTAATGTTTTTATTGATTTCACATAAGGCTGTCTTTATAATATAAGAGGTAATACAGGAGGAAAAGATGGACAACCAGAATAATCAAAACAACCAGAAACCAAATAACAATAAAAACCAGCAGGGCATTTCCTTTGTGATATTGGTGACGCTCATCACTACCATTATGGTTTTGGCGCTTTACCAGTTTAGGGGAGCGACCAATTCAGAAGAAATTTCGTACAATAAGTTTCTTTCGATGGTGGATAAAGGTGAGATAAAAAAAGTTGAGATAAAAAGCGATAAGCTTGTTATCACAGCAAAGAAAAAGGGGAAAGAGAAGGTTGGGAAGGAGTATTTTACCGGAATTGTAAATGACGTTAATTTGTCCAGCCGCTTATATAAGGCGGGGGTTGAATATAAGCATACGATACCGGATACGACTTCAGTCATGGTACTGAACGTGCTGATGACGATACTGCCGGTCGCCCTAATTGTCGGCGCATTTGTTTATATGACAAGAAAGATGTCCAAAGGCGGCGGAATGATGGGCATCGGCAAAAGCAACGCCAAGATGTATGTGGAGAAACAGACGGGCGTAACTTTTAAAGACGTTGCAGGACAGGATGAGGCCAAGGAATCGCTTCAGGAGGTAGTAGATTTTCTCCATAATCCTGGGAAATATACGAGTGTCGGTGCCAAGCTTCCGAAGGGAGCGCTTCTCGTAGGGCCTCCGGGAACCGGTAAGACACTTCTTGCAAAAGCGGTTGCAGGTGAGGCAAATGTACCTTTTTTCTCTCTTTCCGGTTCTGCATTTGTGGAAATGTACGTAGGCGTCGGAGCATCCCGCGTCCGCGATCTTTTTAAGCAGGCGCAGCAGATGGTGCCGTGTATTGTGTTTATCGATGAGGTTGACGCAATCGGAAAGAGCAGGGATAACCAGATGGGAAGCAACGATGAGAGAGAGCAGACTCTGAACCAGCTTCTGACTGAGATGGATGGTTTTGAGAGCAATAAAGGACTTGTACTTCTGGCGGCAACGAACCGTCCGGAGATTTTAGACCCGGCGCTTCTAAGACCAGGGCGTTTTGACCGTCGTATCGTGGTGGAAAAACCGGATCTTAAGGGAAGGGTGGATGTGCTTAAGGTTCATTCCAAAGACGTGAAAATGGATGAAACCGTGGACTTGGAGGCGATTGCGCTGGCAACCTCCGGAGCCGTGGGCTCTGACCTTGCCAATATGATTAATGAAGCGGCGATTACTGCCGTGAAGCATGGAAGGAACGCGGTTTCACAGGCGGATTTGTTTGAAGCAGTGGAAGTCGTACTGGTCGGAAAAGAGAAGAAAGACCGGATTATGAGCCAGGAGGAGCGAAAAATCGTTTCCTACCATGAAGTAGGGCACGCACTTGTCAGCGCACTCCAGAAGGATGCCGAACCTGTACAAAAAATAACCATTGTTCCCCGTACGATGGGAGCTTTAGGATACGTGATGCAGACGCCGGAGGAAGAGAAATTCCTGAATACCCGGAAGGAGCTTGATGCGATGCTGGTGGGAGCCCTTGCAGGGCGGGCTGCAGAGGAAATTGTTTTTGATACGGTGACGACAGGCGCTTCGAATGATATTGAGAAAGCGACCAAGATAGCCAGGGCGATGATTACGCAGTATGGAATGAGTGAAAAGTTTGGGCTTATCGGGCTGGAATCCGTGCAGCATAAATACCTTGACGGAAGGGCGGTTGCCAATTGCGGAGAGGCTACGGCATCGGAGATCGACAAGGAAGTTATGAAGATTTTAAAAGGTGCGTATGAGGAGGCCAAACGGCTGCTGACTGAGCACAGGGAATCATTAGATAAGATCGCAGGATTCCTTATCGAGAAGGAGACGATTACAGGTAAAGAATTTATGGAAATCTTCCATGAGGCAGAGGGCATTGACCCTGAGGAAGAAAAGGAAACGGAAGAGCGTATCGGTATGAAATAAGGATTGCTGCGGAATCTTCGGATTTCGCAGTAATTTTTATGTTGAAGACAGGACGGATAAGCGAGGGAAAAGTGCTTGATCGTTTGAGTAAAATGAGAGCCGGGGAGGGCTGGGAGATATGTTTGATATTCAGGAGGAACTGAAAAAACTGCCGGGGAAGCCGGGAGTGTATATTATGCATGACGAGTCGGATGCCATCATTTATGTAGGGAAAGCGATAAGTCTTAAAAACCGTGTAAGACAATATTTTCAAAGCAGCCGCAATAAAGGTATCAAAATAGAACAGATGGTGACTCATATTACGAGGTTTGAATATATCGTGACGGATTCCGAACTGGAGGCGCTTGTTCTGGAATGTAATCTCATTAAGGAACACAGGCCGAAATATAATACGATGCTGATGGACGACAAGGAGTATCCTTTTATTAAGGTGACTGTAGACGAAGCATTTCCAAGAATTATTCTGGCGCGGAAGATGGTTAAGGATAAGGCTAAATATTTTGGGCCGTATACCAGCGCCGGGGCTGTAAAAGATACGATAGAGCTCATCCGGAAGCTTTATTACATCAGGACGTGCAGACGGACGCTGCCCCGTGATATCGGTAAGGAGAGGCCGTGCCTGAATTACCATATCCATCAGTGTAAGGCTCCCTGTCAAGGATATATTACACAGGAAGAGTATAGAAAATCGGTGGAGCAGGTGCTTCAATTTTTGAATGGAAATTATGATACGGTTTTAAGGGAACTGGAAGAGAAAATGCAGGAGGCGTCAGAGAATCTGGAATTTGAGAAGGCAATTGAATACAGGGAGTTGCGTTCAAGTGTGAATAAAATTGCCCAGAAGCAGAAAATTACAGATACGGCGGGAGAAGACAGGGATATTCTGGCGGCGGCCGTTGAAGAGGAGGATGCGGTAGTCCAGGTATTTTTTATCAGGGGAGGAAGGCTTATTGGGCGAGACCATTTTTATTTGAAAATTGTGAAAGGAGATTCTCCAAAAGAGATACTTACCAGTTTTATCAAACAATTTTATGCCGGAACGCCGTATATCCCCTCGGAGCTGATGCTGCAGGAGGAAATCGAAGACAGTGGCGTGATCGAAGAGTGGCTTGGTATGAAACGGGGACGCCGCGTGCATATCAGGGTTCCGAAAAAGGGGACGAAAGAAAAGCTGGTAGAGCTTGCCGCAAAAAATGCGGAGCTTGTACTGAAAACGGACAAGGAACGGTTGAAACGGGAAGAAGGAAGAACGATTGGGGCAGTGAAGGAGTTGGAAAAGCTGCTGGGCTTAGAGCGTATCGTGCGGATGGAGGCCTATGATATTTCCAATACGAGCGGATTTGCTTCTGTGGGCTCTATGATAGTTTACGAGCGCGGAAAGCCAAAGCGAAACGATTATAGAAAGTTTAAAATCAAAGGAGTCCAGGGAGCGGACGATTATGCCAGCATGGAGGAGGTGCTGACAAGGCGATTTGAACACGGACTGAGAGAGCGTGAGGAAGGAAAGGAGCTTGGCGGATTTACGGCATTTCCTGATTTGATTATGATGGACGGCGGAAGAGGGCAGGTGAATGTAGCGCTTGCGGTTCTTGATAAATTAAAG
>CAJTUQ010000093.1:0-323 GCA_910579335.1 uncultured Dorea sp. | reverse complement strand
CCACCGGACAAGAGGATTGTATTATCATAATGTTGAGATTCCTATCGACCGAAATTCCGAAGGCTTCCGGCTGATTACAAGGATACAGGACGAGGCGCACCGCTTTGCGATTACATTCCACAGGCAGCTTCGGGGCAAAAATCAAGTACATTCGGTTCTTGACGATATTCCAGGAGTAGGTGCTGTCAGAAGGAAGGAATTGATGAGACATTTTGCGGATATTGAGGCCATTCGGAATGCGACGGTGGAGGAACTAAAGAGTCTCCCGTCTATGAATGAAAAATCAGCGAATGATGTATACCGCTTTTTTCATTAATGTGGTA
>CAJTUQ010000092.1 GCA_910579335.1 uncultured Dorea sp. | reverse complement strand
ATGACGACGAGACAGAATCAGAGTTTCCGGCAGAGACGGAAGTGAAAGATACGCAAGAGGCACCGGAATTAGTTCTTGAGTTTGCCGAAGAATAAGCTTTTAAAGAGGTTATCCCTCAAAAGGAGGGGGAACCTCTTTTTTGTCTCAAGAACAATGCGTTCGGATTGACTTTTACTGTACTGCGGTCTATAATGGAATTGACGTAAACAGGCAGGGACTGGCGGTTTACATATTTTAAATAACTATAGAAAGGTTGGGGTAAAAATGGATCAAGGAAAAGTGTCTAGAGTGTTGAAGTCAATGGAGGAGCATGGCGTACCACAGATGATTATATCTGATCCGGTTGCAATTTTCTATCTGACTGGGAAATGGATTGCTCCGGGAGAGCGGTTATTGGCATTATATCTGAATGTAAATGGAAATCACAAACTTGTAATTAACAAGCTCTTCCCGCAGGAGAAGGATTTGGGAGTAGAATTGGTATGGTATGACGACATTGAGGATGGAGTGGAAATCTTAAGCAGATTTGTTGAGAAGGACAAGGTTATGGGTATTGACAAGACATGGCCGGCGAGATTTCTTCTTCGTCTGCAGGAGTTAGGCGGCGGAAGCAAGTTCGTGAATGGTTCTCCGATTGTGGATTATATCCGTATGGTAAAAGATGAGAAAGAGAAAGAGCTTATGAGAGAATCCTCAAGGCTCAATGACATCGCTATGGAGAAATTGATTCCGTGGGTAGTAAAGGGACTGACAGAGAAAGAGCTGAATCAAAAAATCCGTGAGATTTACAAAGAGCTTGGCTGCGAGGATGTATCTTTTGATCCAATTACTGCTTATGCGAAGGGGGCTGCTGACCCACATCATGTTACAGACGACTCCAAAGGCAAGCGCGGAGACTGTGTAATCCTTGACATCGGCGCATTCAAAGACAATTATGCGTCAGATATGACAAGAACCGTATTTATCGGCGAGGTATCTGACAGGGCAAGAGAAATCTATGACATTGTTGTAGAGGCGAACAGACGCGGTATCGAGGCTGCAAAGCCGGGCAATAGAATGTGCGACGTTGACCTTGCGGCAAGGAACTATATTGAAGAAAAGGGATACGGCGAATATTTTACACACAGGACCGGACATTCTATCGGGCTTGAGGATCATGAATTTGGAGATGTTTCTTCTGTAAATGAGGATATCATCAAGGTTGGACAGTGCTTTTCCGTAGAGCCGGGCATTTACCTTGCAGATGAAGGTATCGGCGTACGTATCGAGGACCTTGTAATTATTACAGAGGACGGATGTGAAGTGCTCAACAGCTTTACAAAAGATTTGATTGTAGTTCCGGAAGAGTAAGAACAAAAATAATCATGCACAGGGACTGTTTGATGCGCCCTGTGCATTTTTCTGCAATTTTTTTTAGATGAGTAAAGGCAATGGTTATTGTACTTTGGGAAGAGAAAAGATAAATTCTGTTCCTACGCCTTCTGTGCTGATGACGTTGATGTTTTCCCCGTGGGCCTGTATTGCTTCCTTGACGATAGCAAGGCCAAGTCCGGTTCCTCTTTTATCTTTTCCGCGCGAGAGATCCGTCTTGTAAAACCGCTCCCATATTTTGTTTAGGGAGTTTCGCGGAATGCCTGGTCCTTCATCTTTTACGGAGGTGTAAATCTTGTCGCCTCTTTCGGTCGTTTCGATTTTGATGGATGATTCGGCGTCGCTGAATTTAATAGCATTGTCCAGCAGGTTATAGAGCACCTGCTGCAGCTTCCTTTTGTCGGCAAATGTCACTAAGTGTTTGGTAGCGAAGACAAGTTCGATGGAAATTTTCTTCTGGGTACAGGTTCCTTCAAAGGAAGCGGCGACATTTTTAATCATATCGTGTATATCAAATTTTTCCCTGTTTAAGAGAAGATTTTTTGTGTCAAATTCATTCAGCGTGAGCAAATCCTGTGTCAGATCGGTGAGGCGTTCTGTTTCGAACAGGATGATTTTCAAATACTTTTCGTGCATATCGGGCGGAATCGTCCCGTCGGCCATTGCTTCCACATATCCTTTAATAGAGGTTAGGGGAGAGCGGAAGTCGTGAGATACATTTGCCACGAATTTTTTTTGGTAATCTTCCATATCCCTAAGCTGCGAGGACATATAATTCAGGGAAGCGGAGAGATATCCCATCTCGTCCTGCGTATTTACCGGAATCTCATAATCCAGATTGCCGGAAGCGTACTGGGTTGCCGCTTCTGTGATTTTACTTAGCGGATGGTAGACGAAGAAGCGGAAAGCAAGTAATATCATAAAGGATAATAAATAAATTACAGAAACGGTAATATAAGTAGTCCGCAAAAACAAGTCTTCCAGATATTCTGTATCGGACAAATCTTTATGAATCAGCAGGTAGCCTTTTGGTGAATATTCGTAGATAACAGGCGCAATGACCGTAATGACGTCGTCCGAAAAGTATCCGTGGTAATCACTGACATCGTATTGTGCGCTTCCTATTTCAGCAGGGTTAAAGTCCATAATCTGATATGGAGCGGGCGGGTAGCTGTCTGATTGGGCTGAAGTGATGAGCTTTCCCTCACGGTCAACAAACCAGACCGCCGCATTCAAATGAGTCTCCATTCCGTCAAGCTGCGTATGGACGTTGTACAAAGATACCTGCTCGGAAAAATATTTCGGCAGAAAATCCGTGGCTACCAGATTCGCCTCTTTATAGAGATTTGAAGCAATTGCCCGGTTAAGGGGGGAGGAGAACAGGCCGGTAGTTAAAGCACCTACAGTAAAAATGCTCAGAAATCCGAAGATAAAGTATATAATGATGAACTTTAAATACAGTGTGCTTTTCATATTTTTTCGGCATCCCCTTTTATTTCACTTCAAATTTGTATCCTATGCCCCACACGGTGCTTAGGCTCCATCCGCTGTGGTCTTTGATTTTTTCGCGCAGCCGTTTGATATGGACATCTACGGTACGGGTATCTCCTATGTATTCATAACCCCAGATCTGATCCAGAAGCTGCTCGCGGGTGAATACCTGGTTCGGAGAAGAAGCGAGGAAATATAACAGCTCCAGTTCCTTTGGAGGCATTTCCACATTCCGGTTGTCAACGATAACAGAATAATTTGTGAGATTTACGGTAAGTCCGGGGTATTCCACGCACTTCCCTTTGTCGGAGGAGACGGCTTCTGCTTTCGGTACGGCATGGTAACGTCTGAGGACTGCCTTTACGCGGGCGACCATCTCTTTTGAATCGAAGGGCTTCATAATATAATCATCCGCCCCAAGTTCCAGGCCGAGAACTTTGTCAAAGATTTCGCCTTTGGCTGAAAGCATGATAATCGGCACGCTGGAGCGGGTGCGCAGCTCCCTGCATACTTGATAGCCGTCGATTCCCGGAAGCATGAGGTCAAGAAGAACCAGGCCCGGCTGATAGGTATCAAATGCCACCAATGCCTGTTCCCCGTCATTGACGGTCATTGTATCAAAGCATTCTTTCGTAAGGTAGAGGGAAATTAGCTCTGCGATATTTTCATCATCATCTACAATTAATATTTTTTGTTTGTTTACCATAGTTACCTCCTGTTATTTTAATTCTGCGATGGTTACCCCTGCGTCCCCTTCGCCGAATGCGCCAAGACGGAAAGACTTTACATGCTTCTGCCGTCTTAGGTAGGCGTGGATTCCTGAGCGCAGGGCGCCCGTCCCTTTCCCATGTACAATGCGCACGCTGCTTAAGTGGGCTAAACTCGCATCGTCAAGGTATTTGTCAAGCTCTGCAATCGCCTCGTCGACAGTCTTACCGAGAAGATTGATTTCTGTGCTGACAGAGAGGGCCTTGCTCATCTTTACTTTTCCTTTTCGCGTCTGATTTGCAGTTTTCTGCAGATAAGAGGGTTTCTCCTCTATGATTTCCAAATCGGATATGTGAACCTGTGAGCGCAGAATGCCCATTTGCACGGTTACGTTTCCTTTGGAATCCGGCAGGGAAGATACGGTTCCGTTAAGATTCATGCTCAGGACCCTGACAGATTCACCGAGCTTAAAATCTCCTGCTTTGTGCTGTTTATGCGGCCGCGCAGCTTCTTTTGCCATACCGGATCGTGCGGCCTCCATTTTTTTACGCAGCCGTTCCCGCTCTTTTTCCATCTCGGAGGCAGAGATATTTTCTTTTCCGAATTTGTGGAAGTTTCTAATGGTTTCATCCGCAGTTTCCTTTGCCTCGGCCAATATGTTATGGGCTTTCTCATGGGCTTCCCGTAAAATCCGCTCTTTCTGTTCCTCCAGCTTTTCCTGCTTTCTTTTTGCCTCTTGCTTTAATGCCTCCAGCTCCCGTTTATATGCGGCGATTTCAGCCTGCTCTTTTTCTATCGTTTTACGGCTGGATTCAAGATTTGTCAGAATGTCTTCAAAGGATTCGTCCTGTTCGGTAAGCTGTGTTCTTGCTTCATCAATGATTTCCTGCGGAAGGCCCAGCTTCCCTGCGATGGCAAATGCATTGCTCTTGCCCGGTATACCAATTAAAAGATGATAGGTGGGGCGCAGGGTTTCAACGTCAAATTCGCAGCAAGCATTTTCTACGCCTTCTGTTGATAGGGCATATATTTTAAGCTCGCTGTAATGGGTGGTAGCCATTGTGCGGATCCCTCTGACATGAAGATGGTTTAGTATTGCGGCTGCAAGCGCAGCGCCCTCTGTCGGATCCGTGCCGGCTCCAAGCTCGTCGAAAAGCACAAGAGAGTGTTCATCTACATGCTTTAAAAAGGAAACAATATTTGTCATATGCGACGAAAAGGTACTTAAGCTTTGTTCAATGCTCTGCTCGTCACCGATATCCGCATACACGTCATGGAAGACGGCAAGCTCGGAACGGTCAAGGGCCGGTATGTGGAGTCCCGCCTGTCCCATAAGCGTAAAAAGACCTACCGTCTTTAAAGACACTGTCTTTCCGCCGGTGTTAGGGCCTGTGACAATCAGAAGGTCAAAATCCTTCCCTAGAGATACAGTGATTGGAACGACAGTTCTCCGCTCCAAAAGAGGGTGCCGCCCTTCCCGTATGTGGATGCGCCCTTCCGTATTAAAGATGGGCATGCTTGCCTGCATGTCGAGTGCCAGGCAGCCTTTGGCAAAGATAAAGTCAAGCTCCGACAGGACGGAGTAATTGCTCCTTATCGTGTCGGTATGCTCTGCTGCATCCGCACTCAGACGGGCAAGAATTGCCTGTATCTCTTCCTGCTCTTTTGCATAAAGTTCCTTTAAGTCATTATTCAGCTTTACGACAGCCATCGGCTCAATAAACAGAGTAGAGCCGGTGGAAGACTGGTCATGGATCATGCCGGAAACCTGGCTTCTGTATTCCGCCTTGACAGGAATGCAGTAACGGTCGCCCCGCATGGTAATAATCGCATCTTGAAGATAAGTCCTGAGGGAGCCGTTTACCAAGCCGGAGAGGGTGGAATGAACTTTATCATTCATCTGTCCGATGGAACGCCGGATATGCTTTAAATTAGGGCTTGCATCATCGCTGATTTCGTCTTCTTCCAAAATGCATCTGCGAATCTCTGCAGAAAGAGAAGCTACCGGTTCAAGGCGGGAAAAATAGATGTCAAGGCAGTCCTCGCCGGCATCAAAATCGTCGTGCACGCCCTGCGCATTCTAGCAGCCTGCAGATGCGAAGGAGCTCCCCGCTTCCGAGAGTACCTGCAATCTCTAAGCGCTTTAAGGAATCGCTGACCGGGCTGCAGCCGCCGAAGGACGGACGCCCTTTTTTTACTATCCTGGAAAAGGCTGCTGCGGTCTGTTCTTGTGCTGTCTGAATTTCTTCAATGGATAATTTGGGCTTCAGTTTTTTGCACAGCTCTTTTCCGCTGAAGGAGGACGCTTGTTCTGTAAGTAAATCTATGATTTTATTATATTCTAACTTTGTTAATGTCTTTTTGTTCATAATACACCTGACCTTTCATCCGTACCAGATTCTATTTTACCTTATTTGCATTATAAAGAAAAGGATAAATATTGAACATTTACAGTGTTTCATGTATACTAATAGAAGGATTGCAAAGGAGATGCGTGCATCGATGGAAGAGAAGAATATTCCACAGGAAGAGCTTGATGGGGAAAAGGGGCGAGAAGAGTATTCTTTTTTACAGGAGGTTATTAAGGATGAAACTGTCAGCGGTAAAAGGCTGAAAGTTGGTATTTTGCGGCTTCTTGGATGCGGAGCTGTCTTCGGTGCGGCAGCCAGCATTATTTTTTGTGCATTAACCCCGTGGCTGGAGCCTCGCATTAATAACAATCCTGAGCAGGTTGAGATTCCCAAAGACGAGGAAGAGGAGCCTGCGGGCGAACCGGCAAAAGAGGAAGAGAAAGAATCGGAAGAGGATCTATACCGCCATGTGCTCCAGACTTTAAATTCGGAAGCGATACAGGCCAAAAGGGGCATCGTATCGGTAGGAAAAGTGTCTGATGAAGAGAATAAGGGCGGTCCGGCGGAAAGTACGACGGGCATCCTTATTGCCGACAATGGCCGTGAACTATTAATTCTTTCGGATCTCGTGCCGGTGAAGGAAGGGGAGCATATAGAGGTAACATTTCCGGATGAAAGTATACATGAGGCGTCAGAAAAGATGAGGGATACGAATCTTGGCCTATGTGTATATGCGGTTTTGAGGGAGCAGATAGATAAAACTACATGGTCAGGAATCAGAACTGTAAAAATCGGAAGTTCAAATTCTGTAAAGAGCGGCGATACGGTCATTGCTATTGGGAAACCTTATGGTGCAGACGAGGCGGCTGGATACGGTGTCGTTACTGTGGACGAGGAATACATAGAGCTTGCCGACGGTTGTTTTAAGCTTATCAGTACGAATATTGCCGGAAATGATAACGGGAGCGGCGCAATATTTAACCGCCGCGGCCAGCTGGTAGGTATCATCAGCCGGACAGTACTTGGAACGGAGGGAAACCGTAGAGTTGCCGGGTATGGAATTTCAGATATTAAAAGCAGCATAGAGCTTTTGTCAAATGGTTCGGCCATTCCGTATACAGGAATCTGCGGGATGGACGTGACGGAGGAATTAGAAGAGAAAGGGATGCCTCTTGGAATATATGTAAAAGAGGTGGAGGCAGACTCTCCGGCTATGGCGGCCGGCATCCAGAGCGGCGATGTAATCGTCGGAATCGACGGGCAGAATACAATCAGCCTGTCTAATTATTATGGCATACTGCTGCACAAAAACGTGGGGGCACAGTTTCGGCTTCAAGGCTTAAGGCAGGGAGCCGGGGGCGAATATGTGGACATTGATTTTGATGTCACGGTCGGCAGCAGAATAAAGATGAAGTAGAAAGGCATTTGGAACATGAGATATATAAATACTCTTGTTGAGGGAGAAACAATACGCAATATTTATCTTTGTAAGGGTAAACGCTCTGCGGAAACAAGGAATGGAAAACCGTACGATAACTTGATTCTGCAGGATAAGACAGGGACGCTTGACGGGAAGGTCTGGGATCCCAATTCCAATGGAATTGCGGATTATGCGGAAAATGATTTTATCGAGGTTTTCGGCGATGTCATTACGTACAATAACAATCTCCAATTGAATATCCGCCAGATAAGGAAAGCGGAGGAGGGCGAGTATGTACCGGCGGATTACATGCCGACTACGGATAAGAGTACAGAGGGTATGTATCAGGAGCTTGTCGGTTATATAGAAAGAATCGGAAACACGTATCTGAGGCAGGCGGTTGAGTTTTATTTTGTTAAGGATGCGGCATTTGCCAGAAAATTCAAAGCGCATTCTGCCGCAAAGAGCGTCCACCACGGATTTTCCGGAGGACTGCTGGAGCATACGCTGAGCGTGGTGAAGTTCTGTGAATACATGGCGGGGGCGTATCCCATTCTGAATAAGGATTTGCTCTGCACTGCAGCCATCTGCCATGATATTGGGAAGATAAAGGAATTGTCTGCGTTTCCGGAGAATGATTATACGGATGACGGACAGCTTTTGGGGCATATCGTAATCGGAGTCGAGATGATAAGCGATGCGGTGAGAAGTATCCCCGGTTTTCCGGAGAGATTAGCCAGTGAGCTGAAGCATTGCATTATCGCCCATCACGGCGAATTAGAGTACGGCTCGCCGAAAAAACCCGCATTAGCGGAAGCTCTGGCACTTAATTTTGCGGATTGTGCGGATGCCAAGATGCAGACGTTAACGGAAATATTCAGGGAAAAGAATAGTAATGACTGGCTGGGATATAATCGGCTGTTTGAATCAAATCTCAGGAAGACCGTGATTTAGTTAATAATATTCTGTATTGAATTGGGGCGCAGCTCTGCCTGAGGGCTGCGTCCTAAATTAATATAGAGGGGCAGCTTTGTCTTTGAGGGATTGATTTGGCAGCCGGCGGCGGCAGGCAAGGCTTCTTGCTTGTTGGGATTATAATTTTCTGTGTGAAAAGACAGAGTTTTGTATTGCGTTTATAAGTGTAAAGAATTGCAGGGGGTGTGTTTGTGCAGAAGAATGACGTCGTGGAAGTATGGATTGAGGATATGGGAATAAACGGTGAAGGAATCGGGAAAGTAGACGGATATACGCTTTTTATTAAGGATACGGTGCCTGGGGATATGGTGGAAGCCAAAATTATGAAAGCTAAGAAAAGTTATGGATATGCAAAGCTGATAAAGATTCTTGCGCCGTCAGACGGCCGCGTGAAGAAAGTGCCATGCCCGGTTGCAAGGAAATGCGGCGGCTGCCAGATTCAGGAAATGGCATATGAAAAACAGCTGGAATATAAAGAAGGAAAGGTTAAGGAGAACCTTATCCGAATCGGCGGAGTTCCCAAAGAGCTGCTGGAGCGTACGATGGAACCGATTGTAGGGATGGAGGAGAGCGGGAAGCTTGGCGCACCTTTCCACTACCGGAATAAGGCGCAATTTCCTATTGGAACAGATAGAGAGGGGAATCCTGCCGCAGGTTTTTACGCAGGCAGGACGCACAGCATTATTCCCAATACCAATTGCCTGCTTGGAGTGGAGGTTAATGAAAAAATACTTGGCATCATACTTGCGTTTATGAAAAAGTATGGGATTAAAGCCTACGATGAAAAGCAGCACGCGGGTCTGGTGCGGCACGTACTGTTAAGATACGGGTTTAAAACAAAGGAAATCATGGTCTGCCTGGTAATAAACGCTGATGCGGTTCCCCATAAAGAAGAATTGATAAGGGACTTGACAGGAATCGAAGGGATGACGAGCATTACTTTAAATATAAATAAGGAAAAAACGAATGTAATTATGGGGCGGAGCATTCAGCTCTTATGGGGAAAGAGTTACATAACGGATTATATCGGGGATGTGAAATATCAGATATCTCCGCTGTCATTTTTTCAGGTCAATCCGGTACAGACAGAGAAGCTCTACAGTCTGGCTCTGGAATATGCGGGATTGTACGGGGCTGGTAAAATGGCCCGCGACGCAGTAGTGTGGGACTTGTACTGCGGAATCGGTACGATTTCTTTGTTTCTTGCGCAGAAAGCGGGGAAAGTCTATGGCGTGGAAGTGGTTCCCCAGGCGATTGAGGATGCGAGGAATAATGCGGCGATAAACGGCATTCATAATGCGGAGTTTTTTGTCGGGAGGGCGGAGGAGATACTGCCCGAATACTATGAGGAATACGCAAAGAACCACGGCGGGGAGAAGGCCTGTGCGGATGTGATCGTTGTGGACCCGCCGAGGAAAGGCTGTGAAGAGGAACTGCTTAGGACGATGGCGGATATGCAGCCGGAGAGAATCGTATATGTGAGCTGTGATTCGGCTACGCTGGCAAGGGATGTGAAGTATTTGAGAGGGAGAGGGTATGAGATTGAGAGAGTGAGGGCGGTAGATCAGTTTCCGCATACGGTGCATGTTGAGACGGTTGTCCTTTTGGGTAGGAAATAGTTACACTGCTGATACTGTCTATGCGTATGTTGATTTTAAGCCAAAAGACAACGAATATCTGAAAGATATGCAGGGGTGTGCAACTTATACGGAAATCAAAGAATGGATAAAATCAGAATATGATTTAAAAGTATCATCCTTGTATGTGGCACAGATAAAAGACAAATGCGGCTTTGAAAAGCGTCTGAATTACAATGTAGGCGATAATAAAAGCCATGTGCCGAAATGTCCGCAAGAGAAAGAAAAAGCGATTATGGCGGCTTTCAGGCATTTTAATATGATATGAGTTTTCAGCGTGGAAAAGTGAGCCGAAAGGCTTACTTTTTTGCTCTTTTCAAACTATGAAATCAATGGTCGGGTGCTTTTGTAAAAAGGAGTACAGGCATATGTATACATATTTTGCAGGAGTAAAGACGATTGAGGAATTGCGCCAAAAGTACAGAGAGTTGTTGAAAAAATATCAT
>CAJTUQ010000091.1 GCA_910579335.1 uncultured Dorea sp. | reverse complement strand
GTGTGCTTTATCTGGATTCCCATCGTCTTGTGCGTGCTGATTGGGGCGCTTACATACTTCTACAAATTGGATGCGATGAGAGGAGAGATGACAAGGGAACTGGAAAAGAGAAGGACAGCCGCATAGAGACCGCATGGATATTCTGAAAAAAGGTATTGACAGAGCCGGCCGCTAGGTTTATAGTTGATATCGTTAAAGGCGAGGATGCCGTACCGTTTGGTGCGGTGTCCTTTTTTGCATATGTCCGGCAATGCGGGGCCGTGCGCGCATCATAAAATTTATATGTGAACCGGCTGTCGGCGCAGGATTACAGAATAATCAGGAAAGAGAGGGATTTGCAATGAGACTGAAGGGGCTTACTCCGAAGGAACTAAAAGACATAGTGGGAAAATACATGGTGGAGACTTATGAGCGGTATGATTTTATTGCAGAGAGAGCGGAAGGAATGTATATCTATGATGAAGAGGGCAACGCATACCTTGATTTTTACGGAGGTGTTGCGGTAAACAGTCCGGGGAACAGGAACGAGCGCGTAGTGGAGGCGGTTAAGGAGCAGCTCGACGATATCATGCATACCTTCAACTACCCGTATACGGTTCCTCAGGCCCTTCTTGCAAAAAAGATATGCGATACCATCGGGATGGATAAGATATTTTATCAAAATTCAGGAGCGGAAGCCAATGAGTGTATGATAAAGATGGCGAGGAAGTACGGCATAGACAATTTCGGGCCGGAACGGTATCATATTATTACTGCGAAAAATAGTTTTCATGGGAGAACCTACGGTGCTATGGCGGCTACGGGACAGCCGGAAAGCGCGGTGCAAAAAAGCTTTGGAGCGATGCTTCCCGGATTTTCTTATGCGGAGTTTAACAATCTTGAAGACTTTGCATCCAAGGTGACGGAAAATACAATTGCCATTCTGATAGAGCCGGTACAGGGCGAAGGCGGCGTACACCCGGCCAGGCAGGAATTTATCGAAGGGCTGAGGAAGCTGTGCGATGAGCATGGCATGCTCCTGCTCTTTGACGAGGTGCAGACCGGATGGGGGCGTACCGGGGCGCCAATGGCATACATGGGATACGGGGTAAAGCCGGATGCTGTGTCTATGGCAAAGGCGATGGGAGGCGGTATGCCTATCGGAGCCTGCTGCGCCCTCGACAAAGTGGCGGGGGTATTCACTGCGGGAACCCACGGCTCTACTTACGGCGGCCATGCGCTTGCCTGCGCAGCGGCCTATGCGTCTGTGTCAGAAATTATAGATAAGGATTTAAGCAGAAATGCCTATGAAATGGGAGAATATATGAAAAAGCAGCTTGCGCTTCTTCCGCATGTGAAAGAAGTGAGGGGGCGGGGGCTCCTCGTTGGATGCGAGTATGACATCCCGATTGCCGCAGAGGTAAAGCACGGCTGCCTTGACAGGCTGGTGTTGATTACGGCAATCGGGGACAGTGTAAACCGGATGATACCGCCGCTGATTGTAACAAAAAAACAGATTGACAAGCTAATCCGCATTATGCGGGCCGCAATCGAGGATGCGGCGGAAAAGTATTACGATATGGATATGGCTAGCTGACATACTGAATCTTTAGAAGCTCCTGATAGAGACGTCCGACAGGAAGTCCCACAACGTTGCTGTAGTCGCCGCGAATTTCCTTGACATGGATGGCAAAATCTCCCTGAATGCCGTAAGCGCCGGCTTTGTCTAAAGGATCGCCGGATTCTACGTAGGCATGCAGGTCGTCTCTGTGGATGGGATAAAAAGTAACGTCCGTTTTTTCGAAAAATGTGCAAACGTCGATTATCTCCCGCCTTTTTACGATAAGAGAGACTCCGGTGTAGACCTGATGCGTCCGGTCGGAGAGCATGGAAAGCATGTCGTACGCCTCAGAACGGTTGGCCGGCTTTCCAAGTATCTCGCCCCGGTAGGCGACGATGGTGTCCGCCCCGATAACGGTGAGCCCGCCGGAGCCGAAAGAAGCTGCTTTGGATGCCTGCACGGATTCAAAGACGGCGCGGGCTTTTTGCTGGGCAAGCTCCATCACGATATCGGACGGTGCGGTTTTTGTAATTTTTTCTTCGACAGAGGACGGGATAATCTCGAAAGAGATGCCCGTCTTTTTTAACAGTTCTTTTCTGCGGGGCGATGCGGAAGCCAGAATATATTTCATCATGCAGCGGTTCCTTTCTTTGTATGTTAATCATATTTCCGTATATGGTTAAGAGTATATTTAAAAAAAGAATACTTGTCAATGATTGTGGAAAACCGATAGTATCTGTGCTAAAATAGGAAAGGATATTACCGCTGTTTGCGGGCAGAGGAGGAAAATATAATGTATATCAGTGATATTGTGACGACGCCGCCTGAAAATATGAGTGAGAGGGTGCCGCTCGAACAGGAAGTATATAAAGTATTTAAAACGCTTGGGATTCCTTTTGAGAGAGTGGATAACGACCCGGCCGCTTCTATGGAGGAATGCGCGGATATCGGAAAAGTGTTCGGGGCGCCTGTGCGCAAGGATGTATTTTTGTGCAACCAGAAAAAGACAACGTTTTTCCTGCTGGTGATGCCGGAGGAGAAGGCATTCGACACGGCGTCCTTCAGTAAAAAGCTGGGGGTTTCGCATATGTCCTTTGCTTCCCCGGAACATATGTGGGAGCATCTGGGGACGAAACCAGGCTCTGCAAGCGTTGTGGGGCTTCTGAACGATGAGGATGACTATGTACAGCTTATCCTTGACAAAGAGGTGGCGGAGGCGGAGTATTTTGTGTGCAATACAGGCATTAATACGACACATCTGAAAATTAAGACGAAGGACTTGATTAAAAAGTTCCTGCCCTATACCCATCATCGTCCGAGGATCGTAGACTTGTAAAAATATTTGCAGGGAGGCGCTTTTATGGAGAGAATATCTGAAAAAGACTTTATGGCGGCAGTTACAGGCCGGAAAAAAGGAGAGCGGCTGAAATTTATTGAAAAAGAGATTTGGAATATGGATTTGAGAGGCGTTGACCTTAGGAATATGGATTTTACTCTCAGCTCTTTTCAGAATACGGTGCTGGACGGCGCGGATTTCGAGAACAGCTCCGTGGAAAATGCGCTGTTTGACGGCTGTTCTGTCAAAGAGGCGAACTTTAAAAATGCGAGGCTGGTAACGGCGTCCTTCCGGTATTGTGACATGAGAGGATGCAATATTGAAGGTGCGGACCTGTTCGGGGCAGTGCTGGAGTCTGCCAGGCTTGAAGGAGTCGTATCGGATGAAAATACCAAATGGTTCCGCCTCCATTGTCCGGAGAAGGGAGCGTTTCTTGGCTACAAGAAGTGTGTCAATGACCGGATGGTACAGCTTCTCATTCCGGCGGACGCCAAGAGGACCTCTGCGACGCTTCCGTCCTGCAGGTGCAGCAAGGCAAAGGTGCTGACGATTAAGAGTTTTGATTTTACGCAGAATTTTGACGAGGCGTGGTCATTGGTGGACGAGAATTTCGTCTATAGAAAAGGGGAATGGGTCGAGGTTTGGGATTTAAATGAAAACCGCTGGCAGGACTCTACTACGGGCATCCATTTCTGGATGACCCGGACAGAGGCAGAAGCGTATTGACGCGCCGTACAAATGAAGTCAGGGACCAAATCATGTCCGGGCGTGACGGCGGATGAAGAGAAAAATAAAGGGGTGTGATACCGATGAATACGGCAAACGATTTGAAGCAGTTGTTATTGAATATTGACAGGAAGGGATATCCTGCGTATAAAGGGACGAAGGGGAGCTATCGGTTTGGAAAATATATTTTATGGATAGACCATGTTCAGGGGGACCCTTTTGCGGCACCTTCAAAGCTGCACATTGAGGTCTCAGGAAAAAACGCCGGTTTCCCGGAGAGGCTTTATGACAAAAAGCATAAAAGGACTGCCTTGCAGGATCATCTGACAAGATTATTTGAAGAGCAGGCCAGAAAGTATTCCTTTCAGGCGAAGGGCTCCGGAAAGAGCGGCATCCTGTCTGTGACCAGATGCGGCCAGGAGGTGTTGGAGCGGAGCGCCTGTGCGCTGAATCCTGATAGCGGGGACATTGTCGTCCGCTTTGAGGCCGGGTTCCCTGCGAACGGAAGAACGATTAATGCGAGAGAGCTGATAAAGATTCTGTTTGATTTTCTGCCGGAATGTGTGGAGCGTGCCCTTTTCTATCAGAATATCGATTGCGGCAGGGCCGAGCGGGTTATGGAGCTTTCAGAGGACAGGGAATATATCCGGCGCGAACTTGGGAAAAGAGATTTCGTGGCTTTTGTAGCCGACGGCTCCATCCTTCCGAGAGAGTCGGGGATTTCCCAGAAGCCTATGAAGGGCGCGGTGCCGTTTTCTGCGCCGGATTCCATGAGAGTAACGATGGAGCTTCCGTATAAAGGAAAGATTTCCGGTATGGGAATCAAAAAAGGAATCACTCTTATAGTCGGCGGAGGCTACCACGGAAAGTCCACGCTTTTAAAGGCTCTTGAGATGTGCGTTTATCCTCATATTGCCGGAGACGGGAGGGAATATATTGTGACGGATTCCTCGGCGGTGAAAATCCGGGCGGAGGATGGAAGGAGCATTAAGCATACGGATATTTCCCTGTTTATCAATGATTTGCCGAATAAGAAGGATACGAAGGCGTTCTATACGGAGGATGCCAGCGGGAGCACTTCACAGGCGGCAAATGTAGTAGAGGCAATGGAAGCCGGGGCAAGTGCGTTTTTTATTGACGAGGATACCAGCGCTACCAATTTTATGGTACGGGACGAGCTGATGCAGAGGGTCATCCATCGGAATATGGAGCCTATCACTCCGTTTATTGAGCGGATGGGCGCCCTGTATGAAAATTTTGGCATATCCACGGTGCTGGTTGCAGGAAGCTCCGGCGCATATTTCCAGGTTGCGGACAAAATCATCCAGATGGACCACTATGTGCCGCGGGATATTACGGAAGAAGCAAAGAAGGCGGCTGCGGAGTATCCGGGGCTTTCCTACCCTCAGGACGGTGCGCCTTCGCCGGAATATATCCGGAGACCTAAAAAGAATCCGAAAGTCTTCCATAAAGGCCGCATTAAGATTAAGACGATGGGGAAAGACGGCGTACAGTTAAGCCATGATACCGTAGATCTGCGGTATGTGGAACAGCTTGCGGACAGCGAGCAGCTTACTTGTCTCGGCTATATCTTAAAACGGATGGAGGAGGACGGATTTGACGGGAAAACGACGGTGAGGGAGCAGATCGGGCATCTGCTGTCCGAGATTGAGAAAAAGGGCTTTGCGGCGGTTGTCGGGAAAGATGTAAGAAATGCGGGAGATATCCCAGGCAATCTTGCCATGCCCAGAAGAGAGGAAATCTTTGCGTGCATGAACCGTTACAGAGGTTTGAATCTGTAGAGAGCGCCTGAATTAAGAATGGAATTAAAAATGAGAGAAGAGATTACTTTTCATAGGATTGCGTATATAAGGACGGATTTTCCGGATAAGTTCGGCATTCCCAGACAGAGCGGGCTTGCCAAAGTGCGGGGGAAGATTATTTTTGAAGAAAAGTACCGGAGCAAAGAGGCGGTGCGGGGGCTTGATGAGTATACCCATCTGTGGCTTTTGTGGGAATTTTCGGATTCCGCCGCAGACGGGTGGAGCCCCACGGTCCGGCCGCCCAGACTTGGCGGAAACGAGAGAGTGGGCGTGTTTGCAACACGCTCCCCCTACAGGCCGAACCCCATAGGGCTGTCCTGCGTGCGGCTTGACGCCGTGGAAATTAATGGAAAGCTTGGCCCTGTCCTTTCTGTGACAGGGGCGGATCTGATGGATGGGACGCCGATTTACGACATAAAGCCGTATCTTCCTTACGTGGATTCCCATCCCGAAGCGGAAGGAGGGTTTTCTGACAAGGTGAAAGAGTACCGTCTCCCGGTTATCGTTCCGGACGAATGCAGGGAGCTGTTTGATTCGGAGCAGATGAAGGTCTTGGAGGAAGTGCTTTCCCAGGATCCCAGGCCCGCTTATCACAATGACCCGGAAAGGATCTACGGCATGACGTATGCCGGAAAGGAAGTAAAGTTCAGGGCGGAGGGAGGAAAAATAGTCGTCGTCCGGTGCGAAACGCTAAAAAGCGATAGATATTCATCCGCGGATTCGTAAATTTTTACATTTTCTATTTACAAATCTTTTCTGTGGGAATATAATGGACAAAGCAGATGATGTTACTGCAATCTCTATTCAAAGTTTCAACTGAATACGTAAGTCTTTGTGGCAGGGTGAAAGTCCCTACCGATGGTATAGTCCATGACCCGCTTCGGCGGCTGATCCGGTGACGTGCTGATGGCAGTGCGGATTCCGGAACCGACGGTATAGTCCGGATGAGAAAAGACATTTTCTGCATTTGTGCGCCCGGGACATATTTTTGTTGCGGGTTATTTTATTTTTTTGTGCAAGGGGGAGCTGTACGCTTTTTATACAAGAATGCCGGTGTATGTAAGGGGTTTTGTATAGGGCGTTGGCTGGCAGGTCCCTCAGGAAAGGAGATTTCAGTATGAACCAGTTTAATGAAACAACGAAGGCAACAGGAAAAAAGGCGGTGCAGACAAGTGCGGATATCCATATGAAAGTAAAGACGATTGCTTTTGTGGGACTTATGGGAGCAGTGAGTACAGTGCTCATGCTGTTCCGTTTTCCGATACCGTTTATGCCGCCGTTTATGTCATTTGACTTGTCGGGGCTTATGGAAATGATGGGCGGATTTATGTTCGGTCCCTTTGCGGCTGTCTGTATTATCATTGTGAAAATCCTTCTGCAGCTTGTGATACAGGGTTCTCTTTCGCTTGGCACAGGGGAGGTCCAGAACTTTATCTTAAGTTCCAGCTACGTACTTCCCGCCCTTTTTATCTACCACAGGAATAAGACGAAGAGGACGGCGGCGGCGGGAATGGCAGTCAGCACAGTGTTTGTGTCGGCCGTGGCGGTTCTTACCAATCTGTATTTGATTATTCCGTTTTATGCAAATCTTTCGGGGATGACGGTGGATGACATCGTGGGCATGTGTACGGCGGTCAATCCGGCCATGAAGGATATTGCGACGATGGCGCTTTTTGGAATCCTGCCGTTTAACCTGATTAAGTACGGTGTGACATCTGTCGTCACATTTATTGTATATAAAAGATTGAGCAAGCTGATAAAAGGGATTATCAGCAGGTAGTCAGCCGTCATTGCAACGTGTGCAGACGATCTGACAATAGATTGGGGAAAGGATGAAAGAATTAGAGTATGAAGTTTGTATTAGATAAAGATATTACATACGAGCAGGCGGTCGGGCGCATGTTTGAAATGCTTGGAAACAGCCAGATTATGGCGCTTGCTTCAAGTAAAGACGATTACGTGATGGTAAGGAACGTAAGCTGTCTGTTTTATGACGGGAAAGTCTGGTTTAAGACGGACAAGAATTTCCGGAAGACAAAACAGCTTCTTGAAAATCCGAATGTCGCTATGTGCTGGAGCGGCATCCAGATAGAGGGAACCGCAGAGAATAAAGGACTTGTGTCTAACGAGCCGGGGCAGGTGTTTGCAAAAGGATATGAGAAATACCTGTGGCAGAGCTACAATAAGTATAGCCATGAGGACACGGAGATTTTGATTGAAGTATCTCCAAAATACGTGGAAGTATGGGATACAAGCGATGACGGGTATGCGTTCCAGCTTTTCATTGATTTTGAAAAAAGAAGCGTAGAAGTTAAGCAGTATGATGAAAAATAATTTTACGGCAACAAAAAAATAACGGATTTTCCTTAAGATGCGGCTGCAAAAGAAAGAGTCTTTTGTAGCTGTTGAATCTCGAAGCGGGAGTGGCACTCCGATTAAATACAGAAGAAAATAAACATATTATTTTTAGTGTTCATCTTAAGGTAAATGGTGTATAATAAGTCAAATTGCGGAAATTAATAACAGCCGGTATAGATTTGAGAGGGATAAGGAGGATATATATGGCTTTTGAAGATTATAACAAAGCTTATAAGCAGGGAAAGAAGGAGTACCAGCACCGGATGCTCAAGGGGATGCTTCCGACGCTGCAGGTGCTTGACGACATACTGCCCCCGCGGGGTTCTTATTCAGAGATGCCGCTGGGTTTAGTACAGATTCCGGTGAATCAGATAGTGGGGACGAAGACAGGCGGGAGAAGCAGTGCGTTTGCGGCAAATTTTATGCCGATTCTGAAAGCAGGTACGGAATTTTCCCAGAAGTGGTCATGCCTTTGCAAGAGCCATGAAGAAGAGGGGATCCGGGAGCCAATCAAAGCTTATGAGTATATGAACCAGTTTTATGTACTTGAGGGGAATAAGCGGGTGAGCGTATTGAAGTATTTTGATGTTGTGTCCATTCCGGGGAATGTGACTCGAATCGTTCCAAGAAAGACAGGGGAGAAAGAGAACAATATTTACTATGAGTTTATGGATTTCTATGAGCTTTCTAAAATCAACTATATCTGGTTTTCCGAGGAGGGAAGCTTTGAAGAGCTCCAGGAGGAAGTGGGCAAGAAGCCGGGGGAAGAGTGGAGCGATGATGATAAATTGACTTTCAGCTCAGTCTATACTCGTTTCCTGACGGAATTTCAGGCGAATAATAAAGATGAATTAAGGTGTACGCCGGGAGATGCATTCCTTGCGTTTATTAAAGTGCACGATTATAAGAAGCTGAATGATATGACTACCAGCGAGCTGAAGGATCTGGTGCATAAAAGCTGGGAAGAGTTTGAGCTTTTGCAGGAGGAGCGGGAAGTAGAACTTAAGATGGATCCGACAGAGAAGGGAAGATCCCTGCTTGAGAAGCTGCTACCGACCAGCGTGCAGAAGCTTAAGGCTGCCTTTATCTATGCAAAGTCTCCTATGACGTCTGCATGGACATATGCCCATGAGCTTGGAAGGCTGCATCTGGAGCAGAAATTTCCGGCGGAGGTCACTACGGTCTGCTACGAGGACGTGACGGTGGAGACGATAGAGGATACGCTGGAGAAAGCGGTTTCTGAAGGGTGCAACCTGATTTTTACAACGACCCCTTCCTTTGCGAATGCAAGTGTAAAGGCGGCTATTGCATATCCGAAGGTTCGAATCCTTAATTGTTCCCTTAACACCTCGCACCGGTACATCAGAACCTATTATGCCAGGATGCATGAAGCGAAGTTCCTGATGGGAGCCATTGCGGGAGCGATGGCGAAGAATGATAAGCTGGCGTATATTGCGGATTATCCGATTTTCGGAACGATTGCGAATATCAATGCATTTGCGCTGGGAGCGAAGATGATTAATCCGAGAGCGGAAGTGTATCTGGACTGGAGTGCGAAAAAGGATAATGATGCCCTGTGGAATTTTAAAAACAGCGATGCATCGATTATCTCAGGAAAGGACATGGTAATTCCGGAGGATGCCTCCAGATATTTCGGTATTTTCGAGATGGCGGACGGTTATCCGAGAAGCCTTGCGATGCCGGTATGGCAGTGGGGGATCTTTTATGAAAAATTAATCCGGACGATTATGGAGGGGACGTGGAAATATGACGATGATCCGTCCACTACAAAGGCAATCAATTACTGGTGGGGAATGTCGTCGGGCGTGGCGGACGTTATCTGTTCCCAGAATCTTCCTATCGGCACTAAGAGGCTTGTAGAGCTTTTGAAGAAGACGATTTGTACCGGGGAGTTTAATCCGTTTTCCGGCATCCTTTATTCTCAGAATGGAATCGTGCAGGATCATCCTTACGGCACGCTGTCTCCGGAGGCGATTGTGGAGATGGATTGGCTTGCGAAGAATATTATCGGAAGCATTCCGAAAGAAGAAGAACTCAAAGAGCATTCTAAACCGGTTGTAGAGCAGCAAGGTCTGGATAAGAAGAAAGGATAAACAGATACATGAAAATACTGGCGATTGCAGACGAAGAATCTGCTTATCTCTGGGATCATTTTGAGAAGGAAAAGCTTGAAGGTATCGACGTTATCATCTCCTGCGGGGATTTAGATCCGAGATATCTGTCTTTTCTGGCAACTTTTACATCTGCTCCGGTACTGTATGTCCACGGGAACCATGATGAAAAATACGATACGATTCCGCCGGAGGGGTGTATCTGTATAGATGATACGATTTACGTCCATGAGGGGGTACGGATTCTCGGACTTGGCGGCTCTATGCGTTACCGCAGCGGTGAATATCAGTACACGGAGTGGGATATGAGAAGAAGAGTCGGGAGACTTACCCTTAAGCTTTTCCGTCACAGAGGATTTGACATTCTTGTGACGCATGCTCCGGCATACCAGCTTAATGATGCCAGAGACCTGCCGCATCAGGGCTTTAAAATATTTATCAGCTTAATTGAACGGTACAGGCCGCGTTTTTTCCTTCACGGGCACGTGCATATGTCCTACGGGAGGAAGCATAAACGGTATGACAAATATCAGGAT
>CAJTUQ010000090.1:7710-10529 GCA_910579335.1 uncultured Dorea sp. | reverse complement strand
CAGCTCAATGAGACTACGATGTTAAAGCAGCAGCTTGAGAACCAGATTGCTCTTTTGAAAGAGCAGATTCATAGTGCCAGAATGAATGACGAGCATTATGAACAGCGCACAGAGACGATTGAAACGGAGATTGCAGAGCGGGAAGAAAAGCTTCAAGAATTTGAGAAAGAGAAAACGCTTATCCACGGACAGTTAGGAGAGCACAGGCAGCTTGAAAGTACTGCGCGCGGCGCATTGATAGACGTCCAGACACGCATTGCAACCTATACTGCGGATATTGAAAAAAATAAGGCTGACATTATGGAGCTTTTGAACAACCGCGCTTCGACGAAAGCGAAGATTCAGAAGTATGACACGATGTTGGAGCAGATACATGTAAGGAAAGAGCAGCTGAATCAGCGCATGACAGAGGCGAAAGCCGAGGCGGACGCACAGGCAGAGCTTCTTGACGGATATGAGGCCGAGTTAAAAGTTATATCGGGGGAGATCCTTGCCCTTACGGAGCAAAACAGCCGCTATGAAGAGAAAATCGAGGAAATTCAAAAAGTCCTTTCCCGCCAGACCGAGCAATTCAGGATCGGACAGACGGCATATCATAGAGAAGAGTCGCGGCTTGAATCTCTGAAAAATATTACGGAGCGTTACGACGGCTACGGCAATAGCATCCGAAAGGTTATGGACAGGAGGGAGTCGGAAAAAGGACTTCTTGGGGTCGTGGCGGATCTTATAAAAGTCGAAAAGGATTATGAGGTTGCGATAGAGACGGCGCTGGGAGGAAATATCCAGAATATCGTCACGTCGGATGAGGATACGGCAAAGCGCATGATTCAGTTTCTAAAGCACAACAAATTCGGGCGGGCAACTTTTCTGCCGCTTACCGCACTTAAAACTTACGGGGGCTTTAGCCGGCCGGAGGCTCTGAAAGAGGCGGGAGTCATAGGAACTGCCGACAGGCTGGTAAAGGTGGAGAAAAAATACGAAGCGCTTGCTTTGTATCTGTTGGGACGCACTCTGGTGGTGGACCATATTGACAATGGAATTGCGATTGCGAGAAAATACAAGCAATCCATACGAATCGTGACGCTGGAGGGCGAGCTGATTAATCCGGGTGGTTCCATGACGGGAGGCGCATTTAAAAATTCCAGCAATCTGCTCAGCCGGAGACGTGAAATTGAGGAATTTGAAAAGACGGTCCGACAGCTGAAGCGCGAGATGGACGAGCTTGAAGCAGAATCCGCAAAGCTTCGCAGCGAGCGGGCCGGATATTATGACCAGATAGAGGATGTCAAGCAAAAGCTTCAAAAGGCATATGTCGTTCAGAATACGGCGAAGATGAATATCGAGCAGGCGAAAGCAAAAATCCGGGCGGCTAAAAACACGTCAAGTGATATCAGGGAAGAAGAGCTGCGGATAGAGCAGCAGATAACAGATATTATAGATAATCAGGAATCTATCAGCGTAGAGCTTGACACATCGGAACAGCTGGAGATTGAACTGTCCCGCAAGGTGGAGAAAGAGCAGGCGGAGCTTGATGGTGAGCGGGGGATTGAGACGGCAAAGCAGAAAGAGGCGGAGGAGATGCATCTCGTCTGTGCGGGGCTGGAGCAGAAATATGAATTTATCTCCCAAAATGTGGACCGTATCCGAGAAGAGCTTGATAAATTCCATGAAGAGATGAAGGAATTGAATGAGAATAAGGGCGGTACCTCCAAAGAGATACAAGAAAAGGAAGAAAAGATTGCCGGTCTTAGGAAAACGATTGAAGATTCCGGAGAGCTCTTTGCCGAAATCGGCGGAGAGATTGAAAAATATAAGGCGCAGCGGGAGGAATTAAACCAGAAGCACAAAGTGTTTTTACAAAAGAGGGAAGATTTGTCTAAGCACATGGCGGAACTCGACAAAGAAGTATTCCGTCTTGAGAGCCAGAAAGAAGGCTACGAGGAGGCATCTGAAAAACAAATCAACTATATGTGGGAAGAGTATGAGCTTACATATAACCGGGCGCTTGAGCTTCGAAACGGGAATCTGACGGATCTTGCCCAGATGAAAAAACGCATCCAGGAAATTAAGAACGAAATCAAAGGGCTTGGGGATGTAAACGTCAATGCTATCGAGGACTATAAAAATATATCTGAACGTTATGAATTTCTTAAGGGCCAGCATGACGACCTTGTGCAGGCCGAGGAAACTCTTGAAAAGATTATTGAAGAACTTGACGCGGCCATGAGAAAGCAGTTTGCAGAGCAGTTTTCCTATATTTCCAGAGAGTTTGACACGGTGTTTAAAGAGATGTTCGGCGGCGGAAAAGGAACGCTGGAGCTTATGGAGGACGAGGATATCCTGGAGGCAGGAATCAAAATCATTGCCCAGCCGCCGGGGAAGAAACTGCAGAATATGATGCAGCTTTCGGGAGGAGAGAAGGCGCTTACCGCGATTGCACTTCTTTTTGCAATCCAGAACTTAAAGCCCTCCCCGTTTTGCCTTCTGGATGAGATTGAGGCGGCTTTGGATGACAATAATGTTATCCGGTTTGCAAAATATCTGCATAAGCTGACAAAGAGCACGCAGTTTATCGTAATTACCCACAGGAGAGGAACGATGACTGCGGCAGACCGGCTGTATGGAATTACGATGCAGGAGAAGGGCGTGTCTACGCTTGTATCTGTCAGCCTGCTGGAGGATGAGTTGGACAAGTAATGGAATATTGGAGGTAGATGATGGCTCAAGAAGGATTTTTTAAACGTTTGATTTCCGGGCTTACAAAGACAAGGGATAATATAGTGAGCGGCATGGACAGTATTTTTTCCGGGTTTTCCAGC
>CAJTUQ010000090.1:5782-7672 GCA_910579335.1 uncultured Dorea sp. | reverse complement strand
AGGAAGTCTTGATTATGGGCGACCTGGGCGTGCAGGCGACCTATGATATATTGGACGATTTGCGCAGCAAGGTCAAGGAAAGCCGCATTAAGCAGCCGTCCGAGTGCCGGGAGCTTTTAATAGAGAGCATACGAAAGCAGATGGAAGTAGGCGAGACTGCCTATGAGTTTGAAGAAAAGACTTCGGTGATTATGGTCGTCGGGGTAAATGGAGTCGGTAAGACGACAACCATCGGAAAGCTTGCAGGGAAGCTTAAGGCTATGGACAAAAAGGTAATTATGGCGGCTGCGGATACCTTCCGGGCGGCTGCCGGCGAGCAGCTTAAGGAATGGGCGAACCGGGCGCAGGTTGAGCTGATCGGGGGACAGGAAGGTTCCGACCCGGCGTCGGTAGTGTTCGACGCGGTGGCGGCTGCAAAGGCCAGACATGCGGACGTGCTGCTGTGTGATACGGCCGGCCGGCTGCACAATAAAAAAAATCTTATGGAAGAGTTAAAAAAGATGAACCGGATTATAGACCGGGAGTTTCCGGACGCCTTCCGGGAAACGTTAGTCGTTCTTGACGCCACTACAGGTCAGAATGCATTGCAGCAGGCGAAGGAATTTAGCGAAGTGACGGATATCACCGGTATCGTCCTGACGAAGATGGACGGGACGGCGAAGGGCGGGATTGCGGTCGCTATCCATGCGGAGCTTGGGATTCCGGTAAAATACATCGGAGTGGGCGAGAGTATCGACGACTTGCAGAAGTTTGACGCGGACAGCTTTGTAAAGGCACTGTTTACCACAAATGAGGGAAGCAATACAGAAATTGAAGGAGGAAGCAAGGATGAAGGAACTGACATTGGAGAGATTTGAAGAAGCCAGTGAAATTGTTAAAAAAGTTACACTGCCCACCAAATTAGTATACAGTGAAAACTTAAGCAGGATGACCGGTGGGAAAGTGTATTTAAAGCCGGAAAATATGCAGTGTACCGGAGCGTACAAGGTACGGGGCGCTTATTATAAGATCAGCACATTATCCGAAGAAGAACGCACCAAAGGTCTGATTACTGCGTCTGCGGGAAACCATGCCCAGGGAGTTGCGTTTGCGGCCCAGAAGTTCGGCTGTAAGGCTACGATTGTCATGCCGACCGTTACGCCTTTGATTAAGGTGAACCGCACGAAAAACTACGGGGCCGAGGTAATCCTTCACGGAGACGTGTTTGATGATTCTTACGCCTATGCCGTAAAGCTGGCGGAGGAGACGGGAAAGACGCTGGTGCATCCTTTTGATGATTTGGATGTGGCTACCGGGCAGGGCAGCATCGCAATGGAGATTATTCAGGAGCTTCCAACGGTCGATTATATTTTTGTGCCGATTGGAGGCGGCGGATTGGTCACAGGAGTCGCTACGCTTGCAAAGATGCTGAATCCCAAAATTAAGATTATCGGCGTGGAGCCGAAAACAGCTGCCAGCATGTCCGCCGCATTAGAAGCCGGAGAGCCGGTAACACTGCCAAGCGCCAACACTATCGCAGACGGGACTGCCGTAAAGCGGGTAGGAGAGAACATTTTCCCGTATTGCAAGGAAAATATTGACCAGATTCTTACTGTCGAGGACGATGAACTGATAGGGGCGTTTCTTGACATGGTGGAAAACCATAAGATGATTGTGGAAAACTCAGGGCTTCTTACGATTGCAGCTTTGAAGCAGATGGATTTGACCCGCAAAAAGGCCGTTGCTATTTTGAGCGGCGGAAATATGGACGTGATTACAATGTCATCCATTGTTCAGCATGGATTGATTCAGAGGGACCGAATCTTTTCCGTGTCAGTTCTTCTGCCGGACAAGGCCGGAGAGCTTGTCCGGGTGGCTACGACGATTGCCAATGCCAACGGGAATGTAATT
>CAJTUQ010000090.1:0-5772 GCA_910579335.1 uncultured Dorea sp. | reverse complement strand
CAACCAGTTTGTAAGCACGAACCGCAATGCCGCCGTAGAGCTTCGGATAACGATGGAGGCATTTGGAACAGAGCATAAAAACGAGATACTTAAAGCATTGGAAAATGACGGGTTCCGCCCAAGAGAGATCGGGGCGAAATTATATTAAACCGCAGGTAGATTTATAGGAGGTAGAATGATGGAGAAGATAAAGATGGCGAACCCTATTGTAGAGATGGATGGAGATGAGATGACCCGGATTCTCTGGAAGATGATTAAAGAGCATCTTTTAGAACCGTTCATTGAGCTGAATACAGAGTATTACGACCTGGGGCTTTCTCACCGAAATGAAACCAATGACCAGGTTACGGTTGATTCGGCAAATGCGGTGAAAAGGCACAAGGTTGCGGTGAAGTGCGCTACCATCACTCCGAATGCAGCCCGCATGACAGAATATGACTTAAAGGAAATGTGGAAGAGCCCTAACGGAACGATACGGGCAATTTTAGACGGTACGGTATTCCGTGCTCCCATTGTCGTAAAGGGCATTGAGCCGTGCGTGAGAAACTGGAAAAAACCGATTACGATTGCAAGGCATGCTTACGGCGACGTATATAAAAACTCGGAGATGAAAATACCGGGGGCGGGAAAGGCGGAGCTTGTATTTACGGACAAAGACGGAAAAGAATCGAGAGAATTGATCCATGAGTTTGACAGTGCGGGAATCATACAGGGCATGCACAACGTGAACGGCTCCATCGAGAGTTTTGCAAGGAGCTGCTTTAACTATGCGCTGGATACAAAGCAGGATTTATGGTTTGCCACGAAGGATACGATTTCCAAAAAGTATGACCATACATTTAAAGACGTTTTTCAGGAAATCTATGATGCAGAATATGACGAAAAGTTTAAGGAAGCGGGAATTGTCTATTTTTATACGTTGATTGACGACGCCGTTGCCCGCGTTATGAAGTCCGAGGGCGGATATATCTGGGCATGCAAGAATTATGACGGGGACGTGATGAGTGACATGGTATCCTCCGCATTCGGCTCTCTTGCGATGATGACCTCAGTCCTTGTTTCCCCGGAAGGGTATTATGAATACGAGGCTGCCCACGGGACCGTGCAGCGTCATTATTACAAGCACCTGGAAGGAGAAGAAACCTCTACAAATTCCGTGGCCACTATTTTTGCGTGGACGGGTGCGCTGAGAAAAAGAGGCGAGCTGGACAACAACAAGGAGCTTTCAGAGTTTGCAGGCAGGCTTGAGAAGGAAAGATGACAAAGGATCTCGCATTGATTACGACGATTACGGAGCCGGTTGTTTTAAACAGCGAAAACTTTATCAGGGCAATCGCTGAGAGATTATAGGAAAGGGATTCTGTATGAATATACTGATGATTAACGGTACGATGAGAAAAAGTTCCACGTACCGGATTGCGAAGATGTTTGTCGAGAGAGTGACCCTGTCAAAGGATACGGTAACCGAGCTGTTTCTTCCAAAGGATATGCCGGAATTTTGCCGGGGATGCGGCTTATGCATCACGCAGGGGGCAAAGAAATGTCCGGATTATTTCATTTATCTCAGACGCATCACAAGACTTATCGATGAGGCGGACCTTCTCGTTTTTGCGACGCCCACCTATGTTTACCATGCGACGGGGCAGATAAAGGCCCTGCTTGACCATTACGGGTACCGCTGGATGGTGCACCGTCCGGAGGGCTCTATGTTCCAAAAACAGGCAGTATGCTTTTCTACGGCTGCCGGAGGGGGCATGAAGTATGCGCTTAAGGATATCACGGACAGTTTGAAATGGTGGGGAGTCGGACGCATCTATACATACGGAGTGGCTGTAAGGAGCATGAAATGGGATGACGTAGACAAGCCCATCAAGGATAAGATTGATAAAAGAGTCAATGAGCTTATGGGGAAAATTATCCATGAGCGCAAGAAGGTGATGCCTTCCCTTAGAGCAAGGGCTCTCTTTTATCTGATGCGGCATATGCACAGGCGCGCATTTATGCAGCAGATTGATACGGATTACTGGCGGGAGATGGGTTGGCTCGGAAGTAAGAGGCCGTGGATGATACAACCTCCCGCCGCAGAGAGCTGTCCGGAGCGATTGGACCTACAGGAGCAGCCTGGCATGCAGCAGCCCGTCCGTCTCGAACAGGCGGATGAGCGGAATGCAGATGCACAGAATCCATTTACGGCGGAAGAAATTCCGGACATGGCGGCGGAAGAATATTTGTCACAGGAGTATGTGCAGGAACGTCTGCCTCTGGAAGAGCTTCTGTCAGAGGGAAGAAATATTGAATAGAATAGAATAAAATAGAATGCAGGTGTGTCCAGGGGGAAATAAAAATGAATGAGATATTAAAGCATGCGGTAGAGGAAGCAAGGAAGATGACGCACTTGGGGAAGACGGCATCTTACATACCTGAGCTTGGACGTGTGAATAAGGAATATTTAGGAGTGTGCGTCTGCACCGGAGACGGGCAGTATTACCAATATGGGAATGCGGATATACGCTTTACGATCCAAAGTATTTCCAAAGTGATTTCATTGGCAGTCGCACTGGAAAGATGCGGATTTGACAAAACTTTTGACAGGGTAGGCATGGAACCGTCCGGAGATTCTTTTGATTCTCTGGTGAAGCTTGATTTGACCAGCGATTACCCCTCGAATCCGATGATAAATTCAGGGGCGATTGCTGTGGCGAGCCATCTGGCTTCCGAAGTAAGCTTTGAACGGATGCTTCAGTTTACAAGATTGCTTTGCATGGACGAGGCGATTGAGCTGAACGAGAGAGCCTATCACTCGGAAATGGGACATATCTCAAGAAACAAGGCGATTGCCTATCTGCTGGAAAGCAAGGGGATTTTGGAAAACACGGTGGAGGAGAGCCTGAAGTTCTATGTCCGCATGTGTTCTCTTAATGTGACGGCAGCAAGCCTTGCCGGGTTCGGTCTGGTGCTTGCGTCTGACGGAATCCATCCGGTGACCGGGAAACGGCTGCTGCACAGCCGGGTAGTACAGACGGTCAAGACGATTATGCTGACTTGCGGGATGTACGACGGTTCCGGAAAGTTTGCCGTGGAGGTCGGAGTACCGTCGAAAAGCGGCGTTGGAGGAGGGATTCTATCCGTGGTGGATAAAAGGATGGGAATCGGCATCTTCGGGCCGTCTCTGGACGAAAAGGGAAACAGCATAGCGGGACAGCAGGTGCTTCGGGAGCTGTCCGCGAAGATGAAGCTGCATATGTTCGCAGATAACGTGCCGGAATTTTAACCGGTTCTAGATGAGCGTGAATATCTGTACTCCTAAGGTTCCGTAAACTCCGTGCGCAAATATGAGGGACAGCAGCGTGCACCCTTTTATTTTCTGCCTGAACAGGCAGAACGCCATGCCGAAGAAGGAGGCAGACAGGATTTGATATACATTTCCGCCATAGATATGGAATATCCCGAACAGAGCCGATGATACGACGGCCGAAAGCAGGATGGAATCTTTTATCTTTCGTATCTTCTGGAAGAGGTACCCTCTGAAAAGAATTTCCTCAGAAGCGGCGACTCCTCCGATATAGTAAAGGGCATCTGATATATGAAAGTCGATTTCCGAACGGAAAATCGGCTTTCCTGTTATCAGGTCGGGAATGACATAGATGAAAAACGCCAGCAGCATCCCCAGGAGACAGCCGATGAGCGCCTGGAGGAGAAGACTGTCCCTGGAAAAGCCGATATCACGGAAACTGATTTCCTCTCTTTTCATCAAAAGGAAAACAATGACCGGAATTATCCACTGAATCATAATATAAAGAACGGTCTGCTCCATGCCGTCGGAAATTAAAAAAGCGATTCTGTTCAATACTCTGACCAAATATACTAAAAGTAAAAAAACAACGGTAATACCAGTCAAATTGATAACTTTTCTGCGCATCTATTCTGCCAGCTCCTCCCACTTTTCATAAAGCACTTCCAATTCCTCGGAAATCTCCTTTTTCTCCGCTGCCAATTCCTGACATCTTACTGAATTTGTATACACTTCCTCCTGTGCCAGAAGACGGTCGATAGCGCTGCTTTGCTCTTCCAGCTGCGCAATGCGCTTTTCTGTCTTTTGAAGGTCGCTCTGCCGTTTTCTTTTGCGTGCCTGGGCTTCCTTTTGCTCCTGCCAGCTAAGCCTGGAATTTTCTGAGCCGCCGGTTTTGCGGGAGCCTGGCTGACCGCCTGAAACAGGGGTGTCAGAAACAGGCGCCTTTGAACAGGCTGCCGTCAATTCCTCCCGTTTTTCAAGATAATAGTCATAATTCCCGATATAGTTAACAAAGGTTTGATTTACAAGGTCTAAGATTCTTGTGGCGGTCTGGTTGATAAAATAACGGTCATGGGAGACGTAGAGAACCGTTCCCGTATAATCGTTCAGCGCTTTTTCCAGTATCTCTTTTGATACGATATCAAGATGGTTGGTGGGCTCGTCAAGGATCAGGAAGTTCGCCTCTGAGAGCATTAGTTTTGCCAGAGACACGCGTCCCCTCTCTCCGCCGCTCAAATCTTTAATCCGCTTAAAGACATCATCTCCGGTGAAGAGAAAAGCGGCGAGCATATTTCGGATTTCTGTGTTCGTAAGGGACGGATAGTCATCGGATATTTCATCGAAAATCGTCTTCTCCATGTGGAGAACGTGGTGTTCCTGGTCGTAATACCCAATCTGTACGTTTGTCCCAAGGGTAAAGGCGCCTTCATCGGCAGGAAGGACGCGGTTTAATATCTTTAAAAGCGTAGTCTTTCCCGTGCCGTTATCGCCGATGACGGCCACATGCTCTCCGCGTTTGATTTCAAAGTTCACGTCAGAAAACAGCGTGTGAGGGGGGAAAGCTTTGCCAAGATGTTCTACGGACAGCACGTCGTTGCCGCTTGTGCAGGAAGGTTCCAATTTTAAATGAATCTCTGTATTTAATTCCGTAGGTTTCTCCACAGGCTTTATTTTTTCCAGCATTTTTTCACGGCTCTCCGCGCGCTTGATGGATTTCTCGCGGTTAAAGGAGCGGAGCTTTTCTATGACGGCTTCCTGATGCTTGATTTCCTGCTGCTGGTTTAAATATTCTTTCAGCATGGCATCGCGCAGCATCTTTTTTTTCTCGGCATACTGGGTGTAATTGCCGGAGTAGGTCAGAACCTTGCCGTTTTCAATTTCAATAATTTTTGTGACGACCCGATTCAAAAAGTACCGGTCGTGAGAGACGATTAATACGGCTCCTGGATAATTTAAAAGGTAAGTCTCCAGCCATGTAATAGAATTGAGGTCCAAGTGGTTTGTCGGCTCGTCAAGGAGCAGGATGTCAGGCTTTGTAAGCAGGAGCTTTCCGAGGCAGACGCAGGTTTTCTGTCCGCCGGAGAGCGTTCCTGCCTGTTTTGAAAATTCATCTTCTGTAAATCCAAGTCCCTTTAATACGCCTGTAATCTCACTTTCATAAGCATAGCCGTTGGCGCGTTCAAATTCGGCCGTCAAGCGGTTGTAAGAATCCATAAGGCCGTTAAGCGCATCGCCGGACAGATGCTTCATCTCAAGCTCCATCTGACGGATGCGTTTTTCTGTCTCAATAATTTCTGACTTGGCTGCTTTCACTTCTTCATAAATTGAATTTTCCCCGGACATGTCCTGGTGCTGTGACAGATAGCCAATCGTCTTTCCTTTTGTGAGTGCGACACTCCCGCCATCGGGGGAGAGTTCGCCTACGATCATCTTGAGTATGGTTGATTTTCCGGCTCCGTTAATTCCTACAAGAGCAGTTT
>CAJTUQ010000089.1:6526-10544 GCA_910579335.1 uncultured Dorea sp. | reverse complement strand
GAAGAACCCATGCTCCTGCTTTCCAACCTGAAAATGCAGGAAAAGAAAAAACTGTGCCATATCATCACCAAAGTGTATCTGCTGCGGTGGCGGATTGAGGAATATTTCAGATTCAAAAAGCAACAGTTTGAGCTGGAGGATTTAAGGGTTATGTCCTTACAGTCCATACGGAACCTGAACCTGTTTGCAATGCTGGCAGTGGGCTATATCAGCCTTACGACGACTGTTCATAAAGATAGCATCTTCTTTTCGGAATTAAAGGAATGTTCCCAAAGGATTTATGAAATACCACAGTTTATTTTCTATGCTATCGGATACGCACTGGAACGCGTGCTGTCCATGAGCCGTTCCGGCATCAGCGGCTTCCTTCCGCCAAAAGTCCAATCACAACAGATAACTCTGTTTGAATACTTTAAAATAGCGGATTGTGCGACATGAGGGCTTAAAAAATGGGGAAACTCAAAGTGTAAAAATATTGACAAAATTATGGCAAAGTGTTATATTTAAACTACAGTATAGACTATAGTCTACAATATGAATGCATCTGGTAATTATACTGCCTGAGAGGAAAACGGGATGAAAAATATTACAAATATTCAAAAGTTCTCTATCCATGACGGGGACGGAATCCGCACTTCTGTATTTTTTAAGGGCTGTCCGCTAAGATGTGAGTGGTGCCACAATCCGGAGACGCAAAGGTACGATAGAGAAATGCAGTTTGATTCGGGGAAATGTACAGGGTGCGGGGCCTGCGCAAGCGTCTGTCCAGGTCATGCGCTTGTAATGAAGGAAGGGAAGCCGGTACTCGATAAAGAAGTCTGTACGCTGTGCAAAAAATGTGCAAACTTCTGCCCGGAGGGACTGCGTGAGGTCGTCGGCCGTGAATACACGGTAAAGGAGCTTGTAAAGGAGCTTTTAAAAGATCAGATGTTTTACGAGGAATCCGGCGGAGGAGTGACGCTGTCCGGCGGCGAGGTCATGGCGATGGATATGGATTTTATCCTGGCGGTTGTCAGAGAATTGAAGCGCCAGGATATAAACCTTGCGATTGATACATGCGGATATGTGCCATATGAAAAGTTTCAGGCAATCCTTCCGTATACGGACATATTTCTCTATGACGTGAAGGTTATGGACGCTGAATTACATAAGCGGTATACAGGAGCTGATAATAAGCTGATACTGGATAATCTGGCCCGCCTGTCCGCAGACGGGGCAAGGATTTACATCCGGATTCCGACGATTAAGGAAGTAAACGGCAACGAGAAAAATATGAAAGAGACGATAGCGTTTCTTAAGGAACACGATATTCATCCGGCTCAGGTGAACCTGCTGCCGTACCATGATACGGGAAGCGGGAAATATCCGAAGCTGGATATGGAATATAAGGGAAAAAATCTACATGCACCGGATAAGGCGGAGATGGAAGAGTTTAGAAAGCTTTTTCTTGACGCCGGATTCCAGAACACCAAAATAGGAGGGTAAAGACATGGCGAAACTGCGCGGCATGAATGAAAGGATTCAAAAGCTTAGGGAACTCAGTGTGACGACACCGGTCCACATTGACCTTGAGAGGGCAAAGATTGAGACGGACTTTTACAAAGCAAATGACGGCAAGTACTCCATTCCGGTTATGAGAGCGATGGTCCTTAAGGAGTACTTTTCAAAGAAGACGCTGTACCTTGGGGAAGGTGAGCTGATTATCGGCGAAAAGGGAAGAGACCCGCAGGCGTCGCCGACATTTCCGGAGCTTTGCTGCCACAGTGTAGAAGATATGGTAGTTATGAGCGAGCGTGAGCTCGTATCATTTAAGACGACGGAAGAAGACCGGAAGCTCCAGGCGGAGGAGATTATCCCGTACTGGACCGGAAGGAGCATGAGGGAAAAGATACTTGCAAGGATGACTCCGGAGTGGCATGAGTGCTATAGTGCGGGTATGTTTACGGAATTTATGGAGCAGAGAGGACCGGGGCATACGTGCGGCGGCGAGCAGGTATTTACGACGGGATATTTAGATTACAAAGAAAAGATTCAAAGAACGATGGACGCGCTGGATTATATTAACGACCCGGATGCGGTAAATAAATGCGAAGAGTTAAAAGCTATGGCGATTTCCTGTGACGCAGTCTGTATTCTCGGCGAACGTTACCATAAGCTTGCCCTTGATATGGCAGAGAAGGAAACGGACGAGACGAGAAAGGCGGAGCTTCTTCAAATTGCGGCGAATCTTGAAGTTGTTCCGGCCCATAAGCCTCAGACGTACTGGCAGGCAATCCAGTTATACTGGTTTACACATCTTGCCGTTACTACCGAATTGAATCCGTGGGATGCATTCAGTCCGGGAAGGCTTGACCAGCATTTGAACCCGTATTATGAGAGAGACGTGGAGGCTGGCATTCTGGATGACGAGAGGGCGTTAGAGCTTCTTGAATGCCTGTGGGTGAAGTTTTATAACCAGCCCGCGCCGGTTAAAGTCGGCATTACATTGAAGGAAAGCGCTACCTATACGGATTTTGCGAATATCAATACGGGCGGAGTTACCCCGGACGGGCGCAACGGCGTAAATAACGTAAGCTATCTGATTCTTGACTGTATGGACGAGATGAAGCTGGTTCAGCCTAATTCTAACGTAACAATCAGCAAAAAGACTCCGGCGAAGTTTTTAAAGAGGGCGTGCGAGGTCTCCAGAGAGGGATGGGGGCAGCCTGCATTTTACAATACGGAAGCTCAGATCATGGAGCTTATCAATGCGGGAAAGAATCTGGAAGATGCGAGACGCGGCGGATCCTCAGGATGTGTGGAGACCGGAGCCTGGGGAAGCGAAGCTTATATCCTCACGGGGTATTTAAATATCCCGAAAGTATTCCAGCTGACGCTTTTTAACGGGTTTGACCAGTATTCCGGAAAGCAGATCGGCCTTGAACTTGGCTATGCAAAGGACTTTAAGACCTATGACGAGCTTTGGGAAGCGTTCAAAAAGCAGCTGCAGCATATTGTTAATATTAAAATCCGCGGGAACAACGTTATTGAGCAGCTCTATGCACAGGAGATGCCGGCGCCGTGCCTGTCTGTCGTGACGAACGACTGTATATCTAATGCAAAGGATTATAATGCGGGCGGCGCAAGATACAATACCAATTACATTCAGGGCGTTGGCATCGGCACGGTTACGGACTGCCTTGCCGCTGTAAAATATAATGTATATGATAATCAGAACTTTACGATGGAGGAACTGATTGAGGCGATGGAGCATGACTATGAAGGGTACGATGCGATTTACCGCATGGTTCATGACAGAACGCCGAAATACGGCAATGACGACGACTATGCGGACGACATCATGCAGGAGGTGTTTGAGCTCTACAGAAGCGAGATTACAGGGCGGCCGAATATGAAGGGCGGAAAATACGGCGTAGATATGCTGCCTACTACCTGCCACGTATATTTTGGAGACGTCATCCTTGCAACGCCGAACGGAAGAAAAGCCCACAAACCGGTATCAGAGGGGATTTCCCCGGAGAAATCCGCAGATACGAACGGACCTACGGCGGTGATTAAGTCTTGTTCAAAGATGGACCATCTTGCGACGGCGGGAACGCTTTTGAATCAGAAATTTACACCGAATGTCGTGGCGGGAGAAAAGGGGCTTGACAATATGGCCAGCCTGATTCGTTCTTATTTCTCTATGGACGGCCATCATATCCAGTTCAACGTTATCGACAGGCAGACATTGATTGATGCGCAGAACAATCCGGATGATTACAAGGATTTGATTGTCCGTGTTGCCGGATACAGCGATTTCTTCCGTAACTTAGACAAACCGCTTCAGGATGAGATTATTGAGAGGACGGAGCAGTCCTTCGACTAAAAGTCATATAACGTTACTAATATAGAAAAATAATCCCTGGCAGAAATCAAACATATGATGATTTCTGCCAGGGATTATTGTGCTTACAATATACAAATTAATCCAACTGTTTTTTTCAAAAAAGGTCAAATCGGAAGCATTCCATTCGTG
>CAJTUQ010000089.1:0-6429 GCA_910579335.1 uncultured Dorea sp. | reverse complement strand
CGCTTGTTTTGCAAACCATATTGTTTCAGGAGACTTCCTCAAGGCTTATATATAATCAGGCAAAGAAGGAAAGTGAAAACTCCCTGCAGAATATGCAAAATGAAATTTACGGTTTTGTAAAAAATATTGAAAACAATCTTATAGAGATTTATACAGAGGATTCATTTATAAAGGAAATGGGCCGGGAAAAAGATATACAAAAACTTCGTGCCGAGTTTTACAGGAAGGCATATGATATTGTTGTCAGTAAATTTGAGTCGTTGGACAGTGTAGTTTCTCTTTACTTATATACCCCGGACCATAAAATTATCAGCACATACCGCAGGGCGGTGACGCCGAGACACAACTATCAGACAGATATTTACATGGATAGGGAACAAGAGAATGCTGGCACGGTTATGGATTATGTGGAATCAGATGAAACGGTTATGTTGATTTCCAGTTATTTTAATCCATATAGGGAAAAGGATATCATTAGGTTTGTTCTAAAGTTGTATGGGAACAGCAATTCCAGAGATAAAATCGGATATATTATATGTGACGTAGACAGTAAGGCATTTGTTTCCATTATGGAAAAATACCGGACAGATAACACGATGTACATTTGGCTGCAGCCTGATCGGGACCGTGCGGTGGTTTCATTAGGCAAGACGACGGATGAAGAAGAAGATTATTATGCTGAGATTTCTGAAAAGATAGCTTCTGGAGGGGAAGCCGTTGTCTCGGAAGGTTCTAAGCGGGAGCTGTTTAAGATTGAACAGAATAAATATAATTTGACAGCATATTCTTTGATGCCGCAGTCCTTGCTGCGGCAGAATCAGAGAAATCTGACCGTCAACTTGATACTGATAGCTTCATTGATGCTTCTGGTGGCATCGGTGTTGACGGTGGCAGTATCAAAGAGTATGACGCGTCCTCTGGAGTCATTGATGGATACAATCCAAAAAATTAAAGAAGGGAACAGAGATTTACGTTCTGACCTGAAAAGCAAGGATGAGATTGGAAGACTTGGGAGCAGTTTCAATGAAATGCTTGACCAGACAGAAGTGTTGAGGGAAAGGGAAAATCAAGCAAACCGTCTGTTAGCACAGGCAGAATATAAGGCATTGCAGGCGCAGATAAATCCTCATTTTCTGTATAATACATTAGATACCATGAGTAGTATTGCAGAGGTTAAAAATTGTCGTGAAGTCAGTCTTCTTAGCCAGTCTCTTTCTAATATATTCCGTTACAGCTTGAATATGAAGGAGCATTTGTCTACGGTTGCAAAGGAGATAATTCATTTGAAGAATTATAGCTATGTTATGAGCATACGTATGCAGGATAATGTGAAATATATTTATGAAATTGATAAAAGAACGCTGCAGGATAAAATTCCGCGGATTTCTCTGCAGCCTATTGTAGAAAATGCATTAAATCATGGCTTGAGAAATAAAAGAGGGAATAAAGAAATAAGGATAAGTACTGAAATCGAAGGAGAGCTTTTGAAGATATGTATTTCAGACAACGGAGTAGGCATGGAAGCAGAAACGTTGAATGAGAAACTAAGCAGAAACGAGCTAACTTACATTGAAGAAGGAAATTCAATCGGTTTACACAATATCAATGCACGCCTAAAAATGCTTTATGGGAATGCTTATGGGTTATTTGTGGAGAGCAGGCCAGGAGAAGGAACAAGTATATGTATGACTTTACCGAGGGAACAGAAAGATGGGAATGCATAAAAGAAAATATAAGGTTTTAATTGCGGACGATGAGTATTGGACAAGAGAGAAGCTCCGGCGTATGATTAGCTGGGAGAAGTACATGCTGGAATTTTTAGAGCCGGCATCGGATGGAGAGGATGCGCTGCGTAAGATAGAAGAAAACAGGCCGGATATTTTGATAACAGATATAAATATGCCATTTGTTTCGGGTGTGGATCTTTTACACGAGGTGCAAAAAAACTATCCTGATATCGTTACTTTTGTCATAAGCGGATATGATGATTTTGACTATGTAAAGGGAACGTTTATGGCGGGAGGCATTAATTACTTGATTAAGCCGGTTGCAAAAATAGATTTGGTAAATGCGATTACAAAAGCATTTGGAATCATTGCGGAGCGGGAGAGTGAGAGGCTGGAGCTTTTAAAAGCGGCATCTGTTATGCAGGATCGGGAACTCAGCCAGATACTCCAACAGAATGAAACATTTAGTATTCCATCTGTTCCGTCAGGCGGCATTGCAGAGTTCACAGGTATGAGTCTGATGCTTGTGAAGGTACATAATTTTCCAAAGATTGTGCGGGCAAATGGCGGAGACATAGACTTGCTGATTTACCGGATAAAGAAAGAGATGAACAAGATACTTGGAAAGGAGGATGCTATCGTATTTAATTATATCTATCGGACCAATGAATTTATTGTAATGACGGACAAGCAAGAGCTTTTAGGCCCAGCAGAAAAAATTAAGGCAAGGCTTTCCGTAATTTTCCAATCGTGCGTGACTATTTGCATCAGTGCGCATTCTTACTCTATGGAAAATATCCATAGAGCATATGTAGAAACGGTGGGACTTTTGATGATGAGAAGCTATAATAAAAGAGATGAGGTGGTTTTTTCTTACGGTGAAAGTGGCGGAGAGAAAGTAAAATGCCATTTCAACCATGACTGCGAGAAGCAGTTAAAAGGGGCGTTAAGATCAGGAAAGCCGGAAAACGTTAGAAAAATTGTATTGGAAAAATCAGGTCTTTGCAATTGTGGAGAAAAAAGGTGGAGTTATTTGGAGGTTAAACAGACAGTGCGCCGAATTTTAAGTCTTATGTTAGATTATTCCATGCAGAGTCAAGGATATTTAAAAATCGGAGATTTGGAAAGCGTGGCGGAATCTGTGGAAAAGGTTACGGAAAGTCTTGATATCGGCATTTTATGTGAGGCTCTTGAGGAAATGATAGAATGCTGTGCTCCGGAGAGGAAGGAGACGGTGACCGACACTATGAGAGATATTGTGCGTCAAGCGGCAGAGTGGATAGACGGGCATTATTCTGAGGAACTTTCTCTGAGCCTGTTGGCAGAGCAGTATCATGTGGAAAGTTCTTATTTTTCAAAAATATTTCGTCAGGAGATGGGAGAGAACCTGATAGTCTACATTACGAATAAAAGGATTGAAAAAGCAAAGGAATATGTGAGAAACACGGAAATGAATCTTGCGGAGGCGGCATTTCTGGTGGGCTATGATGATTATACTTATTTCAGTCGGGTGTTCAAAAAAATACGGGCATGAGTCCTAGAGAATACCGGAATTTTTGCGAGGGGGAGTTCAGTTGAGAGCGAAAAGGGAAATTTTGCTGGTTTTAGCTGCAATCACAGTATTTACGGGATGCATATCCACGCAGCCAAAGAAGGCTGGTGAAAAAGATGTTGTTATCAGTGTCCTTGCGGGGCAGTCGACGTCTGATGCTGGAGTGGAGGATATGATTGATGAATGGATGGCGGAGAATTATCCTCATGTGACATTCTCGTGGGAGTGTGTAGATTGGGGAGATAAATTCCATCAGCAGATGCAGGGACGCTTTGCGGCAGGAGATGTTCCGGACATAATGATTGGAAAAGCGCAGGATGTGCAGGACTATGCCGAATTAGGAAATCTCGGAACCATACCGACAAGCTGCATTCAAAAGATGGAGAAGGGGGCAAGAGAACTTGTAAGCATTGACGGGAAGGTGTATGGTATGCCTTATAATGCATGGTATCAGGGCGTCATCTACAATAAAAATATATTTAAAACTTATCGGTTGCAGACTCCGAGGACTATGGAAGAAATGAGTCATATTATTGATGTTTTGAGAAAAAACAAAATCGTACCTTTTGCAGCGCACTATCAGGAAAGCTGGAAGACGGCTAATATGACGATGCAATATATGATGAATGACATTTTTAAGGATAATCCTCGGTGGGGAGATGATTTCCGCAGTGGGAAAGCAGATTTCAGTAATAATAAAAAAGTGATAAAAAGTATAAAAAATAATCGTTTTATTCTGGAACATTCATGGGAAGATGCACTTCAGCTTGACCAATTTGAAAGTGACGACCGTTTTACTCAGGGAAAGGCAGCTATGTACTTAACGGGATCTTGGTCCTTGCAGTTTGCAAATCAGTATGGGGATGATATCGATTTTGGAATATTTCCATATCCGAATGAGAGTGGCGATGCCAAGTTGATAAAGGAAACTAATATGACGTTTATGAAAAGTGCAGATACCCGGCATGGGAAACTGATTGATGATATCTTTCTTTCTCTGCTTAATGATCGGGAGCTTTTGCAGGAAATATTAAGCTTTACGCAGTCATTTTCTGTGGTGGAAGGAATTAAACCAGCATATACAAGTAAGATTCAAGAGGACATCGACCAATATGAAAAAGAGGGTAGGATTATTGATGTGACTGTAGGGAATGCACAGCTTGTCTGGCGTTTCCAGAATATGATGGCGCAGCAGCAGCAACTTTGGATGAAGGGGGAAAAAACGCTTGATGAAATACTTGCCTTTGCAGACCAAAATCGTCAGTTTAGCAGTTATACCTCCGCAGAAGAGACGGGATTATCCGATGGTGATGCTAGCTTTGGAGAGAACTCTGGAGAAAAGGAGGAATGGTGAAATGACAAAAGGATGCTCTGGGACAGATAGTCCGGTGATGGCAGTATTTAATACACTTATGAATCTGGTGGTACTCAATATTTGCTTTTTAATAAGCTGTATCCCGTTTGTTACAGTTGGTGCGGCGATTACCGCCCTTTACAGTGTTAATCTTAAAATGGTGAAGGGTGAGGAAGGATATGTGTTCAGAGGATATTGGGAAGGATTCGTACAAAATTTCCGGCAGGGGACGGTCTGCTGGTTGTTTATGATAGGGGCGGCGTTGATTTTTGCTCTGGATTTGAGAACTGCCAGGCTGTTTTCGGGAATTGTGAATCAACTGTTTTTAGCAGGTGCTTATGCAGTGGGAATTGTTGTTCTAGTCGTATTTCTCTATGTTTTTCCTTATATGGCAAGATTTCAGGATGGGGTGGGAGTGTGTCTGAAAAATGCTCTGATTATCGGGGGAAGCAGGTTTGGGTACACTTTTGCGCTGCTTTTTATTACGGTGGCAGCGGTGGCAGCTTCTGTATACAATCCACAGATGATGGCGAAAGCGTTCTTTGTTTGGTTTACGGCAGGTTTTGCTGCGTTAAATTACGTGAAGTCATATTTTTTCAGAAATGTTTTTTCTGTTTACGAAAATGCAAAAAAGTACAAGTGAAAAATTCAAATCTGTCCTATTTGTAAAAATAATTCCTCCTTATAATGAAATTATCATATAAATTACAAGGAGGAAAATAACATGAGAAAGCAGAAAATAATCAGCATTCTGTTAACTGCCGCAATGATGGCGGCGTTGGTTACAGGATGCGGTTCAAGCTCGAACGGAGGAGAAGATGGGAGTAAAGATGCCGGTGAGAAGGTAACGCTTACCGTTCTTGCGGGACAGTCTACCACAGATGCAGGAATCGAAGATATGATTGATGAGGCGTTGGCCGAAAAATATCCGGAGATAACTCTGGAATGGGAATGTGTAGACTGGGGGAACGATTTCCAGCCTAAGATGCAGCAGTACATGCAGTCGGGACTTCCTGATATTATGATTGGAAAAGCACAAGATGTGGCAACCTATGCGCCGCAGGGTGTGCTTGGAGAAATTAAGGGCGAGTATCTGGACAGAGGATTAGATGCGGCAAGGGAGAACGTAACCATTGATGGGAAAACATACGGTCTTGTATATAATGCAATGTATCAGGGCGTTTACTATAACAAAAAAATGTTCAAGGAAAATAACTGGGAGATTCCGAAGACCCAGGAAGATCTGAAAAAAATCATTGATGACTGTAAAGCTAAAAATATCATACCTTTCGGAAGTCATATGGTGGATACATGGTCAATTGGAAATGTGACGATGCAGTTTATGATGAATGATGTATTTAATAAGGATGCACAGTGGGGAGACAAGTTCCGCGACGGTGCCGTATCTTTCTCAGACAGTGAGGATGTGCAGAACGCATACGAGTATAATAAGCTTATTTATGACAATACATTCCCGGAGACCTTTTCAACAGAACAGACGGACTGCGATGCCAAAATGGTTCAGGGAGAGACTGCTATGAAGGTATCTGGTTCCTGGTCTATTCAGAATTTCCTTGACATTGACGAAAACTTTGAGTTCGGTATCTTCCCGTTTCCGAACCAAACAGGCGATTCCAAGCTTATTTTTGAGCCAAACATTACTGTGATGTCGAGTGCGAAGACAGAACATCAGGATGCAGTTGATAAAGTGCTTGATCTTCTTACAAGCGATAAGGAATTGGCGGTGGAGATTCTGGATTACACGAAGACAGCATCTATGCTTAAGGATGTGACTC
>CAJTUQ010000088.1:288-10786 GCA_910579335.1 uncultured Dorea sp. | reverse complement strand
GGTCAGGATTCCTGTGATGGAATGTATCCGTCAGACAAACGAGGTGAAGGCAGAGGAGGAGAATGTAAGAACAGGGCGGCTATCCTGGTATTTTTTCAGACTTCCGGGAATGCTTGCCGCCAAGAGTTTCAAGCGGAACAAACGGCGTTATAGAAGTACGGTCTTTTCGCTGGCCTTAAGCGTGGTGCTCTTTGTCTCTGTCAACAGCTTTGTGATAGAAATGAAACAGGCATCGGAGGCGGCCGTTGTATTTACTACCTACAATCTTGCATTTTCTGCGGCGGATATGCCGGATGAAAAGCTCTTTTCACTATGGGAAAGGTTTAAGACGGCAGCGGAAGTGACAGAAAGCTCTTATCAGGAGGATATCAACTGTCATGTTACGGTGGAGACGGACAAATTGACGCAGAAACTAAAGAAGGTTATGGATATTCCCGACGGGCAGAAGGAAGCGAAACTGTCGGTACTGCTTCAGATACTGGATGACGATGCTTATCAAAAGCTTGCGAAGGCGGCGGGATTTTCAGACGATGAAGGTACGGGGAAGGATGTGGGACTGCTTACGGACGCAGTGGTCTATGAGGAGTCGGGCCGAATGAAAGAGGCGGATGAATTTCCAAGCATGTTTCGAAATCCTGAGGAAGAGCTTACGCTTACCTTGCCGTCAAAAAAGGGGGATGGAGAAGGAACGGGCGCCGCAAAGGAGCAGAAGGCGGCGGTGAAGCTTCGGTTTGCTAAGATAACCATGCCGGACATTGTCCCGGTTCTCAGTAAGGGCGACAGCCCCAGACAGGTGCCTTACGTGTTTACCGTGGCGGCTCCGTATTCTATGAAGGAACAGCTTGTAACGCCGGATACACATATTGCTGGCAAAGGGCTGACATTCAGTTCGAACGCTCCTTCCCGGACAGAAAGAGATATGAGGCAGTTTATTTCCGATGCGGACGTGGACGGGAGATACTTGCTTTTTAACAGCAGCAAGATGGCGGAACAAAACAACAATATGATTTTTATCGCCAATGTATTCTGCTATACGTTTATCGCTATGATTACACTCATTGCCATTGCTAATGTATTTAATACGATATCCACAAATATTAAACTCAGGAGGCGTGAGTTAGCCATGCTGCGTTCAGTGGGAATGGCGGAGAGGGAGTTTCAGGAGATGATGAACTTTGAGTGTCTTCTCTACGGGTTCCAAAGCCTTATGTGGGGGCTTCCTCTTTCGTTTGCTGCATCCGGGGGAATTTATCAGATCATGCAGTTTGGGGCGGAAGAGATAGACTTTGTAATTCCGTGGCTTGCCGTTGCGGTTAGCATACTCGGCGTATTTTTAATTGTATTTGTGACGATGCTGTATTCCGTCAGACAAATAAAAAGAGAAAATATTATTGATGCGCTCCGCGATGATATGGTATAGTGTATTCTTAAAGTAATCTTTCGTTTTTCTTTCGAATTATAAAGCCCTTCTCTTAAGAATTATCCGGTATAGTTATTTGTAACATAGGAGAATTCATGCAGAAAGGGATGAGGAGATGAAATACTTAACGATTACAATACCAAGCTATAATTCCGAACAGTATTTGGAGCGCTGCCTTGATTCACTGATTCTGCCGAGAGGCTGGATGGAGCATATAGAGATTATTGTTGTGAATGACGGCTCCACCGACCGGACAGGTGAGATTGCCGACGATTATGTCAGGCGTTTTCCGGACACGGTGAGAGTCGTGCATAAAGAAAACGGCGGACACGGCTCCGGAGTAAATACAGGACTTGCTCTTGCCACCGGCAGATATTTTAAAGTGCTGGATTCTGACGACTGGCTGGACGAGGGCGCCTACAGGAAGCTGGTGGAAAGAATTGAAACGTGGTGTATCAGAGAGCGGGAAGGAGACGGGGACGTCTGTCCGGATCTTCTCATCTGCAACTACACATACAATCATTTGGATGAAGGTACGAAAAAGACCATGAGATACGGGAACGTATTTCCGGAAGACAGGATAGTGACATGGGATGATATAGGCAGCTTTAGGCCGTCCCAATATCTGATTATGCATGCGCTCATCTACCGCACGGAAGTGTTAAGGAGCTCCGGGCTGGTGCTGCCGGAGCATACTTTCTACGTGGACAATATTTTTGCTTATCAGCCGCTCCCCTTTGTAGAAACGCTTTATTATATGAATCTGGAACTTTACCAGTATTACATCGGCAGAGAAGATCAGTCTGTCAATGAGCAGATGCTTATCCGGCGGATCGGGCAGCAGATTAAGGTGACGAAAATTGTGGCGGAGTGCGTAGATTTAAATGAAGTAAGAAAATCACATCCAAAGCTTGCCGCTTATATGTGCAGGAATATTTCAATTATGATGGCGATTTCCTCTATCCATCTGCTGCTAAAAGGGGACGAGGAAGCTAGAAATTGGTATTCTATGCTCTGGGAGGAGATAAAAGAGAAGAGTCCGGGCCTCTACTGGCGCCTCCGGTTTACAAAACTCTGCGGACTTACAAACCTTCCGGGGAAATTGGGGAAAAAGGCGGCCATTGACGGGTACAGGCTTGCGAAAAGAATTTATAAATTCCAGTAGGAGAAAAAAGCATGACATATATTTACATCGCACTGGTAGATACACCGGGATTATTTGCCTGTTTTATCCGGCATTTCCTAAAACAGAGGTATGTCCATGTTGTTCTTTCGGCGGATGAGAGGCTTTCGGAAAGCTATAGTGTAGGAAGACGGAATCCGGCCGTCCCTATATTTGCCGGATTTGAAAAAGAAGATAAATATGAGATTTTACATACATTCCCAGGAGCCTATTACCGTGTGTGCAGGCTTTCCTGCACCGGCGTACAGAAGAGAAGGATTATGGAAAAGCTGCGCGAGGATTATGACAGACGGTTTCATATCCACTACGCAGTGCTGGCGCTGCCGTTTCTTGTGCTTGGCATTCCTTTTTACGTGAGGGAGCAGTATACCTGCTCGTCCTACCTTGCAAAAGTATTAAAAGAGAACGGCATTACTGTCGCGGATAAGCATTTTTCCCTTGTGACGCCGAAGGACTTTTATGAGTATGAGGAAATGGAGACGGTGTTTGAAGGAGAACTGTCAAAGCTTGTGGCGGATGGAGAAAGGGAGTGGGGCAGGAACCTCTCGGAACATTGGCTGGAAGGAGTCTCAATCTATGAATGAGAAAGCAACCCGTAAATTTTTTGTTCATATCGTAATTTTTGCAGTAGTCATGCTGCTTACTTTCTGGTTTGTATTTCGAAACCAGGACATCTCCCGGACGGTGGCCGCCGTGCAAAAGATGTCAGGGGAATACCTTGCGGCGGCTTTTGTGCTGGCGGTACTGTTTGTGTCGGCGGAAGGGTGCATGATCTGGTATCTGCTTAAGGGAATCGGAGAACGGACCAGGTTTTTCAGGTGTATTTCGTATTCCTTTATCGGATTTTTCTTTTCCGGTCTTACGCCTTCCGCCACGGGAGGCCAGCCTATGCAGCTTTATTATATGAAGAGAGATAAAAATTCCCTGTCCGCTTCGTCTGTAGTGCTTATGAGCGTTGCCCTTGTCTATAAACTGGTGCTTGTACTTATTGGAATCGGTATCCTGCTGTTTTGGAACGCACCTCTGAGAAGATATCTGCAGGAGTATTACGCTCTTTATTTTCTCGGTTTGTTTTTGAATACGGCGCTTGTAGCGGTTCTTTTGCTTGTGATGCTCTCGCCTGGGGTTATCCGCGGGCTGTTTTACAGGGCGGACAATCTTTTTGTGCGGCTTAGGATTTGGAAGCCGTCCGGCGTCAGACAGGAGAAGATGGACAGGTTTTTGTCGGGGTATCAGGGGACGGTACATTTTTTAAAAGGAAACAAGAGAATGATGGCTGTTGTTCTTATAGGAACGTTTCTGCAGCGGTTTCTGGTGTTTGTGCTTACTTATGTGGTGTACCGGGGGCTTGGGCTTTTTGGCGTCCATATTTTTGACATTGTCTTTGTGCAGGCGTCCGTCTATATTGCGGTGGATATGCTGCCGGTTCCCGGAGCTCAGGGAATCACGGAGGCGATGTATGCCAGTGTATTCGGAAGCATATTTACAGACCGGTATCTTATGGCATCCATGTGCATTACAAGAGGGATAAGTTTTTATGCGCTGATGGGAATTGGACTTTTGGTGTTTTTTGCCGTAAATATCAGAGGAAAGAAAGTGTCGTAAAATTTAAGAATATTCTGATAATTTATAAATCAAGATAAATAAAACAAAAAATATAAAATTTATTTAAAAATATATTGACAAAATAAGAGAGATGTGATAATATACATTTAACAAATAACAAGGTCAGATTACAAGACAGACGCGAGTTGTAAGTAAGAGGCAGTTATTTTAATCGGCACAAGTGTTGAAAATGGATTCTTGAGAAAGGGCGCTAAGTATCAGGAGTCGGAAAAATTTATGAAAGGCAGGTACGGACCACCGAAGAAGTAAATTTTTAAAATCAGAATTGGGAAGTTGCTTGAAGGAACATCAGGAAACTTGAACCGAAGATGAGAGAGGTAAAAAGAATGATTGAAAAATCAGTGTAAAGGCGGGTATTAGCGTTGGAGTTGATACCCGTCTTTACTGTATGTCTGTCTGGTGGAAAGGGATAGACATTGATGAAAAATAATTATATGGCTGATGTACATAAATTGTGATTGACGTTCTGCGAGGAAATACAATATAATAGATTTCGAAGTACTCGAATAATAAGGAGAGAGGGGTCTCAGGATGAAACAATTTTTTGGAATGAGTCAGCGCGGAGAATTGCGGGAGGCAGTGCAGGGACTTAGCAGACCGCAATTTATTATGCTGCTTTCTAATAAAGAGCAGTTTGAAGCGCATGTGAAAGAATTGGAAGGATTATACCCTGGCGTGCCAAGCATTGGCTGCATCGGCATGAGCTATGATACCAGAGTGGTGGAAAACGGAGTGGGCGTGATTGCCTTTTTGGATGGAGTCCGTGCTGCGGCGAATGTGCTGGAGCAGGTATCTGTTATGCCGGTAAAATATATTAAGAGGCTGGAGCAGGATATGAGAACTGTTGACGGCACGCAGAGCGATACGATCTGTATCGATTTCTGCTCCGGAAATGACGCATGTGTGCTGACGACGATTAATACCGTGTTAAAGCATAAAGGAGTTTCGCTGGTAGGCGGAACGGGAGATGCGGGCAAGGTTTCTGCCAACGGGAAGGTGTATGAAGATGCAGTTGCATATGGATTAGTGAAAAATTTAAACGGCAGGGTGAAGGCGTATAAGGAGAATATTTACCATCAGATGGGGAATCATCAGTTTATCGCTTCGCGGACGGATCGGGCGAACTATGTCATCGGCGCACTGAATGACCGTCCTGCAAAGCAGGTTTATCAGGACATTCTCAAAGTCTCAGAGCAGGATATTACAACGCAGACGTTTAAAAATCCATTTGGGAAACTTAACGGGGATGATACTTGCATTATATCTATAAAAGAAGTGAACGGCGATGCATTGGCATGTTTCAGGCAGGTGAATGATTCGGATGTTCTTGTCATGCTTGAACTTGGAGACTATAAAGAGGTAGTCAGGCAGACGATTCGGGAGATACAGAGGGATTTTCCGAGAATTTCGGCAGTGTTTTCCGTAAACTGCCTGTTTCGGTATCTTCTTTTTACTCAGAATAATTATATGCGGGAGTATTTGGACGAGATGGGTGCTCTGGGCAGCCATGCGGGATTCGTCGGGTACGGAGAACATTATAACAACCGGTTTGTAAACCAGTCTATGACATGTGTTGTATTTGAGTAGAGGGGGTAGGAAGATGTCATTTTGGAATAAAAGCAAGCAGGAAACGGCAGTAAGGCCTGAAGATCAAAAAAGCCTGTACCCGGTACTGCATGTAATGGGAAGCCTTAAGGAGTATCATACAGAGCTGGTACAGAAAGAGGTAGATTCTTTGAGAGAGCTTAACAATATCGGAAGCTCTTTTGGCGGCGTGATGGAGGAAGCGGGTAATTTCCAGAGCAAGCTTGAGGATTTCGGAGAGCATTTTGCCAGCATAGAGGATGTTTCCAGTCAATTTGTGACAGTGAAGGAGACGATTGCCAAGTCTGTGGAGCATGCACAGGACGAAGTCGAGGAGCTTAAAAACAGTTCGCGGCAAGTCGAGACACATTTTAGCGAGATGGGAAGCACTTTCGAGGATCTGCAGAAGGCGGTAGAGAAAATCAAGCGTTGTACGAGCAGGATTATCAATATTGCCGAGCAGACGAACATATTAGCCCTGAACGCGTCTGTAGAGGCGGCGCGCGCAGGAGAGCAGGGAAAAGGCTTTGCGGTGGTTGCGGTAGAGGTAAAAAAGCTTGCAGACGAAATTAAAAATCTGACCGGGGAAGTGGATTCCGGGATTAACGAAGTGGAAAACGGAGCCGACCAGCTTAACAACAGCATCGTAACTTCCCAAAAGGCATTGGAGGAGAGCATCGGCAAAGTGAATGAGACCTATGATATGTTTGATGAGATTACACAGTCGGCGGAGGGTGCGACAACAGTGCATTCTGAGATTTCCGGCGTCATTGACAATTCAAAGACGGCTCTGGAGCATCTGTGCGGATTTTTTGACCAGATAAAGGATCGGTACCAGGAGGTAACACATCACATTGAGCGGGCGAAAGGGCTGGGAACGACGAAAAGCGCCATGTTTGAAGATATTGATAATATGATGGCTCAGATTCCGCCGATTGTAAAAGAATATACTTCCGAGGAGCGGTAAAGAAAATCCGGTTTGGAAAAAATCGGAAAAATTAAAAAAAACTGTTGACAAGTGAGTAACTGTGTAGTATAGTAATTATTGTTCTGAGGAACAAACAGCTAGAAATGCGACAGTGGCTCAGTTGGTAGAGTACGACCTTGCCAAGGTCGGGGTCGCGGGTTCGAACCCCGTCTGTCGCTCTCGGAGATGAAGATGCTTAGATGAATGCGGAGGTGTTTATCTAAGTATTTTTATTATGTATAAAATAACCGTTTGCAGTCATGGGCGGCAAGGACGGCGGCTGGAGGCATTTTGATTTTAAGAATGGGATGGGATTAAGCAGTGGAAGATGTCAGAAGAGAAAGAAAAGGAAATGAAAACCCGGAGGTTTTGAAGAATCCGCTTGCATACGAAAACGTAGGCAGGCTTATTGCCAAATTTGCGGTTCCGGCGATTATCAGTATGCTTGTGAGCTCGCTCTACAATATTGTTGACCAGATTTTTATCGGGCGGGGAGTGGGGATGCTTGGAAATGCAGCGACGAATATTGCATTTCCTGTATCGATTATCTGCACGGCGACAGCGCTTTTGCTTGGAATCGGCAGTGCTTCTAATTTTAATTTGGAGTCTGGAGCGGGACGTCAGGAGAAAGCGGAAAGGATAGTAGGTACGGGGCTTTCTATGCTTGCTGTCTGCGGAGGGTGTATAGCGGCGGCGGTGCTTATATTTTTGAACCCGCTTCTGGATATTTTCGGAGTGACGCCGGATGTCCTCCCATATGCGCAGGATTATCTGGGCATAACGGCGTATGGGATTCCGTTTTTAATTCTTACCACGGGTGGGAATCATTTGATACGTGCGGACAGAAGCCCTACATATTCGATGGCCTGTATGCTGACAGGCGCAGTGATTAACACGGTTTTAGACCCTGTATTTATCTTCGTGTTTCACTGGGGGATTGAAGGTGCGGCGTGGGCAACGGTGATTGGACAGATAGTCTCCGGCATTCTTGTGATTGTATATTTTTCCAGATTCCGCCATCTGAATCTGAAGCCTTGGATGCTGAAACCGCAGCCAGAGTATCTCAGGGCAATCATTTCTCTTGGGATGGCGGCCTGTGTAAATCAGATTGCAATGGCGGCGGTTCAGATTACGATGAATAACACGTTGAGACATTACGGGGCGTCATCGATGTACGGCTCGGATATCCCGCTTGCCTGCGTAGGCGTTATCTCAAAGGTAAATATGGTGTTCATGTCCATCTGCATCGGAACATCCCAAGGGTGCCAGCCATTGTGGGGGTTTAACTACGGGGCAGAGAATTACGGCCGGGTGAGAGAGGCGTTTCAAAAGGCGCTTCAGGTATCTTTGGCGGTGGGCATATCATTTTTTCTGTGTTTTCAGATGTTTCCAAGACAGATTGTAAGTATATTCGGGACAGGCAGCGAAGAGTATTTCCACTTCGCAGAGCGGTACTTTAAAATATTTATGCTTATGACGTTTATAAACGGGATACAGCCGATGTGTTCAGGTTTTTTCACGTCTATCGGTAAGGCCGGATTAGGAATCGTGGTCTCTTTGACAAGACAGGTAATCTTCCTGCTTCCGCTCATACTTATATTTCCGGTTTTTATGGGAATTGACGGCGTCATGTATGCAGGTCCTATTGCGGATGGAGCCGCGGCTGCGGTTGCCGCCGGGTTTGCTGTGAGAGAACTTGGGGCAATGCGCAGAAAGGAATAGGGTTATTTTTTAAGTGATACATTTACTTTGTTATCATTCATAGTAGTTGCCGCTCCGCCGTCGGACAGGCGGGGATGGTGCAGGGCGTTGCACGTAAGCCCTCCGCTCGCTGAAAGGCTGTATACTCCGACTGTCGCCACCGCTCCTTGGGCAATGAAGTCCGTTACTTTTGCAGTAAATGCTACCTCTGCAAGGTCATTACTGCACAGCACTATGTCGCCGCTTTTGATGCCGCGCGCTTTGGCGTCTTCCGTATTTATGGCGAGAGACATTGCCCCGCGTTTTGCAGACTGCTTTTCATCGGTCTGGAAGATGGAGTTTAACGTGTGGCGGCTTGGAACAGATATCAGGTGCAGGTCTTCGCTTCCGCCGTAGCACTTTGTATAGTGCGGCATCGGCTGAGGGAGTTTTGGGTTTACGATATAAAATTTTTTGTCCGGTGTCTGAAAATCCGTGTGCTTTGAAAAAGGCATGGATATCGTGCCGCCTGCCAAAAGCTCCCTGCGTTCCTTCTTGGTGAGACAAGAAGAGAGCGGAGTGGGCGTTTGGATTAATGTCTCGTACATCTCTTCTTCTGTGCGCTGAAAATAAGCGTCGTCGTACCCCATCGCTCTTGCAAGAAGAGTGATAGTATTCCAATTGCTTTTTGCCTCGCCTGCCGGCTCGATAATTTTCCTTGCCGCAGCCATCGTGCAGTATCCGTAGGCTTCATAGCAGTCGGACTGCTCCACGGAGAAAGCGGCGGGGAGGAAGATGTCCGCATACCGTGCGGTATCTGTCATAAAACGTTCATGGACGACGGTAAACAAATCTTCTCTTCTTAATCCGTCTAATATTCCTTTTTGATTACTTACAGAGTTGGCCGGGTTGCTCCCTGCCACATAGAGACTCTTTACCGGGGGCTGCCCGTCTTCTCCTGTGAGGGCGAGGGAGAGCTGGTTGATATTGATGGTTCTTTTCGGACTGCTATTATGAAAACCCAGGTGTGAGACGATGGACTTGTCAAAATAGGAGCCGCCGGACGGAGTGCAGCCGCACAGACCGCCGCCCGGCATCTTCCATGCGCCCGTGAAAAGAGAAAGTATAGTAATCAGCCGTACCGTCATGGAGCCGTTTCCATAGCGCGAACATCCGCTTCCAAGCAAGATTGAGGGAGAGGAGGCATGTCCATACCGGAGAGCGAGGGAAGTGATGGTATCAGCCGGGATTCCGGTAATTTCCGACGCCCATTGCGGTGTGAAACCGGAGAGGGTTTCTTTAAACTCCTTATAGCCCAGGCCGTATTCCGTCAGAAATGCTTCGTCGGCCAGAGAGTTTTTTTCTAACACGTGCATCATGGCGAGAGCAAGGGCGCCGTCGCTTCCCGGACGCAGCAGGATGATTTCGTCGCAGTAAGGAGCCATAGGCTCGGCATATACTTCTATGAGAATGACTTTTTTTCCGTCTTTTCTAGCCTGCGTCAAATCTCTCAGAGTCGGAAATCTGGTGGCGGCCGCATTGCTTCCCCATACAAGGTATAAGTCGCTCTTTTTCAGTTCTCTTGGATCCAGACACCCGGTATTTCCCACGACGGAAACGTACCCGTCTTCCTTGGCGGAGGCGCACAGTGTCTTTATAAGGCCGCAGGCGCCCATGCGGGCGAAAAGAGCCTGCACGCAGTGGCGCTGTATGACGCTCATCACCCCGGAATAATAGCAGTAGGCGATGGAGGAAGGGCCGTCTGCAGCGATAATCTTTTTCCAGCGGGAGGTGATTTCTTCTAATGCTTCCTCCCAAGAGACGGGGATAAAAGAGCCGCTTCCTTTTTTGCCGGAGCGCTTTAAAGGAGTGAGGATACGGTCTTTAGCATTGATTTCATCCGGATAGCGGCGCATCTTTCCGCATAGAAAACCTTGTGAGACGGGATGCTTTGCATCGCCGCCTGTTTTCAGGATTTTCCGGCCGTCCGTCTCAACCGTAAAGCCGCAGGAAGCAGGACAGTCATAAGGGCAGATTG
>CAJTUQ010000088.1:0-241 GCA_910579335.1 uncultured Dorea sp. | reverse complement strand
TAAGTCTGCACATATATTTAAATTTTTGCGTTTGTTTCATCATAACATAGGGAAGATGAGGGGAGCAACCTTATAATTGACCTGTCGGGCGATGCGTGCTATCATAAATTCATTATTTGCGGCATTGGAAGAAAGGAATGAAATCTATGCGGGAGCGCAGGACGATTGGTTTTTTGTTCAAACAGATTAATCATATATACGAAAAGGAGTTCAACCACAGGCTCCGAAGCCTCGGAATAAC
>CAJTUQ010000087.1 GCA_910579335.1 uncultured Dorea sp. | reverse complement strand
AATACGGAGATGGATTATTATATTGCGATGTTTTTATGGAGAATGTTTGGACATCCAGATAAGAAAAATCGATTTAGAGCACAGCATGTACTTTGGAGATACGTTGAGTTTGATAGTACTGTTTTGTCGTATTTTTATGAGCTTTATAATGAGAAGAATAGTCTTCCTGTTCTATATCTTGATAAAGATAATTTCTTTTTATATGAGTCTGCTCAGATTAGCTTTTTAGAAGCGTCACTTTATATAGCGAATCATTTCCCAGATATTTTGGCGATATATTACCGATTCTATGAGAATATTGCTTTAGAAAGCAATGTTCAACATGCATTAAAACGTCATCTGGCTGTAAAGATATGTAAGAAATTAAATTCTAATTGTGGTGGAATAATGAACTTGTTGTCGCTAGATAATTGCGAAAAATGTATTTATGAAAGGGCAAAAGGAATACATAGATTTGAACGGGAACGTGACAGCAACAGAAATCTTCATTTTAATATAGATACAATGGATACAATTAGATATTGGTATGATGATGTGGCGGAGATTTTTGGGTGTACCCAGGGAGAAGTGGCGGAGTTGTGTGATTTTTATATTATGAACGAATTGAAGATCACAGATTCTATGGCGAGTTCATGGCAAAAGAAATATTATCGACAACAAAACTATGGGAGGGCATCTAATGATCATGGCGCAATACCCTCATACGAAACATTAAGAAAATATGCAGAGTGGCATTCTATGTTCTATGCAGCGGATTATCTGCGACGTTCCAGGTCGGTTGTATAAGACGAGGATATCAGTTATGGTTTGTGGCTTGACCGTTTTATTCCAGGCTTGAATGATGTTTGGGTTTATGAAATGCGTAGTTATCCGCCTTTACACAGATTATTCTGGCTGCCTGAATTTTTGCCGATGGAAAAAGAAAAAGGAAGTTATAAAATCCCTGAAAATTTTGTATCTGTTTTGATGAAAGAATCTCAAGGTATTATATTAAATTTGGAGTGTAGTAATGTAGATAATCAATGTCGAAAATATATTTCTATAACCAGTGGTGTAATAAAGAATGAGAATCTGGAGGATTTTATTGTGGAATCGAAGAAGGATTCTTATGCTATTTATGATTTTCAGTATAGAGGGGATGAGGATCGGGAAAATAACCAGAAGTTTTGGGTTTATTCAACATGTGAAGAGAGAGTACTTTTTTCGAATAAAGCATCTGATATAAAAGATCCTTTATCTAAAGGACATACAGAATTAAAAAATTATATTATTGATTTATCAAAAAACGTATTCAAAGATTTAAGAAAGCCAGATTTAAAAGAATTAAGGCCAAGAGTAAACAGAGCAGATAAATTTTTGTCATGCAAATGGTATGAACCAGAAATGGAAAGCGGATATAATAAAACGGGAACATATGGCTATTTGGTTTTTGTAGATAAAGGTTATATGTTATCTGTTTTGCAAGAAAATTTATGGACATTGGTTTGTAAAATTATTGTAGAATTGGGGGACGAATATAGTAGTTATAAAGTGAAGCGAGAGGAGACTAGGCAGGAATTCCTCTGGTTAATGAAAATGGATGGTAGTGTAGAAATTATTGGGTTATAAGGAGAATAGTTATTGAGATACACGATATTTAAAAAGAAAGTAGATGTCAACTTGCATTTCTGTAACACCAGATAAAAGCGTAACTTGACAATTCTATGACACATGCAGTAGGAAAAATAGCTTTTTTCTATGAAAGAGCAGTATTCGGGAAGAAAAAAGTGAAAAAACTTTTGTGCAGACACTTGACACCAAAGGGGATTGTGAAGGAGAATGACCCTTATTTGTATGGGGAGAAGGTGAAAGCGTATCTGAGACGCGGGGCAAGGCCGCTGCCGGGGTTCGATGTGTATCCCAATCCGCAGGTGGGGTATGGGGCGCTGTGTGTGAGGGATAGTATACCGGGTTAGAATAGGAGAGATTTTTGGGATAATAAGCACTTTATTTTATGGCATATAGTGTCGAATAAAGTGCTTATTGCACGTTGTTTGTGCATCGTATGGACATCTGATAAAGCTAAAAATGAACAATACTTGATTGAATTAGATTTTATATCAAATTTCATAAAATTCCTCCTGCAATAAAAGAAGTATATTTTGGACTGGACAACTCTCAAATTTCTTTAACAGTATGAGGTAAATCCTTTTATGCATGAATAATTTTAGCATGCTGCCCGATGTTTTTCAAGTAGAGCAATAAGAACTGGTTAAGCCGGAATTAGTTTTTTTGTTGTGGCGGAAATATCCGTATGCTATCATAAACTTAAAAATTGCAGGAGAAAGAAAAAAATCATAAGCGGCGGTATCGACAAGCGGAATCAAAGAGATATGAAAAGGGAGGACAAGAGAATGGCATTGATGCATGTGGATTTTTTTTCAGATGTATTGGGGATGAGTATGAATATGGACGTAATTATACCTCAGCGGACGAAAGGGCAGATTGGCATGGAAGGAGTTTCGGGAGGCGTGCGGTATAAGACGATGTACCTGCTTCATGGCATGAGTGACGACCACACAATCTGGCAGCGCAGGACATCCATTGAGCGGTATGTGAACAGGCTTGGCATTGCGGTGGTGATGCCTGCGGCACATTTGGGATTTTATACGGATACAACATACGGAATGAGATACTGGACGTTTGTTTCGCAGGAGCTGCCCCGTATCTGCCGGGAATTTTTCCCGAAAATGTCAGATAAGAGAGAGGACACGCTGGCGGCCGGGCTGTCTATGGGCGGTTACGGCGCATGGAAACTAGGTCTGCGGGCCGGTGATACCTTTGGTGCGGCGGCATCTCTGTCCGGTGCGCTGGATATTGTGGATGATTATAAACGCAATGAGAGCAGGGAAGAAAATATGCAGCAGCTGTTCCGGGGGATTTTTGGCAGCGCCAAGAGGCTTGAGGGTTCGGACGACGATCTTTTTGCCCTGGCGGGCCGGCTTGCGGATGCGAAAGGTAAACGTCCCAGATTGTTTGCCTGGTGCGGGAGAGAGGATTTTCTGTATGAGGGGAATGTAAAGGTGTGGGAATACGTAAGAAAGCTGGGATATGATTTGAGCTGCAGCGAATCGGCGGGAGACCATCAATGGAAATATTGGGATGAAAAGATAAAGGATGTGCTCTGCTGGTGGCTGGATATAGATGCAGAATCGGTTGACGGGCATTAAATGTCCGGTACAGCAGGAATTTCTCATGCCTGTGTCCAGATGCAGGGGAAGGGAAAAGAACCGCAGAAATGAAAAAAAGAGATACCCGTAAGAATCTGTTTGGTACATCCACGATTGGATTCTTACGGGTTTTTATTGAGAATACTTATTCATCAGAGTCGATGTTTGACACATCCCCGTTGGGAGGGAGAAAGTGGTATAAATCTTCATAAGCTTCCAGCTCCGATGCAGATGCCGGCTCGGATGGAATCAGCCCCGTGCAGTCCTGCATGGAAGCCGCATTGGATAGATAATCATAGGAATCGATAATTTCCTGGTTTGATTTTTTCTGCTGTTTTTTGTATTCTTTTTGTTTCATAAATGCTACCTCGCTTTTTGCTTTTAAAATATTTTTGGCAGAATTAAAGAAATCTATGCGTCGCTAAAGGATTCGCTGGTGTTTCCGGCTGGAATCAGATTTAATTGTAGAGAAAAGCATCATAAAGTGTTACAATTAATATGTTGGAAGAAGATTTTTATTCGGAGCTTTAAAGGAGAGTTTTGTGAGACGGATATCTTTGGAACAGCTGCTTTTGCGCAGGGAAGATCACTCATACGGGCAGCAGTACAGATATGTTATGGAGCTGATAGGGCAGGGGAAAATCAAGCCCCTGAAGGCATCGGGGATCAATGGGAAGAAGCCGGCGCTGTACAGGGAGTACTGGCTGATTGAGCCGAAGAAGGATTACGGCGGTTATGTAGAGGAGTTAAAATACGGCCTCCATCCCCGCATATCTTTAGATTATTACCTTGCTCATCCAAAGAGTTATGAGAAGGAGAGAGAATGGGTGATACTGTTGAGCGATTATCTAAAGTATAAGAGCGGCAGTCTTGTATATAAGGTGTCTGTGAATGAGCGCAGCTTTGAGATATGGGGACGCGAGAAGTTCTTGAGCCAGGGGGAGGGAAAAAGTGTGTTAAAGCACTGCGGGATTGAGAGAGCCTCCCTTAATATTTACGGGACGAGCGAGCCTTTGGCTTATTACAGCCGCACAAGAGAAACGCCCCAGAATATGGTGATTCTGGAAAATAAAGATACCTTTTACAGTATGCGCAGATATTTGCTTGACGGAAATGAAAAAATTTTCGGTATTTCGGTGGGAACGTTGATTTATGGCGCCGGAAAAGGGATTTTAAAAAGGTTTGAAGATTTCTCCATCTGTGTGGAGCCCGATATAACGGATAAAAGCAATCGGATTTACTATTTTGGAGACTTAGACTATGAAGGGATTGGGATATATGAACATCTCTCCTCCCTGTTCGGGCAGGAATGGAAGATTACCCCGTTTGCCGGTGCATATGACAGGATGCTGAAAAAGGCGGGGAAGATTGGAACAGAAAGGCTTCCGAACATGAAAGAGCGGCAGAACAGAAATCTTTGCGGCGAATTTTTTGCATATTTTCCAAAGGAGCTTACAGATAAAATGAAGGCAGTCATAGAGAGCGGGAAATATATTCCGCAGGAGATTTTAAATATCTCGGATTTTTGTGATGAAGTTTGACGGATAAGGGAGAAAAGATGCAGTTTGAATTTTTAAAACACTTTCCCAGAAGAATGAAAAATGTGGGGCTGTACGCCTTGATTATCCAGAACAGCGCCCAGAAAACGATATGGAAGCAGTATGGCTTCCAGAAGCTGGACGAGCAGCTTAATATGATATTTGCGGTGATGCTGTACATTATGGAGCAGTCATTGAAAGAAGAAAGCTGTGTGATGGATGATATCGGGTCTTATATTGATACGTTAAATATGCAGTATTTCCGCAAGGAGATGACTTATGACGACTGCAGAAAGCTGGGAGATTTTATTGTGAATGTAGTGCTGTCCAATGAAGGGAAGGTTATGTACTTCGATGGGTTTGATTTCGGGCAGAACAGCTACCAGAGCATGCATGTCAGCTATGTGGCAAATAAAATCATATACATTGACAGGGAATTTAAAAGAACGTCCTATTATCTGACGGATGATGGATATAACCTGATGCTTGCGACCCTTGAGATTGAAAGTAACATGAAGCTTACTATCCATGAGATGATTTTCCAGATGCATTTGGAGAAGCAGAGTTACGACAAAGCGGCTGAAGAGATTAAAAACGTGTTCAATCTGCTGCGCATACAGCTTCAGAAGATTCAGGAGGCGATGGGGAAAATCAGGCGCAATGCACTGAATTACTCTGTCAGGGATTATAAAGACATCCTGAAGGAGAATCTGGAAACGATTGATGAGACAAAGCAGAAGTTCCAAAATTACAGTGACCGGGTAAAGAGCAGGGTCAGGGAATTGGAGCAGGAGAATATTGATGTAAAGCGGCTGAGCGCAAAGGATGAGGAGAAGCTTAATTACCTCCGGGAGATTGAAACTTATTTAAACCGCACGATTGATGAGCATCAGAAGATACTGGGGAGTCATTTTGATTTGAAGGCGTTGTATACAAAGGAGTTGGAAGAATTAATACAGATGTCCTTTATCAAGCGTTTCTCCCTGAGGGCAGAGCTTTTTGACAAGCTGATGGAAAATCCCCAATCGCTGGAGAATTTGGACTTTTTTTTGAGACCGCTATTTGGCCGGGATTTGGATAAAACCTATAATTTGAATAAGGCCTTTCAGCTGCAGCGTCCTGTGAAAAAAAAGCAGGAAGAGGATATGGGAGAGGCCTTGGATTTTGACGAGGAGGAATGGCAGCTTGAGCAGGAGAGGCGCAGGAAGAAAAAGCTAAAGCGCTATGAGACGAGTCTGGGATTTCTGCTTAGGGAGACAAAGGGAAGAGGGGAGATTACTCTTAAGGAGATTGGCGCGCATATAGAAAAATCAAATGAAGAAAAAGAACAATTTATTCCTAATACGGAGATTTTCAAGGAAATTATGGTTGAGCTCATTAAAAACCGGGAAATAGATATGGAAGCCTTGAAAAAAGAAAGGAGCGAGTATATCCAGGACAGGCCTGGAGAATTTCAGCTGAACGAGATGCTTTTGCATCTTGTGGAGGAATATCCGGAAAACAGTGATATAAAGGGGATAGAGGTTGTGCGCATAGAGGATGGAAACACAGTGGCGTTTGACGGAGTCTTAAATGAAGACGGCATAAGAAAAAGCATCCGGTGTTCCAATGTGTTGATACGGGTGAAACGAAAGGAATAAAGGCTTATGGCTTACGAATTGGAAGATATAAGGGCGAGTCAGGAGATTTTTTATTATCTCTTAGAAAATCATGAGCTCCGGGAAGAGGAAGAACTGCTTCTTTATAAAGCATACACAGAGGAGGAAGCGGTTCAGAATTTAGTGAAATTGCAGGGTGAAACTGCAGGAAGTACAATAGAAAGATATGGAAATGTCATCTATTTGGTTCCGAAGGAAGAGAATAATTTCCTGGGATTTTCAAAAGCACAGCTGAAAGCGGTGCTTTGCAGGTCCGGAGCCACGGATAAGGATTACTATCTTTCCCAGTTTGTGATATTAACGCTCCTTGTGGAGTTTTTTGACGGGCAGGGAAGCAGCAGTAAGGCGAGAGAATATATAAGGGTTGGAGAGCTTCAAAATCTTGTGTCCGGGCATTTAAAAGAAGGGGCGCAAAATCTTGGAGAGGAAGAAGAGGAGAGGGCCGGAATTGCATTTACAAATATGTTCGGGGCATATGAGGCTTTGAAGTCAGATGAGAAGGGCTCCCGTGCGAAGACGACGAAGGAAGGTTTCCTCCACCACATTCTTTTATTTTTGCAGAAGCAGGGATTAATAGAATACGTAGAGCAGGATGAGATGATTAAGACAACAAAAAAGCTGGATAGTTTTATGGATTGGAATTTATTGAACCAGAATAATTACCAGAGGGTGCTGCGTGTACTGGGGGTGGCGGAAAATGAGTAAGATACAGTCGGTCAGGCTGATTAATATCGGTTATAATAATAATGCGATACGTATTAGCGACGAAACTTTTCATATGAATGGAGAAAGTACGCTGCTGTCACTTAGAAACGGCGGCGGGAAATCCGTATTGGTGCAGATGATGACGGCGCCTTTCGTCCATAAGCGGTACCGGGATGCAAAGGACAGGCCGTTTGAAAGCTACTTTACGACAAATAAGCCTTCGTTTATTCTGGTCGAGTGGGTGCTTGACGGAAAGGCAGGATATGTGCTTACCGGCATGATGGTGAGAAGAAACCAGGATTTATCAGAAGAAAGCAATGAAAATCTGGAGATGGTGAACTTTATCTGTGAATATAATGATTCATGTGAACAGGACATCCATCAACTTCCGGTAGTGAAGAAAGATAAAAAAGAAATGCTGCTTAAAAATTTCGCAGACTGCAGGCGTATGTTTGAGGGGTATAGAAAAGAGCGTTCGATAAAATTTTTCTGCTATGACATGTCCAATGCGGCACAATCCAGGCAGTACTTTAACAAGCTTGCAGAGTACCAGATTCACTATAAAGAGTGGGAGACGATTATAAAGAAGGTAAATCTGAAGGAGTCCGGCTTATCTGAGTTGTTTTCTGACTGCAGAGATGAGAGGGGACTTGTGGAAAAATGGTTTCTTGATGCGGTGGAAAGCAAGCTTAACAAAGAAAAAAACCGTATGAAGGAATTTCAGGATACGCTGGAAAAATACGTGGGACAGTACAAGAAGAATAAGTCCAGCATTAAGCGTTTTGATACGATTCAAAGATTTAAGCAGGAAACTGTAAGAGTACAGGAGCAGGCTGAGTTATACCAGGGAGCAGAGGAGGAGAAGAAGGCGCAGGAAAACCTTATGGCATGTTTTATTGCGCAGCTTAACAGGCTTTATGGAATTACTCAGGATGAGCTTGCAGATATAGAGAGGAAGGCGGAGGAAGTCCAAAGACAGCTGGCCCAGGTAGAGTATGAAAGGCTGTCAAGCGAAATACACAGACTAGATAAAGAGTGCCGTTTTTATATAAGCAGCAGAGATATGCTTGAGAGCGAAAGGGAAGGACTTGTGCGTGAAGCGGATAAGATTTCCAGAGCCCTCCATCTGCTGTTGTGCGCAAAACATGAGAGTACACTTAAAGAGGAGACGGGGGAACTGGAATACATCCGCCAGAGACTCCAAATTGTAAGAAAAAACGAGGAGGCTTCAGAGCCGGAAAGAAAGGCTCTCGGATATACATTGAGATGTCTGTACGAGACTTTGTATGAGGAAAACCAGGACAAGAGCCGGCAGAATGAAGAGGATAGCCGCAGGCTTTTAGAAGAAATCATCCGGGAGAGAGTAAAGCTAACGGATTTGTCCCAAGAGCTGTATGAGAATGCTGCGAGGGAGGGAACGCTTAAGAGCAGGACGGGCTTTTATGACGAGCGGGAGGAGGAGTATAACCAGCGCTACAAAGAGGAATTGTCCCGTAATATTTTAGGAGAGTATGAACCGGGACTGCTGGATATTAAGAAATCGGCATATGAGAAGGAATTGGAGGAAGGGACGAGAAACCGCCTCCGTATGAGAAAGCAGCAGGAGCACGACAGAGAACAAAAGAAAAGTGCAAAACGGGCGATGGATGACATGCGCGCAGATAGAATCCGAAAAAGCGACGCGCTGACAGAGTGCCGGAAGATAAAGGCAGAATTTGAAGAGGAGCTGGGCGACAGGCGGATAATTATGCGTTATCTGAATCTGGACGAAAAATTGATTTTTGAGAGAGATGAGATTCTGCGCATATCGGAGAGGAAGCTTTCGGAGATTGACGGCATTAGAAGAAATCTTGAGAAAGAGGAGGATATTCTTTTAAAGGAGTATCAGCAGTTGTCCGAGGGAAGATTTTTGGAGCTTACGGAGGAGCTTAAGACAGGATTTGAGAATCTTGGAATCCATGTAGTATATGGTATGGAGTGGCTTAGAAAGAATGGGTATACTGAAAAAAGAAACCGGGAGCTGGTGCGCAGCAATCCGTTTCTTCCGTATGCCTTGATTTTGTCTGAGCAGGAGCTTTCCAGATTATCCCGCAGCGTGAAGGAGCTTTACACCTCTTCACCGGTTCCGATTGTACTGCGGGAGAGCCTCGAAGTAAAAAAGGATTCTGACGGAAGCGGAGTGCAGGTGTTTCCAGGAGTAAGTTTTTATGTGTTCTTTAACGAAAGCCTTTTGAATGAAGAAAAGCTTGGGCTTTTTATACAGGAGAAGGAACGCCAGATTGAGAAAAAGAGGGAGGCGGTCAGGATACGCCGCCTGGAGTATAAAGAGTATTTTGAACGTCAGGAGCGTCTGCGTAACCAGAAGGTGGGCAAGGCGTCCTGGGAGCAGAATGAAAAATCAATAAAAGAGCTGGAGAGAAAGATAGGTGATTTGGAAAAAGGACTCCAGGAGATATCTGCGGAGATTGGAAAGCTTAACGAGGGAATCGAAAGGCGGGAGCAGGAGATACGGAGTGCGGAAAAGGAGACGGAACGCCAAAAAAGACGGCTTGAGGATTTTATATGGCTGTGCAGGGATTACGAAAGCTATATGAAAAGCAAAAGGGAGCTTGAGAAATGCCGCCGTGAGAAAGAAAAGCTTGAGGAACGCCAGAAGCTTTCCAGAAATCAGGAGCAGAAGCTTTTAGAGGAACAGAAAACAAAGGAAGCTGAGAAGGAGAGCCTAGCAAGAAAACAGGAAGAGCTTCAAAGGAATATCAGTAAATATGAGCATTACAGAGAACAGCCGGAGGATATGTTTCATCTGGGGAGTACCCAAAATGAAAAAGATGATGCAAATGTCAGGGAGATGGAGGCCAGATATGCGGCCATTACAACGAATATGTCCCAAGAGCTGCAGGAGCTGGAGAAGCAGGAACAACGGGCGGTTAAAAGATGCCGGAATGTGAAGGACGAGCTTGGACGCATGAAAGAAAGGTATAAAATTGCCGCAGATGAATGGATGGGTATTATTTACAGCCGCAGGGAAGAACTGCATCAAGAAAGCTTGCTGGAGGACAGAAAGAAAAAGATTGAGGAAAAGCAGAGACTTTGGAATGAGGACGACAAAAAAATCGCTTTAATCCTGCAAAGAAGAGATGACCGGATGAAGCAGATGAGGGAGGAATGCGGCCGCAAGGAACCGCTGCCGGAGGATAAGATTTTGAATCAGGATTTTCCGGCAAGAAGGAATCAGCTGCTTTATGAGAAAAAGGAGCTTTACGGGCAGGAAGAAACGCTGAAAGGACGGCTGAAAGGCTACGATGAGAATCTGACGGCCCTTTCGGAGTACAGTAGTTTCCCTGTATATGAAGAGGTAGAATGGGAGCAGGATTTCGCCGGAATGGATAACCGGAAGCTGCGTGATTTTAAAGGCATTCTTGTAAGGGATTACAATCAAAGCATAGCGAAACGGCAGGAGACAAAGGAACATCTTATACATGTGTTGAACCAAATCGTGCGGCTGGAGGATTTTCAGGAGGACTTTTATAGGAAACCTTTGGAGGCGATGCTTGAGCTTACGGACGACGCATCTCAAGTGCTCCGGCAGCTTTCCACTACGATACAATCCTATGACAGCCTGATGGAAAAGCTTAAGGTGGATATAGATTTGGTGGGGCGGGAAAAGAATAATATTGCAGG
>CAJTUQ010000086.1 GCA_910579335.1 uncultured Dorea sp. | reverse complement strand
TATTTTAAAAATGTCGTAATGTGCTGTGGATATAGAAAAATCTGCTTTCAGCTCATCCAGTAACTATTTGCCGAAAGCAGACCAAAGGCTAAAACAATGTACAGCCCATGCGTTTATAATATACAATTTTTTGCTCTATTTCTTCCCGCTTCACTTCAAACATATCCGCCAGGCAGTCGATGCAATAAGAAGTCTTTGTACCCCGGTTAATTAGTTTCCTTGTCATGGCAATCTCATCGGAGGACACTCCTTTCCCGCACCGGCGGCAATATTCCTGCCTGCCTTCTTTTTTCTCTTCTTCTCTCCGAATATTTTCCATTTCCTGCCTGCCTTTCTTTAAATCCTATCCGTCGGACTCTTTACCCGCAATACACCAGCCTGCATTTATATACCCGGCAGTCATGCCCTGGTACGTCCACAACATAATAATCCCTCTTCACTCCCAACTCCTCCCCGGTAAATACATCCTGCATGGAAAAACCGTAGCCTGATCCATAAGGAATCCCCGCATCGGCGAAAATGCAGTTCACCTTTCTCTCTTCCTCAAATAAATTGTAATAAGCGATTGCAAACGCATTATCAGAAAGATGTTTGATAAAAGTATATAGTTTGTCCTTCACGATCCGAAGCGGTTCCACAGCAATGTCCGTCTCCTCCTGAGGTACGGCAACACTCCTCCTTCCCATCAGGTAAGGAGGACGGCACTCCCTGTCCTGATTGATAGATATCAGCATTTCATTCTTTAACAACGACTCCATCTCCGGATTGATACTGCGGATATCCGCACCCATAATAAGAGGTGCTCCGGCAAGGCACCACATAGAAAACTGCATTCGGTACTCTCCATCCGTACACGGCTTTCCGATGGCCGCATTGCCCTGATTGTACATTCCTACCGTCAGCATATCGATATCGTTAAAGCAATACGGCCCTGACTGGCAGAAATGCTCCAGCTGCGATTGGAAGATACCAATAAAAGACTGGAAGTTATCAAAAATATCCCCTGTAGAGCGGTATGTATGCGCACCGATGGAACGCATCCAGTTCCAGCTCTCTTTCTGCCCCCAGTTGCATGCCGCAAATAGGATCTCCCTTCCGCTCGCCTTCAACGCCATGCTCATCATATGATATCGATTCATGCAGTCTGCATTTTCCGGGAAATTACAATAATCATACTTCAGATAATCCACTCCCCATTCGGCAAACTGCTTTGCATCCTGAAATTCATGGTCATAACTGGACGGGTATCCTGCACAGGTCAACACGCCTGCGCAGGAATACATGCCGAATTTCAGCCCTTTTCCATGCACGTAATCCGCCACGGCTTTCATGCCGTGCGGAAATTTATCCGGATCCGGAACCAGATTTCCCTTCTCGTCCCTCTCCTTTAACGACCAACAGTCATCGATAATCAAATACTCATATCCTGCTTCTTTATATCCTCTCTCAACCAAGATATCCGCAGTTTCAAAAATCAGTTTCTCGTCAATCTCATTTCCAAACGTGTTCCATGAATTCCATCCCATCGGCGGTCTTTCTGCTATCATCCCATTCCTCTCCTTCTGCTGTATAAATTCCAAATACTTCTCTTTCTATCATTATAAAAAATCCCCGGCACACTGTATATAGAATATTGTCTGATAAACCTTCATAAATGTGCTGTAAACGAAAAAACAGGCAGAGGTTTCATACGCCTCTGCCCCGATTCATCTCTATTTTCTTTTTGCAGTTTTTCTTTTATATGCCATTTCTGACAAACCACACAGTACCGCGCCCGCGGTGAGATATACATCTGCAAGATTTGCTGTCAGCTTCGAAAAATACTCTCTTTTATTCCGAAATCCAATGTAATCGATTACCTTCCTGCGAAACAGACGGTCATAAAGATTGCTGACAGCTCCGGCACTGACAAGCGTCATGCCAAGCTTTCCAGCCGGCCGTTTTTTTCTGGAAAATATCCAGCAGTCATACAGCAGGATTCCAGCCGCCGAAAAAACAGAACTTTTCCGGATAATGCCCGGAGCATTCTCCAATACATTAAACGCAAAACCTTTATTATAATTCTTACGGAACACAAGACCCGGAAGTTTCGTTTCTCTTTCTTCATTTTCTTCAAATGTATCTTCTATGTACTGTTTTAGGCCCATGTCGACACAGGCCAGAACAAGGAACATACTCATATATATTGTCAATATCATAATTTAGCCTCTTTGAATTTGTCCAGTTCCGTCTCTTTTCTCTCTATTTCTTCGCTGCGTTTCTCGATTGCTTCACAGATTGTAATATAATCCGTCCCGAACAGTTCCCCGTCCTGAAACTTCTCATATACCATACGGCCGATATCCAGATAGTCTCTCTCATTTGCACGTTTCAGGGAACGAATCTGGCTTTTGATTTTTTGTGTCTCAATCGTATCCCCGGCTTTGCGCCCAAGGTCGTCCGCCACCTCCGTAATTTTTTTTCCGAGGTCTTCAAAGAAATCTGCCATCACAAACTTCCTCCTTTCGTATTTTTTATAATTCTCTCAGCCTGTTTAATGACTGATAGATATCAATAGTCCCATATCCCCACTCTTTGTTGGGATAATCCATATCCTCCCGCTGGTTCGTCCCAAACAGAATAATATTGCGCACCTGGCTGCATGTTATTCCTCTGACGGCCGGCTGCTTGCCAAGCCATTCCATAATCAGGGCGGCCGAACCGGCGGCAATACCGACAGATGCACTGGAACCGCTGCGCTCCACAAATCTGCCGTCCAAAGAAAGTCCTGTAATCTCTACGCCGGGAACGGCAAAATCCGGTTTGAGTATCGTACATCTAGTATACCCTCTTCCTGAATTAATATCAATACTATTATCAACACTATTATAATATGAAATCGTCATTGCATCTCTTGTACTGCCCGGCTCAGTCAGTGTAGTATCCGCATTTGCCTCAAGGAAATACACATCGCTCTCTAAAAATTCCTTCACGGGAAGCCAGATATGATATCCTCCCTTTACGATATAGACCGGCTCCACTCCAATCTTCCATATCCCTTCTGCAGCTCCCTTGAATCGGAAGAATATAAGCTGCGAATTACTATTCTCCAAAAGAAGACGGTATTCTATTTCCACCTCCGTACCGTCAAAGACAAATCCCAAGTTAAACTTACTCCCCTGCCGTAAAGACAACGTAGGACTTTTCTCTCCGGAAGGCGATACAAGATAGGTAGTAACAATATTGGGAAGCTGGCTCCAAAGCTCCGCCACAAATCCTGTCGTCCCCTTTTCTACCCTTATCTCCGTCTCTCTGGCCGGTCCTTTTTCTTCTACCTCGCCGTAATAATGATGCCGGTTGCTCGCCTCATTTCCTCCGCCGATAACAACGCAGTGATTGAGAAGATTTGCATAGGCGTCAATCATCTGCGACAGTAGAGACGCTCCATTGTGCGGACCCATGTTTGTACCAAGCGCAATGCAGATGACGATAGGAAGTCCTTTTTTGGCTGCCAGCTCATGCAGGTATTTCAGCCCGAACATAATGTCATTCTCCTGATAGCATGGAGCGTCACTGTAAATTCCATAAAAATCCTTCAGATAATTTTTCGCCTCTTTAAGCTTAACAACACCGAGCACCGCCTCCGGGGCAGCTCCCGAAAACTGATTTTCCGTACTGACGCCTCCCGCCGCCACACTCGCAAGAAATGTCCCATGTCCATGCTCATCCTTGCTTGGAACAATGGCAAGCGGATCATCTGAACGGAGTGCCTCATTAATCATGTCCTCCGTATATTCGCTCCCATAAGGAATCCCCTCCGGCGGATTCCCCGTCTGAATCGTCTGGTCCCAGATTCCGGCAATCCGGGTCCCCCCTGCCAAATTACGGAAAGCCACATTCTCATAATCAATTCCTGTATCAATAAACCCAATCATGATATCTCTTCCTCTGAGATGAAGCGCCGGATAATTCTGCACGGCACTGATTCCCGCCTCATTAAGCGCACTGGTATCTATCAGTGTGTAACATCCCGGTATTCCCTGATATCCATACCTTTCCAGGGAAAGCTCTCCTGCAAGTCCCTTCTCTACGTAAACCGCACGGTACCCGAATCCCATCTGCTGAATGCACGACTGATCCTGCCTGACTATGATATCCTCTCCACTCCAGTAGCCTGGACTTATAAAATCCATATAATCCTGTGACAATATTTTTTCCCTGCACTGTTCTGCACTCATAAAAAAACACCTCATACACTTTATCCAAGTATATGAAGCGTTTTTATTTTTATGAACCGATCCGCATAACCTGCTGGCCTCTAAGGGCAATCACCGGTCCTCCTGTCCCCTCGATATATTCTCTCGTAATCGTCACTTCGCCGATATTGTCATCCTTCGGAATCTCATACATGATATCCAGCATGAACTCCTCAATAATTGCCCTCAGCGCCCTTGCCCCGGTATCCTTCTTCATTGCTTTTGCAGCAATGGCTCTAAGTGCTTCGTCGTCAAAAGTAAGCTTCACTTCATCAAGGGCCAGCAGCTTTTGATACTGTTTTAAAATGGCATTCTTCGGTTCTTTTAATATATCGACCAACATATCCTCGCTCAATCCCTGCAGCGTAAATACAATCGGAAGCCGTCCTAAAAACTCTGGAATCATTCCGAACTTCCTAAGGTCTTCAAGCGTCACCTTCTCCAATATCTTCTTATCATGGTCATACTTATCCTTAAGCTCCGCTCCAAACCCAATTGAAGACTGTTTTTTCAACCGTTCCTTAATAATACCGTCCAAATCCGGAAATGCGCCGCCGCAGATAAATAATATATTTCTTGTATTTACGGTCGTTAGCGGGACCATTGCATTCTTGCTGTTCGCTCCTACCGGAACCTCCACCTGGCTGCCCTCTAAAAGCTTCAGCATCCCCTGCTGTACCGACTCTCCGCTGACATCCCGCTGGCTGGAATTTCTCTTTTTGGCTATCTTGTCAATCTCATCAATAAAAATAATCCCCTGCTCTGCCTTTTCCACATCATTGTCCGCCGCGGCAAGAAGCTTCGATACCACGCTCTCAATATCATCTCCTATGTACCCGGCCTCTGTAAGAGATGTCGCATCCGTGATAGCCAGCGGCACATCCAAAAGTCTCGCAAGCGTCTTTACAAGATATGTCTTGCCGGAACCTGTCGGCCCTATCATCAGCATATTGGATTTTTCAATTTCTATCTCATCCATCGTATCTGTAGCCACGCGCTTATAATGATTGTAGACAGCCACCGATACCGCTTTTTTCGCATGCTCCTGCCCTACCACATATTCATCCAGCCTCGCTTTGATTTTATGGGGCGCCGGAAGATTGCGGATATCTACCAGGGGTTTTCTCTCTTCCTTTTCTTTTTTCTTCTTCACCTTCTGCTGCTTTGGAACGGTCTGCTCTACGTCCGAAAGATTGATAAACTGCATTCCCGGTATGTTCATAAGCTGGCTGTAGTCAATCTGTCCGCTGTTCATAATGTCAAAGCTTTTCTGCATACAATCGTTGCAGACCGAAATATTGTTCGGCAGATTTATCATTTTCCCCGTCACGCTCTCCGGACGGCGGCAGATAAAACACACCTTCTCATATTCGTCGTCTTCCTTTTTATCAGTATTCTCCACCGTCACTTTTGTCTCGTCGATTTTTTCCGCTTCCTTCTCAACTGTCTTATCATTATCAGCCATAGATACCTCCCTGATGCCGCCTGCTAATCTCTTTTTTGCGTCATTTCTATAAATTCTTCCTCCGAAATAATCGGAATATTCAGTTCATTCGCTTTTTTATTTTTGGATGATGAAGAATTTACATCATTATTGATAAGGAAATCTGTCTTCGCCGTCACAGAGCCTGTCACCTTACCTCCGAGCCGCTCGATAAGCTCCTTCACCTCTCCCCGGTTGGCAAAACGGGTAACGCTCCCGGTAATGACAAACTTCTTTCCTTCCAGTATACGTTGAGTATTATCCACCATTTCTTCAGGAATTTCCAGCTCTTTCAGTAAATTTAATAATATTTTTATATGATTCTCATCTTTAAAGTAAGAGACAAACGCTCCGGCCAGTACCCCGCCGATGCCGTCTATTGCATTCAACGTCTCTTCATCTGCATGAATCATAGCTTCTACATCATTGTGGAACCTCCCGCAGATTACTTTTGCATTGGCAAGGCCGATTCCGGTGATTCCAAGTCCATAAATCACTCTCGGCAGTGTCGTTACACGCGCCTTTTCTGCGCTCGCAATCAAATTTCTGTAAGATTTTTCCCCGAATCCCTCCATTTGCTGAATCTCCCCGCCATAGCGTTCCAGATGGAAAATATCGGAAAATTCCCGTATAAATCCTTTTGCAATAAACTTTTCAAGCGTTGCCTCCGACAATCCCTCAATATTAAGGGCATCCCGGCTCACAAACAAAGAAAACGCCTTCACATGCTTTGCCTGGCACATTGGATTGGTGCAGTACAGAGCTTTGGCATTGCTGACCTTACGTACTTTTGTCCTTTCACCGCATACCGGACAGGCAGTAGGGACGTCCTTTACTCCGCTCCTTGTCAGGTTCCGCGCTATCTGAGGTATAATCATATTCGCCTTATAAACTTCTATCCTGTCCCCCGCGCCCAGCTCCAGCTCTTCCATAATACTGATATTATGGACGCTTGCCCTGCTGACGGTAGTTCCCTCCAGCTCCACAGGTTCAAAAATGGCCACCGGGTTGATAAGCCCCGTCCTTGACGGGCTCCATTCAATCTTCAAAAGCTTCGTCTCCCTGGTTTCGTCCGCCCACTTAAATGCGAAAGAATCCCGCGGAAACTTAGAGGTACGTCCAAGAGAAGTTCCATATGCGATATCATCATAAGTAAGCACCAGCCCGTCCGAAGGGAATGCATTATCTGCGATCCTGTCGGAAAAACGCTGCACACACTCCTCGACCGTATCCGCAACTGCCGTACAATACTCCACCACTTCAAAGCCTTGTGCTTTCAGCCATTCCATCTGGCTCTCCCTGGAATTTCCAAAATCCACACCTTCTGCCTGCACAAGGGAAAATGCGTAAAACCGCACATTTCTTTTTGCCGTAATCTCATTATTGAGCTGTCTCACAGAACCGCTGCACAGATTCCTTGGGTTTTTATATCTGGCATCCACATCCTCGATTTCTGCATTAATTTTTTCAAAATCCTTGTAGCCAATCACCGCCTCGCCCCGGAGAATCAATTCACCCTTATAGGCAATCCGAAGCGGGATATTTTTAAACACCCTTGCATTGTTGGTAATAACCTCCCCCACTTCCCCGTTGCCTCTTGTAACCGCCTTAAAAAGCTCTCCGTCCCGGTAAGTCAGCACAATCGTAAGACCGTCAAGTTTCCATGACATCAGGACCTTTTGATCCTGCGCAAACTTTCTAAGCTCCGTAATATCCTTCGTCTTATCCAGAGACAGCATCGGATGCTCATGCTCCTCCTTCGGAAGCTCGCTTAGCACCTCGTATCCGACATTGACCGTAGGACTTCCTGCCAATGTAATCCCAAGCTCCTTCTCAAGACACAATAATTCATCGTAAAGCCTGTCGTATTCATAATCGCTCATAATCTCTTCTGCATCTTGATAATAAGCCTTCCCTGCTCGGTTAAGAAGCTCCACCAGCTCCTGCATCCTGTCTGCTTTTTGTCTGCTCATATAATTCTTTCAACTCCTGCTTCGTTAATCTTCTTACTTCCCCGGACTTTAAATTCCCAAGCTCTATATTGACGACCCTTATGCGTAAAAGTTTCGTCACCCCATATCCCAGTGCTCTGCACATCCGGCGTATCTGCCTGTTCAGCCCCTGTGTGAGCACAATTGTAAAAGTATATTTCCCTATTCTTTCCGCCTTACAGGGAAGCGTCACGACATCAAGCCCTTTTTCCCTGTCCACAATCCGGACGCCCTCTTTCATCCTCCTGATGAACTCGTCCGTGATTGGTTTATCTACCGTCACTTTATACTCTTTCTCATGCCGGTTTCTCGCACGCATCATTCCGTTAATCAAATCACCGTCATTTGTCATAATCAGAAGGCCCTCGGAGTCCTTGTCAAGCCTGCCCGCATAAGTCACTCTTACCGGATAATCAAGAAAACGGATAATGTTTCTTTTTTCCCTCATATCTTCCGTACAGACGATTCCCACAGGCTTATTCACAGCAAGGACGATTTTCTCACTCCTGCTTTTTACCTGCTTTTTGCCTACTCTGACGTCATTATCCTCCGTCACCTGCATCCCCTGCTCCGCCCGTCTGCCGTCCACAGTCACGCGCCCGCTCTCAATCAGGCGGTCCGCCTCTCTCCTGGAGCAGAGCCCCGCTTCACTCAGATATTTATTCAGTCTCATTATCCGTCTCCCCGTCATTTAAATCCGATGTACTGTCCGGCTCCTCATCCTGCACATCCTCATCCTGTGCGTCAGACGCACCCCGCACATCCTCATCCTGTGCGTCAGACGCACCCCGCACATCCTCACCCTGTGCGTCAGACGCATCCCGCACATCCTCGTCCTGTGTGTCGGCTGTATCCTGCGTCCCCTCGTCCTGTAATCCCTCGTCCTGTGCTCCGGATACATCTTTTATACTCTGTCCCGGCGCTCCTAATTCGTCAGACATCTTCAGCACTCTCGATAGATAAGTATCCGTCACAAAAGAATTGCCGTTATATAAGAATAATATACTTGTAAATCTGGCTTTCTGCATGATTTCCTGTACATTTCCTTTATAAAGGGCAGGGTCAATGGCAATGATTTCCCTGTAATACGGCGCCAAAAACGGAATCAGGCAATTGGCATAAGAATCCTTGAAGATAAGGAGACGCTCTGTCGTATCCGCCGTTGTCTTAATGTCCGTCATTCCCGCATCGCCGCCTAGAAACAAGGAATACTTGTCCTTTCCCTCCAGTTTTGCACTGTCATAAAACGTAGCGGATTTTTTTTTCGTGTCCATATTCGTCATAACCATTCTGACACTGTCCTTTGTCTTTCCCGGCGCGTAAATCGTAATAGAATCCTTATAACCATTCCCATATCCGCTCCGCCAAGACAGAGAGCCGTTAAAATCGTTATTTACAACATACGGCTTCAGCTCCGGCGCTTTGGACGTGTCAATCCCCATTGACGCTGCAAGCGCCTCATATCCGTAGAAAGCTCCAAGAGAAGTCCAGTGCTCATCCGTCCGATAGTAAATATCTTCGTCACCGTGCTTTTCCAATACTTTCGTTACATCTACCCAGTTTATTCCCTCGCCCAGTCTCTCTTTGATTTCCTCAAACTGCTTTTTCTGATTCCTGCCCGCTGCATACGAGGGCAGCTTTTCCGGCTGGATACCGGCGGCATTGGGCACAAGCATAAAATATACGGGGATATTATAATAAGTTCCGGAAAGCTGCTGGATTTTCTGTATGCTCTCCTTCACGGCCTTATCGTCAGGCTTTGCAATCTCTTCCAAAAGAGCTTCTCCCTTCCCTCTGTAGATTCCTTCCGACTTCCTGTTCCCAAATGCCGTCCGTACAGAAAAATCCAGTCCTTTTAACACTCCCTTCCCGAAAAAACGATTATTAAAATAACTGCCGTATTCCTCCATATAGCTGCCATCCATTACAGATTCGGCAGTAAGTTTCGGTTTCTGTGCCTTCCTATCCCCGAAAATCAGGTTACAAAAGCACAGGAATACAAGCAGCCCAAGAAATACAAGGGCTGTAATTTGTTTCGTATATACCTTCTTTTTCTTTTTTTTCTGTGACTGTTCCATATCAAGCTCCTAAAAATATAAACATGCACTTTCAGTCCCTGAAACAATTTCTGCAACGCACAAAAGAAACAACACCGCATAGACAACGCTGTTCAATGCTATCTGCCATTTCCTGCCTCCACGGATTATTTTTTCATACATACGCCAGGCAAGCGGAGTTGAAAAAAATACCGCCGACACCCACAGCACTCCATAATCCGTTATAAGAGAAAGCGCCCCTGCGTCAACAAAGCCCGCTCCGCCTCCGATAGCCATAAAGCGAAGATAGGAAAACGCCGACCCGACAGAAGGGCAAAAGCAGAAAACCCAGCTTACCATCAGAAGCAGCATCGTAAAAAACCAGCGCAGCGCTTTCGGCACTCTTGCAAGCCTCTCTCCGAATACAAATCCTTCCAAATACAAAAGCACTGCAAAATAAATCCCCCAGAAAACAAATGTCGGATTCATTCCGTGCCACAGCCCGATTAACAGCCAAGTGGCGAGCAGGCTTAAAAATCCCTTTGCGCCGCTTGGATTTCCGCCGCAAAGCGGAAGATAAACATAGGAGCAGAACCATTTCCATAAAGTAGACATCCACCTGCTCCAAAAATCCATGACCCCTGTTGACAGGCACGGATAATTTACATTTTCCGGCAGCTCAAAGCCGAGCATCCTGCCAAGCCCCAGCGCCATGTCACAATACCCTCCGTATGCAAAATATATTTGAAATGCAAATGCCGCGCAGCCAAGCCAAGCGCCAAGCGCCGACACCTGTCTCTCCGGCAGTGCCTGGACCGTTTGGAAAACCATCCCCATAGCGCTTCCTAGAACCACTGTTTTAGAAAGCCCCCTGATAAAGAGCAGAATGCCGTCAGAGCACTTTCCCAAAGATAGTTTTGGCCTGTCTTGCTGCTTTACAAACTCGTCTCCCGAAACAAGCGGCCCTGCTATAATCTTCGGATATAGCACTATCATAGCCGCATATTTCACAATGTCTTTCTGAGGCCTTATATCTCCCCTGTAAATGTCGATAATATAAGCAATATTCTGGAGCATAAAAAATGATATGCCGACAGGAGCGAGAAGATAACGGCTGTCTGCCAGCCTGCTCCCTGACATTTCCACAATCTGCCCGGCATATCTGCATACCGCAAGCAAGGCAATATCCGTTCCCACCAAAACCATTGCTATGTTTTTGACGCGTTTCGCATGTTTTAAGTGCTTTCCCATAAACAGGCCGCCCGCATAATTCCACACAACAGATACCAGCAAAAGCACCGTGTGTACAACCCCTCCCCACAAATAAAAGAACACGCTGACAATAACCAGCGTCAGATTTTTAAATTTCGCCGGCGTAACATAGTATAATATGAATGAAACCGGTAAAAAAGCAAATAAAAATATCGTACTGTCAAATGCCATAACTTCCTGCTCCTTAAAGCCCTGCTACCTCCACCGCACGTTTGATCCACGCAGTATAGTATCTCTGCCTCATCCGCTTTCCATCATCTTTGTAGCAGTCTTCCTTCACCAAGTCACTATTATCAACAAACACCACTCCAGCTTC
>CAJTUQ010000085.1:1512-11345 GCA_910579335.1 uncultured Dorea sp. | reverse complement strand
TATTTCATTTAATATTCATTGTTTGCGGGATTATTCAATCGGCGCAAAATCAGCGACACCGTGCTTACACAGTGGGCAGATAAAGTCATCAGGCAGCTCGTCGCCTTCGTAAATATATCCGCATACCTCACATACAAAGCCTTTTTTGCCTTCTGTATCCGGTCTTGGCTTTACATTGCTCTGATAGTAATTGTAGGTCATTGTCTCCACATTGGAAATAACGCGGGCTTCCGTCACCGTACAGATAAACATGCCGTGAGTGTCAAGGTCTACATACTGTTCTACTTTGAGTGACATGAATGCGTTAATGTATCTTGGAAGGAACACAAGTCCGTTGTCAGAGCGCAGCGGTTCGCAGTCCGCAAATTTGTCGGCAGTCCGTCCGCTCTGGAAGCCGAAATTCTGGAATACCTTGAATGGCGCCTCCGTTGACAGACAGTTTACATTCATAATGCCGGTCTGTTTAATAATATGATGTGAATAGTTGGCCTTGTTGATGCAGACAGCGACCCGGTTCGGGCTGTCTGTAACCTGAGATACGGTATTAACGATAAGTCCGTTATCTTTTGTGCCGTCATTGGACGTAACAACGTACAGGCCGTAACCAATCTTAAACAGGGCGGTATAGTCATGTTTGTTAGCTGTTTCATCGTGCTGGGCCAGATAATTTTTGCAAAATTCCTCAGCCATCTCTTCGAGCTGTGCGCTGCTTTCTTCATTGAGCGCAGATTTGATGGACACGGTCGTCTTTGCGAATGTAAGGTTTTTGCATCCCTCCAGCATTTTCTTCATCGTTTTTGCGGCGAGAGGCGCCCAAGAGCCATTTTCAATGAGGCCGATTTTCCGGTTCTGGAAATTGCGCTCGGTCAGGTGGTTGATAAATTCGCGCATAAACGGGAAGATGTCAGCGTTGTAGGTCGTAGTGGCAAGAATCAGCTTACCATAGCGGAAAGCGTCTTCTACAGCCTCTGCCATATCACAGCGGGCAAGGTCATTTACGACAACTTTCGGACAGCCTTTTTTACGCAGCTTGTCCGCCAAAAGCTCTACAGCTTTTTTCGTATTTCCGTAAACGGAAGTATAAGCGATTACGATTCCGCCGGACTCTACGCCGTAGGAGGACCAAGTGTTGTAGAGGTTCAGGTAATATCCGAGGTTCTCCGTCAGGATTGGTCCGTGCAGCGGGCAGATAATCTGGATGTCAAGTCCGGAAGCTTTCTTTAAAAGGTTCTGAACCTGGGCGCCGTATTTGCCCACGATGCCGATATAGTAGCGGCGCGCTTCGCATGCCCAGTCTTCGTCTACGTCCAATGCGCCGAATTTGCCGAAGCCGTCGGCAGAAAAGAGAACCTTGTCACAGGAATCGTAAGTGACAAGGACTTCCGGCCAGTGTACCATCGGGGCTCCTACGAACGCAAGCTCATGCTTTCCGAGGGAAAGGGTATCGCCTTCTTTTACAACAACCTGCCTGTCTTCAAAGTCTGTCCCGAAAAATTGTCCCATCATAACAAATGCTTCGGTGCTGGAAACGATTTTTGTATCGGGATATACATTCATAAAATTGGCAATATTGGCGGAGTGGTCCGGTTCCATATGCTGTATAATCAGGTAATCAGGGGCTTTTCCTCCCGTCGCGTTCTGAATATTGTCCAGCCATTCATGGGTGAAACGTGCGTCAACGGTATCCATGACAGCAATTTTTTCATCCATAATTACATAGGAATTGTAAGCCATGCCGTTCTCAACAACATACTGGCCCTCAAATAAATCAATGTCGTGGTCATTAACGCCTACATATTTAATGTCATTCGTAATAATCATCACATTCGCTCCTTTAGCTTAATTTTTTCTATGAGCATTATATCATAATAATTTCCAATTGGATGTTTTTTATTGAAAAAAATAAAAGATAATTAATATTTTCCCAATCGGATAATTAAGAAATACCGGTTATTATCTAGTAAATGATAAAAGGAGGGATGCTAAATGTCGAGACTGACGGATATATTTTCTCTGTATGCGCTGGCGTGTGTGATGCTGCCGTGCTTAGTGTACCAGTTGTTTTTTGTAATAAGGAGGCAAAACTGCGAAAAGAAAGTTCCCGGCGCTTATCTGGCCTGGGCAGGTATCTTCCTGCTTTATCTTTGGATGGTATTTGATGTGACGGGAGTGGGGACGATAGGGGACGTCTTAAGAAATATGCCGGATATTATACTTGGCGGAGTGAATCTTATACCTTTTGATTCCTTTGGAATAGGATTTTTCTTAAATATTGTTATGTTTATGCCCTTTGGATTCCTTCTGCCTTTGATATGGACGGAATGCAGGGATTTAAAAAGGACAGTTGCGGCAGGCCTGTCCTTCTCCCTGTTCATAGAGCTGACCCAGCTTCTTAATTTCCGGGCGACGGATGTGGACGATTTGATGGCAAATACATGTGGTGCGTGGGCCGGTTATCTGATATGGGGGGGATTTGCCAAAATTTTCGGAGAGCGGCTTTTTTCGGCGGATGACGGAAAATGGGAAGCTGCCCGCTGTATACTGCTGGCAGCGGCGGGAGAGTTCTTTTTGTACAATCCTTATTTCATTATTTAGCGGATGGCGCAGCAAGATTTTCCACTATGGCAACGTATTGACAAAAGTAAAGGGAGAAGGGTATAATGAGGACGCATTACTATACTTTTGATAATATGCAGAGTAATAGGTATTTAAAGCGGAGAACGATGATATGAGGAAGGCGCAGAAAAAGCAGGCGGAAGACTTTTTAGAGGTGCTGGGCGAGGCGCACGGACAGATTCGAACTGCAATTGAAAACAAAAATTTTCCGGCAGCTTTAGGGCTTCTTGGGGATTGTCAGGAAGGGGCGGTCAGTCTCGGAGGCATGATAGAGGCGTCCGAGGGAGAAGGGGCCGTAACTGTCCGGATTTTGGAAAAGTACTGTGAGCTGGTGTATCAGATTTACGACAGCATTATCCGGGGAGAGACAGTGAACGGCGGCAAGGCGCATAAGCATCTGCGATCTTTCCTGTTGAAGATAGAAAACAGTGTGAAAAATGATATAAAGGTTAAAATGGAAGCTGTCTTTCTGCCGTACAAGGCGTCTATGTGGGACAGCTTAGAGAGCGTGTGGAAAGCGGCGGATGAGGATGCGGACTGCGATGCCTATGTTGTTCCGATTCCTTATTATGATAAAAATCCGGACGGAAGTTTTGGAGAGATGCACTATGAGGGCAGGCAGTATCCGAAGGACGTTCCGATAGTATCGTACAAGGACTATGATTTTGAAAAGCGCAGGCCCGATATTATTTTTATACATAATCCATATGATAATAATAATTATGTGACAAGCGTACATCCGGATTTTTATTCCGACAGGCTCAAGCAATTTACAGAAAAGTTAGTATATATACCTTATTTTATATTAGACGAAGTTAATCCCGACGATAAAAATACGGTAGACAAGATAGCGCATTTCTGTGCCTGTTCAGGCGTATTGAATGCAGATAAGGTTATCGTGCAGTCTGAAGCCATAAGGCAGGTTTATATTAATGTACTGACAGATGCCATGAAGACTTACGGCTATACGAGGGACGACTGGGAGAAAAAGATACTTGGGCTTGGCTCTCCGAAGCTAGACAAGGTATTAAGTACAAAAAAAGAGGAACTGGAAATACCGAAGGAATGGCTGAAGGTTATAACGAAGCCTGATGGGAGCCGGAAAAAAATTGTACTTTATAATACGAGCGTCAGTGCGCTGCTGCAGTATGAGGGAAAAATGCTTGCAAGGATTAAAGAAAGTATCCGGATTTTTGAGAGAAATAAGGAGGAGACGGCATTGCTCTGGCGTCCGCATCCTCTTATGAAAGCGACGATAAAAAGTATGCGTCCGAACCTGCTGGCAGAATATGAAAGAATCGTAGAAGATTATAAGAGCGCAGGATGGGGAATCTATGATGAGTCAGCCGATTTGGACAGAGCGATAATGTTAAGTGACGCATATTACGGAGACAGCAGCTCTGTGGTTGAACTGTGCAGAAAAGCGGGACTTGAAATATTACTTCAGACTATAAATATGTAAATGAATGATTATGTTGATTACGAGGGAAAGAAATGTTGAACGATAAAGCGATTTTAGTTACAGGCGGAACAGGGTCATTTGGACATCAATTTGTAAATTATATACTGGACCATTACACGCCTCAGAAAATCATTATTTATTCGAGGGATGAGTATAAGCAGTTTGTTATGAATAATAAGTATAAAACTCATAAGCAATATAACAAATTGCGTTTTTTTATCGGCGATGTCAGAGATGAGGCCCGGTTAAAGATGGCTATGAGAAATGTAGATTATGTGATTCATGCGGCGGCGTTAAAACAAGTCCCTGTATGTGAATATAATCCTAATGAAGCCATTAAAACCAATATAAACGGAGCGGTGAGCGTAATCAATGCGGCACTGGAATCCGGGGTAAAAAAGGTAATTGCACTTTCTACGGATAAGGCGGTGAATCCCATTAACTTGTATGGAGGAACCAAATTGGTTTCAGATAAATTGTTCTGTGCAGCAAACGCATATTCGGGAATGGATGGAACAAGATTTGCAGTTGTACGTTATGGAAACGTGGCAGGGAGCAGAGGCTCGGTTATCCCTTTTTTTAAAAATATTATTGATAATGGCGGGATGGAACTGCCGATTACAGATTACAGGATGACGCGGTTTTGGATTAGTCTAAAAGAAGGAGTAAAGCTTGTAGTTAAAGCGCTCGAAGATTCCAGAGGAGGAGAGACGTTTATCTCGAAGATACCGTCTTTTAAAATTACGGATTTGGCCCAGGCAATGCTTCCGGGCTGCAAAATGCCGGAAATCGGAATACGAGAGGGCGAAAAGCTGCATGAGATTATGATAACAAGTGAAGATTCCATGCGTACCTACGAGTATGAAAAGCATTTTATCATTTATCCCAACTATAGCTGGTGGGGGCCGAAAGAGCTGATACCCGGAGGTGAGAAAGTAAAGGCAGAATTTGAGTACAGCTCAGGGAAAAATAAAGAGTGGCTTTCAGTGGAAAAAATCAGGGAATTATTGAAAACAGATATTGTTCATTATTAAAAATGGAGGAAGTATATTGGAAAGGCTGGCTATAGACGGAGGGACTCCGGTAAGAAAGACACCCATATATTACGGGCATCAGTTTGTTGACAGCGATGATGTGGAAGCGGTTGTGAAGGTGCTGAAAAGCGATTATCTTACATGCGGGCCGGCAGTTACAGAACTGGAGAAAAGGCTGTGCGGGATTACGGGAGCCGGTTATGCAGCTGCAGTCAGCAATGGGACGGCGGCATTGCATGCGGCATGCTATGCGGCAGGCATTGAAAACGGAGACGAGGTAATCACGACTCCGATGACATTCGCCGCCTCTGCAAATTGTGTGCTGTACATGGGGGCAAAACCTGTATTTGCAGATATTGACCCTTGTACATATAATATTTCGCCGGAGTCTATTGAAAAGAAAATCAGCGGCAGGACAAAAGCGGTTATTGCTGTGGACTTTACAGGACAAGCGGCGCAGCTGGATGAAATACGGGAAATCTGCCACAGGCATCAATTGCAGTTTATTGAGGACGGGGCGCATTCAATCGGAACGGCATATAAAGGAAAATCTGTAGGAAGTATTGCTGATTTGACCACTTTTAGTTTTCACCCGGTAAAGACCGTAACGGGAGGAGAAGGCGGTGCAGTTCTTACAAATGACAGGAGGCTTTACGAAAAGCTGCTTTTATTTCGTACGCATGGCATTACCAGAAACAAAAGCTTTATGGATTTAGATAGTAAGCTTGAAACGGATGGCAGACGTACGCCGGAAGAGTGGTATTATCAGCAGGCCGACTTAGGATATAATTACCGTCTTACAGATATTCAGGCAGCCTTGATAACAAGCCAATTGGGGAAATTGAGCCGGTTTAAAGATATCAGGAAAAAAATTGTAAAACGTTATAATGACGCTTTTGCAGATTTTCCGGGGCTTGTATTACAAAAGGAAATTGAGGAGTCTGATACGGTCAGACATATCTATCTTCTACAGTTGGATTTACAAAGCTTGAAAGTGGGAAGAGAAGAAATATACGCTGCGCTTAAAGCAGAAAACGTATGCTGCAATGTTCACTATATTCCTGTTTATTATTTCCCTTACTATCAAAATTTGGGATATAGGAAGGGGTTGTGTCCCAATGCCGAGAAGCTGTATGAGCGAATCCTCACAATACCGTTGTACCCGGCCATGACGGACGAGGATGTGGACAGCGTGATTGCTGCTGTAAAAAAAGTGGTCGGATTTTATTTGAAGAGATAAGGAAGAGATAGATGAATCAGACAGAATTGGTTTATAAAAAGACAAAAGGCTTATCTCCGTTTGCGTATACGGTAGTGGGAGAGTGGCTGTATTTTTGTGATGAGCATATCAAAGCGCTGTTCCGGTACCATCTTGAAAAAGAAGTATGCGAGTATGTTGTGAAATTTGACGGCAGATATGTAAATCAGAACTTCTATAAGATGTGCGCATATGGCGAAGAATTGTGGCTGCTGCCATTTTCAGACGGGAAAATCATCTGCTTTAATATGAAGAAGGAAGAATCAGCCTATTATGATATTCCTGAGACGGTAAAAGAAAAGAGGATACCTTTTACGGACATGTTTTTCCGGAAGGGAAAAGCATATATTGTTCCCCGTGGGGACAACCGGTTTTTGATAGAGGTTGATTTGGAAACGCATGGTATGCGAGAGATAGAGCTTGTGAAGGAAAAACAAGGAGCTGATTTTGTGTCCTTCTTAGGGGCAGTGCAGATTCAGAATCAGATATATTTGGCGGAAAGTACGGAAAACATATTGATTATGTTCGACAGTGACAATGACAATTTGAAAATAATCGATATTGAAGGCTATGAATTGGAGGGACTATCGCCAAAAGCTATCGAGGATGAAATCTGGTTTGTGCCGGTAAATTCTGGTAAAGACATATTGATTTACAATGTAAATTCGAATAGCTTTATGGAAAAGGAGTATCCGATTAAGGGGCTGCCTGAGAATGAGGTATGTCTTTTTATGGTATACAATGAGGAAATATGGTTTCTGGCAAATCAAAATAAAAAAATATATAAAGTAAATCGAGATATGAATATAGAAGCAGAGATAATAATATCTGATTTTAATGAGAATGATACGGTTATATATATTTCAGGTATGTTATGCGCTAATCAGTTTTTTTGGCATGGCCATAGCGGAACTCCGTTGATAAGGGTTAAAGATGGTGTTGTTCAAATATTAGATGTCGGAGAGGACAAAAGATTATTGGAAATATATTTGGAAACGATCGGCAAGCGTAGTGTATATGAAAAGACATCTGGGAAGAAAACGGTTGGCGAGTACATATACTACAGTCTTAAATAGGTGAGATAGATATGGCAAATATTGCAATTATTCCCGCCAGAGGCGGAAGTAAAAGAATCCATAAAAAAAATATAAAGTTATTTTGCGGTGAACCAATAATTAGATATTCTATTGAAAATGCATTAGAAAGTAATATTTTTGAAAATGTCATTGTATCTACAGACGATGAAAAAATCGCAGATTTAGCAATTTCATATGGTGCGGAAGTTCCGTTTTTAAGAAATGAGAGTTTATCTGACGATTACACTACAACAGGACAGGTTATCTTAGATGCTATACATAGATTACAGAAGTCAGGGAAGGAATATGAGTTTTGTGCTTGTATTTATCCAACGGCACCATTTATGTCGGCAAGAAAAATTAAAGAAGCTATGCAGAAACTGATATTGTCAGATGCTAATGAGATAATAACCGTAGTGAAATATTCTAGTCCTCCGCAAAGAGCCTTTTTATATGATAACAAGAACATTCCAGAAGTCAGGATTTAGAGCCCCTTTATTATGATGCAGGACAGTTTTATGGTTATAGGACAAATGCATATTTGAAAAACGGGGGAAATATTTTAGATAAGATTATACCATATTTTTTATTGCCGACAGAAGTACAGGATATTGATAACATAGAAGATTGGCAGCTGGCAGAGATGAAATATCAAGTTATGTGTGGGAAGCGGATAAATGAAAAAAATTGCAAAATTTGTGAATAGAAAAATTAATACAGTAAGAAAAGCCTATTATAAATTACCAAAATTAAAAAAACAGGATTATTATTATCTGGATAAAAAAAGATATATGCCAGTAGATGTGGCAGAAGAATTGTGCAGAAAATGCAGCATAACATTTATAACACCGGAGGGGGTTAACATTGAGGCATTTCAAATCAAAAATGCTCGGTATATGCAGGTTATAAGTCCGGTAGTGAATGATGAAGTGTTTGTTTTTGGCTTGAAAAAATTATTTGAAAAAGAAAATGTGCGGATTGCTTTGTTAGATTCTTATTTTATCACTCAAAATATATTGTTAGAGCTTAATAAAGTGTGTAAAATAATAGTTTTCGATGGAAATCATAGGTATCCTTTGGGCATTAACATGGTAATAAATTATACATTGAAAGCAAGTTGTAAAAACTATGCTCAAAGATATGGCGGTATGGTTTCATTAGCCATTGGACCAAAGTTTTTTCCGCTTCGAAGTAATTTTCGTTTAGTGCCACCAATTAAAATTGAAAAAAAAGTAAAAGATATTTTTGTTTCTCTGGGTGGAAGCGGGGTATCGACGGAAGCAGTCAAACTGTTTTCTTTAATAGAAGAAATAGATGAAAATTTAAATATTTATGCCGTAGGCGGCGAAGAACTGCATGAATTAGATGTAATAAAAAAAGATTCTAAAATACATTTCTATTCAAATATAAAAAATATTGAAGAAGTGATGACCAAATGTGATATTGCAGTATCAGCAGCGGGGACAACCCTTTACGAACTTTTGTTTTTGGGGATTCCGGTTATATCTTTTGCCGTAGCTGAAAATCAGCTGGTTAATAAGGAACTGGAAGATATTTTGTTGTGGTGCGGATTAATAGATATGGCAGCGGTAGATAAACGGCAATGGGATAGGAGTAAAGAAATTATAGAAAATAAATTGCGTTTTTTGCTGGAATCATATGAGGCTAGGAAAAAGATGTCTGAACGGGGCAAAAGGTTTATTGATGGGTTAGGCGCTGAAAGAATTGCGGAATTAATAGAAAAATTAGAGGATAGAAAGTAAAGAAGAGATAAAGTTATGAAAAAGATTATAATATTAGGAGCAGGTCAAGGGCAGATTCCTTTTATAAAAATATGCAAAGAAAAGAAATGCTATGTAATTGTTATAGGCCGGAAAGAACATGCTCCTGGTTTCGAATTGGCTGATAAGGTATATTACATTGATATAAAGGAAAAGGAGCTTATTTTAGATATAGCAAAAAAGGAAAAAGTAGATGCTGTTTTATCAGATCAATCGGATTATGCAGTTCCTACAATTGCTTATGTGTGTGAGAAAATGGGACTAAAAAGTATAGGGTATGATAGGGCTCTTAACTATACAAATAAATATAGGATGAGAGTTCATGCAAGGTTGGGCGGTATTAATGTTCCTCGCTTTTTCAAAGCCGGAGAAATCGGCATATTGCGGGAGGGAGCAAAAAAGTTAAGGTATCCTCTTATGATGAAACCGTTAGATAGTGCGGGAAGCAGAGGGATTCATAAAATAGTTTCAGAGGAAGGGTTAGCGGAAGCTTTTTGTGACAGCAGTTCTCATTCTACAACAGGGGAAGTAATCGTTGAGGAATATATATGCGGAAAGGAATACATAGTTGATGGATTTGGGATAGAGGATCAATACATAAATTTA
>CAJTUQ010000085.1:0-1502 GCA_910579335.1 uncultured Dorea sp. | reverse complement strand
ATATTGGTGAAAAGGAATATTTTGATAAAAGGGATACCTATATATCTAAAATGTGTATGTTTACTTCTGTTGATATGGTTACAGATGAGAACGAAAAAAAGGTATTGGATGCAAATAAAAGGTTAGTATCGTATTTGGGACTGCCTTATGGAATTACCCATGCGGAATATATTTTAGAGGATGTAACAAATAAAGTTTATTTAGTTGAGATTGCTGCACGCGGAGGGGGGATATACTTATCTTCTGATTTAACACCGCGAGCAACGGGAATCCCGACAAATGAGTTTTTGATTGAGTATATTCTTAATGGCGAAAATAAGGATTTTAGGAGTTTCAAACTGGAAAGAAAAGTTACGGCATGGATGTGTTTTGAACTTGTTCCGGGATCGGTAACAAAGATCAGCGGTATATCTAGGACATGTGAAATACAAGGAGTGTTTAAAGTATGTTTAGATAATCTTTATGTAGGAAAGGAAATACTGCCGCTGATAAACGATTTGGGTAAGTTTGGCCCAATTTTAATTGAGGCAGATTCCAGAGAGAAGTGCTGTGAAATTATGTCTGAGGTAAAAAGTACATTAAAAATTGAAACAACTGATGTAAGCGGTAAAAAATACGGGATTGTTTGGTAGGGGAGAAACAGGTGAAAATAGTAACAGGCGGTAGAAATACTTATGGATATGATATAGGAATATTGATGCTGGAAACTACTTTTCCGAGAATTGTTGGAGATATAGGCAATGCGTTAACGTGGAATTTTCCGGTTAGATATAAAATAGTGAAAAAACAATCCTCTTATCATACTGTAAATAATTTGACATATGAAAATCTGGAGCCATTTATATTAGCAGCAAAGGAATTGGAAGAGGAAGGAATTAAAGCGATTACTACATCTTGTGGATTTCTTTCGTTATTTCAGAAAGAGTTAGCAGAGTGTGTCAATGTTCCAGTGTATACATCTGCATTATTATTAGTGCCCTTTTTAAGCAGGATGTTCGGCAGGAGAAAGAAAATCGGAATATTAACTGCAAACAAAAAAAAGCTGTCCAAAGAGCATTTGTTAAGTGTTGGCATTGATAATATTCCATATGTTGTAATGGGATTGGAAGATGAAGAAGTATTTACTAACTTTACAGTTCATAATTGGAGAGCAGTTGATATAGAAGCATGTGAAAACGAATTAAGGAAAAAAGCGCATGAATTAATGGTTCAAGAACCGGATATAGGAGCGATTGTATTAGAATGTACGAATATGTGTCCCTATGCGAAGGCAATATATGAAGAAGCGAAAGTTCCGGTATATGATATTGTTACATTGACGAATATGGTTTATCAATCCATCAATTGTAGAGATTATTTGTATGGGTATGAGGGAGGATTATAAATGAAGGTTGCTGTATGTGGTATTGGAAAAGCAGGACAATCAGCCATTAATATGATTCATAATTGTCAGGATATTCAGTTAGAATTGGTGATTAATAGAGAAGGAAGTCAATCCATAG
>CAJTUQ010000084.1:6415-11556 GCA_910579335.1 uncultured Dorea sp. | reverse complement strand
GTATAGGAGAAATCATACATGCAACCAGAGTAATCTGTAATCAGCACGTCCGCTGCCGCAAGAAGCTCCTGAAAATCGTCATAATCACCCACCGAAAGAAACTCGGACTTTTCATCAAAAGAATATTCCTGATAATTAACAGGATGCCTGCTGACCATCATCTGAAAACGTTTATGAAACTTTTTTTCCAGTGCGCATACTGCCCGGTTAATATCCAAGTCATAGCATGGTACATTGTTGTAATCCCGAAATGTCGGCGCATACAGCACGATAGACACATCCTTGTCTATATGGTAAAAATCATGTATCTTCCTGCGGCTCTCTTTCGCCCTCCAAAATACATCATGCCGCGGAAGCCCAAACTTTAAGATTTTCCCCTCGTACCAAAATGATTTTCTATATAATTCCGAATAGAACGCACTCCCTGACAGAAATACATCCGCCATCTTTGAATCGTTTTTTGCTCCTTCAATGTAAAATGCCGGAAGCTTGTCACAAACATCCGCTTCTACCCTTTTTATCGGCGCCGCTCCATGCCATGCCTGAACATAGAATTGACCTTCCCGCTTTCTTATGGAATATCCTTTTCTGCTGTTATCAATCCATACCCTCGCTGTAGACAGCTCTTTATAATACTCCTCGCTTCCGTATAGAACCTGTCTGATTCTTCTTGGAAAACTTTCTTTATACTGAGATACCGCCCACACCAAGTCTAACCTCTTATCCTCATCCATCTCCAGCAGCTTTTCCGCAATATATTTGGGGTTCCCCCCGTAGCCGACTCCCGACTGATTCTGGAAAAGAATCTTATTACCTTTAATCGGTTTGCGATACAGTTCCCTGTAAAAATCATTCAATAGTTCTTCCGGATCAATGCAGAAATAATCGTGAATCTGATTTTCTCTTAATATATTTACTATTTCCTCTTGTATAAACTGCTGCACGGCTACAATTACCAAATTCTTCCGCAGCTCCTCTATTCTTTCTGACAGTTCGTCGATTTCCCGTCCAAATTTCGTGCTTACATTTCCTCCAAGCTTTGTCACAACAAAAGATTCCACTTTCTCTTCTATTTGATTCTGTTTCAGAAAAAGAAAAACAAAATCCGCAACTGTGCCTGCGCCATAGATATATACCGTCTCTGCTTTTTTACATGCGCTTACCAATTCATTATCCATACTCCACCCCTTATTTAAGCCCAAAACACCAGATAATCAGAAAGTCCTCTCTCTTCCAGATTCTGTATCATTTCTTTTTGTATCCGCTCCTCAAAAACAGTAATAATCACCGCACTGTCGGACAAAGCCGCCGCATCCGGCAGTAAGTACACCGGCAGTCCGCAAACGGCCGCATCCTTGCCCGTTTCGCTGACAAGATATGCATCCGGCAGAAGATTTGCTTCTCTAAGCAGGAAAAAACAGAATCTGCCAAATGTACCGGTACCGTATAAATACAACTTCTTATTCGCATGAAGCCTTGCAAAGTGAACCATTCTTTTTCTATTTTCTCTGTAACTTTCCAACTCACTAACGGGTATCATTGGAAAAAGACGCTTCGTCTCTGAAAAGACAGCGCCGACAGCATGCTGCACATAACTAGTCTGCTCTTCGGCATACGCCGCAGTCATAACCGTTCCTGTCTCGAATCCCGCATCCTGTGCAATATATGCAAAAAGACGCTCAATTCCGTAGCTTAAGTAATTCTTATCCTTCAGTCCTTCATCATCAAAATCAGAATATTTCCAGCCATAAGCAAACAGCTTATGCAACGCCCTGCTTTGGAACCACAAAGCCGTTCCAAGAGTAATCGGGGGCTTATCTGCGTCTATGTCAGCATTTAACTTAAGCCTGTCCGCAAGTTCCTTTGTAATAGTAAAACTGTTCGCCCACCCATCTCCGTACCATGCGCAGAAATGGTCTCCAATGGGCTCCGGCGGCGCTAAAATTCCTAATTTTGGATTTTCCGTAAACAAGCCGAGAATATTATCAATGTAGCCGGAACTGCCAATCAGATTTCCCCACAAATTTTTTCTCCATAGCTCTGTGTCTTTTTCCATCTCTTCACAGTGCTCTTTTTTGTCGTGAAGGAAGCAGACATATTCATATTTTTTTATAAGATCCGCACTCGTAACTAATAGCGCGCTGACGTCCCGCCCGCGGTTTTCTTTTAATATATACTGAATTTGCGTTTTCCCTGATAAAGACATATGTTCCCGAACCTTCTCCAGTAATTCCTCTCTGGAAGAGATAATATAGAGATCTATGCCTTCTTGTATTCCGTCAAGATAGGGCCAGTACTCCGTCAGAGTATCTATGTAGTATAAATAAAGAATGACCGCCGTTTTCGCATATATCCCACCGTCCACATTTTCTGACGGATGCTCTTGTTCCTGGGATAAAATATAAGTCAAATTCTTTTCATATCTGATATCGTATACATTTTTCATGCCGCTTCATCCCTTTAAACAATCTTCGCAATAATCTGGTTTCTATAATCCGCTTCGTCCTTCAATTCAAAATCCTGTTCCACCAGAAGTTCGGCAACCATCTTTCCGGGAATTTTTTCCCGCTTCTTAGCTCCCGTTAAATACCATTCATATTCATTGTCAATCTGGCCAATATCAAGCGCCTGATAGCCTTCTTTGGCCAAATCATAGGCGAGCACGGTCGCACTGGGCCCCAAAGAGACGCACACCAACGCCTTCTTTGGCACTATTTCCAGGACTTTATTTAAAATCGTTTCATACTTGTCCCAAGCATTTCTGGACGGGCATATGATACGCGAAACGGAGCAGGCGCATTCCATCAAATCATTTCCAACGCCAATTCTGGAATACTCCCCCTCTACAATCACCACATCTCTATCCCTCCATACATCCTTAAATAACGGAAAGATTTCATCTGCATTTCTTTTATCCTTATATATAATATAGGGTCTGGAAACATAAGCGTCATAATAGACTCTGTTTTCATCTAACAGACGAAGTATGCAGCTTCTTGTATCCTCAAACATATACTCCCTGATGATATCCGCCACATCCTCCTTATAGCGCTCCAATCCGGTAAAATCCTGTGCGATGGCTATATTGATTCGCTCATCTTCTGTAATCAATATTTCATTTAACCGCCTGCCAAGAGACTGATTTAATTTTTGAAACCACGGGCGCTCATTTCCCCGGATTATTTCAAATTCCCCGTCTCCAAAACGGCACAGACTGCTGCGATCCTTGATAATTTTTTTCAAAAGCCCCGCGCCCCCGGTTATCTTTGGCGTCCGTTTGACTCCCCACTCATAGGGTGCGCTGTCCAGGCGGTATTGAAGCATTTTGTTTTCCTGTATCAGTCCTTCCACTCTTTTGGCCCGCTTTTTAAATACATAATCATCCGGTTCTTCTTTCCAATATGTAATTACTTTTTTCTCTTCAATCCTTAATTTTCTGCACTCATTTTCAACAGGCTCATAATTCTTAACTGAAATAATTATATAATCGAAATCCCTTCCGACTATGTATGAAGGGGAAAGGACTGGAATCGGGTAAAACATCCGGCTTCCCTGTTTTCTTTCGTCATAATCAAGAATCCCCAGTATCTTTGCTTTCGTATTATCAATTTCCTCTATTACCTGCCGGGCGTAATACCCCGCTCCCCATATATAGACACGAAGCATGCCTGTTTCCTCCCGAATAATTTCAAACAATATTTTCCCTGCTTTTTGAAGTAAGCAGTCAGAGCTGCTCCGCCGCCAAAATTGGATGCTTTACAGCATCCGCTCCGTTACAGTGATTGCACATATCGAGATATCCCTTATCGGAGTATCCGAATTGAAATTCCAAAAATATTTTTTTATCTTCATCCCCCAGCTGTTCCAAATCGAGGAAATCATCTCTGCCTAATCCCATCTTCAAATTATCAGACACACTTCTTGCCATAACGCAAAAGTAGTATTTGCTGTCTCTGATTTCCCTGCAAGGCGTTTTGCATTTGTCAAACACTTGTATCAGCTCTTTGGTATTCCATTTTCTATCGACCGTCTCAAATCCGTAATCCATCCATTGGAGTTCTTTATCTCCGATAGCGTAGGAAACTTGGTTCTCCTCCAGCCGCTTTTGCAGTTGTCTGTATTTCTCTTCCAGCCGCTTTATCGTACCTGAGTAATTAGAGATTCGTATCAGCATGTCATATTTCTTACACAGTTCGAGAGTATTCTGCCGCGGCATAATCGTTCCATTTGTCGTAATTGAAAATATACGCATCTTATCCCGGTATTTTTCTCCTATGTATTCAATAGCGCTGTCTAAATCGGCATACAGGAAAGGTTCCCCGCCGATTAATACAAATTCTCTGATAAAATCAACCTTGCCAAAGAAAAAGTCTGCGCTCCTCTTAACGGCCGAAGGGCTCATATCCTGACTTCCCGCGTCAACCGCATAACACCCATGCGCACACTTTTTACACTTTAAGCTGCACCGCTCGGTCAGACATATCTGGGCAAGATCCACATAGAGCATGTTCTTATCATAAGCCAATAATATCGGGAATACCTTGTCCATAAATTTATCGTATATGAAAAAATCTTTTCCTTCATTTAAATCGGCTTTACATAATTGCTCTGTTATGGCGGGAATGTTTCTGATATCCGCCGCAATAATAATCAGCCCCGTATCCTCCCCCGCCAGATAATCCTGTAATGAGACGACGCTGGCCCCGCCTGCGCCCGTTCTCTGCTTCTCTTTGTTATTGTCGATAAAACCGGCAAAATAGCCCGCCCTCTCAAACACTTTCTTTAAGTCCATGCCTATCAGCCCTGCGCCGAAAATAAAGATTTTTTTCTGCTTGTCAGAAAAGGACTGAAGCAGCTCTTTCGCTATTCCGTCAAATTCATGACCTTTCTTACTCCATTTCATTGAATCCCCATCCATTCCCTTGTCTATTCTTTTTCAATTAAAATTCCTTTAAAATGGTTTCCAGAGAAATGATTCTTTCTATTCCTTTTTCCTTTAAAAAATGATAGATTTCGGAGTAATAATAAGTTGAAGCAACAATTACTACATCTGCCTTTGGAAGAGAATCCGTAGGCAGATAAACAGGCAGCTCCAAATGTAAATCGTCTCCTTGTCTGTCAATAAGGTATTGTATTGCAGC
>CAJTUQ010000084.1:3611-6405 GCA_910579335.1 uncultured Dorea sp. | reverse complement strand
GGCGTCCCAGAATACTATATCCGTACAGCGCTATTTTTTTATATCCCAAATCAATCAACCGTTTTTTTACGGAGAAACCATTTTCCCGAAGAGTCATCCATTGATCTAATATTTTCAAGTAATATCTTTCTTTGTCTAACTGACCTTTTAAATGGTTTAATTCTTTGTTCTGTTCATCATCACTGCTTGATATCCTGTATTTTTCTACATAGGACATATAGTTATTTTTGGCATATGGAATAGCCGCTAAAAATTCTTCGCCGTATTTTTCATCCGGCTCCAGATACATGCCTTCTCCCCACTCATTCCATGCGTTTATAAACACGATATCACAATTGTTTGCACAACTTTTAGCCATCAGCTCCGTCAGATAACCGGCAAACTTATCCGGAGTCGCTCCTTCAATCACATAACCATCTTTTCCTCTTCTGGGAGTGTCGTCATATCCTACTACCCCTTGAAAATACGTGCCGGCTCTAGAAGGTGTGTTAAGAATCTTCCTCCAGAAATCATCATAATCAAATACACGGACGCTATTTTCCAAACGCACCTGCGGCATAAGCCGAAAAGCATTTGACGGCTCTAAGCAGATTTCCGCATCGATACATTTTTCTCTGTTAAATTTACATCTGGAACCAATGATATAGAGTCCCCTCCATCCGTATTCAACGGCCAGATTTTCCCAGCAATCCAGCATATCCGCCAGACATGGTATATCCTCGGTGACATAAATCATAAACAACGGCTTGCCATCTATCTTGATATACCTTTCATCTTGAAAAAACGGCAGCAAATATTCAAAGTGCTCTCTCCAGTGTTTTTCTCCTCCGTATTTTTGCTCTAATAAAATGCCGTTTGTTTCATCAGAAGCTTCCGGTTCATATGCGTTCGTCCAAGGCGTTTTATTCTGAAGATTGCTCCAGGTTCTTGCCCAAGTTACATTCGCCCAGTAGAAACAGAAAGGCATCTCAATATTTTTCCATTTCAAGAGATTCTCAGCCGGTTTTTCTAATATTCTCCTGCTGTCTTTAAACCAATAATGATAGATGCACACCCCGTCAATATGGTATTTCTTCATAAGCTCCGCCTGCCACTGCACAGCGTCTTTATCCAGCAAATTATAATAATATTGATTCTTAGGTATCCGCGGCTGATAATGTCCTTCATATAATTTTTCAGCGCCTTTTGCCGCAGTCCACTCTGTAAAACCCGTCCCCCACCATTGGTCGTTTTCCTTTACCCTGTGAAACTGCGGCAAATACATTGCTAATACTTTCATTACATCTATTCCTCAATTCATACAATGACTGCTATTTTATTCCCTGAACGATTCCTCTGCTTAGTTTTAACGATATGTATGACCTTCTTAACAAATCCGGATGCCACATATAGCCTTGCGTCGTTGAGCAGTTTAATCCATAGCTTTCCAATACATTTTTAATCAGAATTTCATCAAAATCAGAGTGGTACGAGCATATCGCACATTTCAATCTTTTTGATTGACAAATCAAATTTTTTGCACCCAATAACGCATCCCACTCGTTTCCTTCGATATCCATTTTGATAAAATCAACGGGTTCCCCAATTAATTGATCAAGCGTTGCATACTGGCCCTCGTCTATTGACGTAGCATATTTTTGAATAATTACAATTTTTTCCTGATACTCTTTAAATGTTTCTCTGATAGCTTCCACCCATTCCTCGTCCGCTTCAATCAAATAAACCTTGGAAGCCCTGTCTATAATTTCCAACGAAAAGTTACCTTCGCCCACCCCAACGTCTACTACAACATCTCCTTCATTCACGTCAAATTCCGGCATCCGGTATCTGTGCGGAGATTCCTCATCCTGCTCGACTAATAAGCTTAAATAATACTGTCTTACCTTTAATTCCGTATCCAAAAATCTGGCAAAATATAGTTTTTTACTTCCATGATAAACATAAAACAATTCGCAGTCCGAATCGTATTTCACATCAATCATCATGTGCTTGTATTTATCGGCAAAATCATAGTTAAATACCTGCAATCCGTTTTCCTTAATATATTCCAGCACTTTTTGTATTTCCGGATTATGACTGTTTTCATATCGCCGCAGTATACTCTGCTTAAAAAAGAATCTTTTATCTTCAACCAAATTAAGCATATCAGGAAACTCGACTTCTATTTGCCTTTTTATTTCATCGAAATAATCTGTCAAAATCACTATTTTATCCGGTACTATCTCATTTAAAATAGCCGGCAAAAAAACTTTTTCACCCCGGAAACGCTTTTTACATTTTTCAGCGTCATTATCGATATATCCCAATATCTCATACACGCCATGAACATTCGCTTGATCCAGAACCAAATTTGCTATCGCTCCTGTTCCCCATATAAATATCCGCTGCATTCTAAAACCTCCGCATAGCTAATCTCTTAAAAATTTCTCCCAAAACTATTGCCCAGTACTCCCCGCAATGAATAAATCGGACAGTTTACTTTTTCGCTCATCTGTTTCTTTATCTCCGGAAAGTAATAATCCGGCGTAACAATAACAGCATCTACTTCCGGTATGTTATCTTCCGGAGAAACAACAAGAAAGTCACCCAATACTTGCTGAGGATTTTTATCAATGATACAGACGACTTCTATGTCCGTATTTTTAACTTCTTCATAAAACCGTTCGCCTAATTCCTTCATGCCATATATTGCTATTCGTCCTATTCCCTTTTTCTGCAGATATGTAACTGTAGACTTCCCCTTCTGCCGCATTTCCAGCCACATATTCAAAATACGAAAATATAAAAACAACTT
>CAJTUQ010000084.1:407-3601 GCA_910579335.1 uncultured Dorea sp. | reverse complement strand
ATATTGTTCACTCATATTTTCAATCTCTACTCTTTTTTCTTTTTTATATACTGACGCCGCACAAACAAATCCGGCGCCAAAGGAAATTACTATTAAAACTATAAAAATCATAACTAATTATTCCAATTCTAATTTTTTAACAACGGCAACAATATTTTTCTCATCTCTTCTTTCGATTTCACTCGATTCAAGCCAAATATGTAATCTGCATATTCTAGCTGTTTTTCAGATAAAACAAACTCCTTGCCGCCAAAATATTTATGCATGTTCTCAACTTGAGATTCTGCCTCAAGTTCAAGAACATTGTTGTGACAAGGCATATCAAAATCTATATTTTGCCGTACTAATCTAATTGGTTTCTGCATATGCATGGCATATGCCAGCCCCGTGGTAGCCCCGTTTGCAATCACGGCGTCGCTGATAGAAAAAATATATTTTAATCTGTTAAGGAAATACGGGCTGCCTGTATTCCCCGCCGAAACGATGCCATATCCTTTTTCTCTATATAGCTTCCAGAGGCCTTTTTTTAAATCTTCATAATATACACAGACCAATATCGTATCAAATTCTGTTTTAACTTTTTCAATTTCCTGAATAAACTGTTTGATGTCGTACTCAACATTCATTCCCTGTATCGAATGGCTGGGCATAACAAGCAACGTACGTCCGTTCTTTTTTTTCACTTCGTCTATGTATTCTTTTGGACGATAATTCTCTACATAAGCAATATACGGGCCGATTACAACAGGGATAAGCTCTGTTAACTCTTTAATTATCTTTTCTCGATAGGGGCTAATCGTTAAAATGCGGGAATTGTGATGGGATACCTCACTCTGACACACTGTCCCCATAAAACACAGCCCATGTTCAAGCGTGCAATTAAGCGGAATATTCGTATCTATTTCAGCATATCGTTTCAAATGATGTGCTATTCCGTAGGTTGTATTGGATGTTCCCGAAATTTCCGAATACACATGAAGATTTTTTTCAGATAATAGTCTCTTTAAATCCGCAACATCTATTCTTTTATAATCTTCTATTCTATTTTTATTAAATATTTGCCAGTTCATTATATTCCTCGTATTTTGTCGCTATTATTGCATTATCTTCACACATACAACAAATCCCATTCATTACCGGATATAACAGCATACTCTCCCTGCACCACAGCGCATTTCCCGATTGTACAACCGGCCTTTTCGTGACCGGGTCTGCTAATACCGGTTCCTTTCGGACATTCGCCCTCTCATTCTTCTTTATAACTGTTACCCCCGTAGGATTTAATTCATTAAGACTGACCCCCCCCCCTAAAAGATGATGTTCCTCCACATCCCATCCTTTTTCACATATAACATCATATAGCCTTGTTACATAACCATGCCGCAGCATCCGCTCCTGAGCTTTTCTCTCCGCCAAATCGTACGCCGGCTCAAATAAAATCAGATATGATTTCGTTATTCTGTATAGCTCATCTAATAATATCTCCTCATTCCCGCCGTTCGGCTCACATGCATGCACGGTAAACACCATGTCGCAGCTTCCGTCGCACACTGGCATAGAAAGCATATTTCCCATAATTAAACGAAACTTGCGTTCACCCAAAAATGACTTTGCGGATAAAAGCCGCGAAAACGACGCATCCAGTCCATAAACATTTTTCATTGCCTTTTTATCAAGCCTGTCACATACTGACGCAAGAGTCGTCGCTTCCCCGCATCCGGCCTCAAAGAGCACCGCCTCACTGTTTCCATCAGGCCAATATTTGTTTAATATTTTCGCAATTTCATCATAATACCTTACCCAAAGCTCATCGTTTTGGTGCTTATAATAATTAGCAGCATATGTTCCGGCCTGAAAATCATAACTAATCATAATATCTTCAAATGAATTTATTTTTCGATTCTCTTGCTTTTTCAGATATTCAATGATATTGTGCCCACTTTCGTAGATTTCTTTGATTTTTGTCAATTCTTTATTCATACAAACTCCGCAAATTAAATGATTGGAAATCAGGTTACTCTATATCCTCCCATGTCAACGGCGCAGCATATGCCAAATCATGGCTGGCTTTCCTCCCCAGTATCTGTTCCAAGTATTTTACCGGCAATCCATTTCCAGGCCTGACTGAACGTATATTTTCTGCTGTAAACGGTTCGCCTTTCTTTACCGGTTTACTCACAAACAGTGACCTGCTAAAGCGCTTCTGCCGTTTCTGTTTCTCCGTCAGGCTATAGCTTACTTTTCCAATCGCTGCCTCTACGTTCCGAATCCGCTTTACCATGTCTTTCATTTCTTCTGCTTCCATAGAAAAATCAGCATCTACTCCACCGTCGTCACGTTTTAATGTAAAATGCTTTTCCACTACTGATGCCCCCATAGCAACTGCTGCCAGCGCAACCTCATCTCCAAGCGAATGGTCGGACAAACCTGCGCTGCAGCCAAACGTCTCTTTCATATTCGGAATCAGAGCAAGATTCATTTCGTCGTACAAAGCCGGATAGGAAGACGTGCACTTTAAGAGCACAATCTGCTCATTGCCGGCATCCTTGCAGGTTTGAACAGCCAAATCAATATCTGCAATATCCGCAATGCCTGTCGATATCATAATCGGTTTTCCTGTTTCCGCCACTTTTTTAAGAAGCTGCGTGTCATTAATTTCAAAAGAAGCTATTTTATACGCAGGAACATTCATTTTTTCCAAAAAATCAACCGCTGTAACGTCAAAAGGAGACGAGAACAAAATAATCCCTAATTCATCCGCCAGCTCTTTTAACTTGGGCTGCCATTCCCAGGGCGTATATGCTTTTTTATACAAACTATATAGTGTCTGTCCTTCCCATAAACCGCCGCTAGTTGTATAAAAACACGGCTGCCTTGAATTTAATGTAATTGTATCTGCGGTATACGTTTGTAATTTGACGGCATCTACACCCGCCTCTGCAGCCGCCCGTATAATTTCCTTTGCACGTTCAAAGTCCATATTATGATTTCCAGACATCTCTGCTACAATAAAACACGGATACTTTTCGCCAATAAATTTATTTTCTATTCGGATTTCTCTTTCCATCGCTGCACTATCTCTCCAAAGCTATATTTATTTCTGAACTTTTTTAAACACCTCAACAACACATCTTCCGAATCCCAAGTCCGCCATTAATGAACAAATGTCCATCCATTTATCGATAGATGATGAA
>CAJTUQ010000084.1:0-365 GCA_910579335.1 uncultured Dorea sp. | reverse complement strand
CTCCATCTCTGCTGTATGGCAGTCTTTTCCGCATTTCTTATTTTTGTAATAATTGGTCTGCGAATTTAATAAATTTAAATCTATAAAAGAATCGCCCCATATTCCTACACACTGATACCCGTTATCTTCAAACAGTTCCTTTAGGCTTTCCTTATCGAAATAATTCGTTATATGAGGAGATATCCAAGCATCATCGGATACAATTCCCTTTTCACATATACTTTTACGATAATCAGAATATTGATTTGCCTCTTTTATTATAAAAATGGACGTATCTGTCATAATTTTTCTGCATTTATCTATAAAAAGCTTCGGATCATACAAAGAACATAACGCTAAATCAATATTAATTACATCGTAAACTA
>CAJTUQ010000083.1 GCA_910579335.1 uncultured Dorea sp. | reverse complement strand
GAAGTAATACGGCCGATTTCATCCCTCTCTCCGGAGATCTGTATCGTCTGCGGTTCAAATGTAATGCCTGTAAATTCATATCCTTTTGCGGTCTTTATCTGCGACGTGTCAAATTCCAGCGGGATATTTTTTGTATTCAGAATCTGTACGCTGACTCCTACGCCCTCTGTACCTAAGTTATTCGACAACAGATTCTGGTCGATAACATTATTATTTGAGTCATATAATACAAGCTCCGAGTCCAAAACAGCATCTCTAGAAAGCCCCGACACACTTACGGAAGCCTCCACCCTGCTAATCTCCGCAATTACGGATTTTGGTCCGCGGATAGATACCTTCTCAGGCATCGCCTGAATATCGCCAAGCACAAAGCCGTCCCGGACGGTTCCCGTCGTAGTCGGGACAATTGGGAAACGCTTTGTCTCCTCATCCTCCAGCTTAATCTGGAGATTCCGAGGATTTGCCTGTGCGCCGTCATAACGGTCTTCAAAACCGTTAATCACAATATCAATCGGTATCTGCGTGTCCAGCGTCAATTCTTTAATGTCCGCTATCGCAATAATATCCTTTGGTTTCATCCTGCTGAGCGTCTTTCTTTTCGCCGTGACCGTGACGTCTACCGCCTGCGTATTATCAACAATTTGATAAGTCTGCGGCTGCTGCGCATTCGCAAGGACTTCTTCATTAATTATAGTGACCGGGATATCCGGAAATGTTTTATGTGTTACCGGGTCGTCGATATTAACCACCATTATCCACAGCATGAAAGCCACAAAAAAGGCTAATATCTTAAGACCAACATTATTCATCAGTCTTTTTTCCATTTTTGAGCCTTCCTTTCCAAAATGCCGTCAGCTTCTTCGCCTCTGTCTTTCTGTTTCGAATCCCCTGAAGATGACTCCGGAGCTCATCCCTCGTAATATCGCGGTCCAGGTACCCGCCGCTGGCCGCCGACACCGCTCCGGTCTCCTCAGATACGACAATAATGAGCGCATCACTTACCTCGCTCATTCCAACCGCCGCTCTGTGTCTTGTTCCAAGTTCCTTGCTAAGCCCCATATTATCAGATAACGGCAGATAACAAGTTGCCGAAACGATTCTGTCTCCCCGGATGATAATTGCGCCGTCATGCAGCGGGGTATTATGCTCGAATATATTGATTAATACCTGCATGGATACAAGGCAATCCATATAGATACCTGTACTCTCATATTCTGTCAGATGTATCGCGCGCTCTACCACAATCAAAGCCCCCGTCTTCACGCGGCCCATGCTGAAACACGCATCAATGATTCCCTCCATTGTCTCCTCGCTGAACTTCTCACGCTCTTTATAAGCTTCAAACGGGACAACCGAGGAAAAAAACTGCTTTTCACCCAGCTTCTCAAGCGCTCTTCTAAGTTCGGGCTGGAATACGACTACAGCGGCAGTGGCCATAACTGCAACCGCATTCTTTACAACGTAAAGTATCGTATTCATCTGAAAAATCATAGCAAGAAGAATGAAACCGGCAAGCACCAGAATCCCCTTCATGAGCATCCACGCCTTTGTATTCTTAATCCATATAATTACCTGATAAATCAGGAATGTAAGAATTAAAACTTCCACAACGTCTGTCAGATGTATCTCCGGGAAATATACACCCGATACATATTTTCCCAATATCTGCGAAATCCTCTGTTCCATTCTCTCACCTCCTTCTCAATAATCTATGTAACTCTTTTTACATTGAACGAATCAGCGGGGTCTTGAAGTTCCTCTGGAATGCTCCGCATTGCCTCTCGGTGCTGTTCTTGCCGGGCTCCTGTCTCCATGAACCTCCCTGTCGCGCCGTCTCCTTACAGATTCCGTATCTATAATCTCCGTCTCGCGTCTTCCGTTAATTCTCTTCACAGTCTTTTCCGGCGTAGCTACCGAAAGCTTCGGGACTGCTTTCACATAATAATAATACTCGTCATCCTCATACTGCAGATTTTCACTCTTTGTATAGTCAACTGCAAAGAACAAAAGCTCCAGCACCAGTCCCACAATAACCGCCGCCACGCTTCCCGCCGCTAAGGACGCGTAGGAGGTATGCACGCCCAGCACAATATCTCCCACGATATTCACAACTACGTTAATGATTGCTCCGGCCGCAGCCGCAGCCTTCCATGCATGGTTCATAGACTGCCTTCTGATAGTATAGGCAGCAAGAAAAGCGATCAGGAATGCCGCTATTATAATCCACATTTCTTTATTCTGAAATACCTGCTTTAAATATTCCGAACTCTGGGACATAATCCCGGAAAGACCTTTGCCGGACAGCCCCGGCGCCACCTTTTTCACATACTCCATCATAAAATAAACAACTGTCCCGCAAACAACCGCAACCATGCAGACCGGCGTTGAAACCAGCGCATAGGCGAGCGGCACGGCAAACGGTATCTTAAATGCAAATGCGAGCGGCATAAGCAGTACCACGACCGACATCTTCGGCGTCAGCCGGAAATAAAAAATATACATAACTAAAAACACAACTGCCGTAACTGCAAGAACCGCTATGGATACCGCATACATATGCACCAGTATCAGCGCCGTGGCTGCAATCACAGTCATAAGAACCGGGAAAAAAGTACAAATTACAGACAACGCAAGCGTCACCACAGGCGAAGCTGCCACTTTCATAAAGCCGATATTATTATTAATCAGATAAAATGCCAGCAACGCCATGATAAACTGTATCCCTTTATCAAAAATAATCGAATGCTGCGCATATACCTCCTGAAGCTTTCCCTTCAATACAAATACTCCGTCCATTTACTTTTTCTCCCTTTCATACCACTTAAGAAGCCTTGTCAAATCGTGATTGTATTTTTTAACCCTCATCCTTGCTTCCTTATGCTTTTGATTATATATATGACTCGAAATTACGGCATAGATTACTACTACGCCAAAATAACCCACCACAAAAATCATAAGCAGCATCAGCAACAGACTATTGGACAGGTTATCCATCAGCGCATCAAAACCAGCAAACGCTATCAGCATTGCCACGCAGACATAACCGACTGTTACCCATATAACCGAACTGAAAATATGCATACCGGCATAATCTTTCCTGTAATATTCACTTATCTTAAAATCTTCTTTTCCCTGCGTATGCTCATAAAGAGCAAGCTTTGTCATCAACTTGACCTTACGTTCATCTAACATTGCCCACCTCTAATTTGTACTTCCCAATATTTAACTATCATTTTCAGTATAACAAATATCAGTTTCCTTGTCCAATACTTATCGTCAAATAGAATACTTTTTCTGCCCCCGCAGCCTTTAATGTCTTAGCCGCCTCGTTGAGCGTACTTCCCGTAGTATAAATGTCATCTACCAGCAATACCGTTTTTCCTTCTAATTGCTCTCTTTTATCTCCACTCACAAAAAACGCATGTTCCAGATTCCTTTTTCGTTCCGAAGGATTCAGGCTTTTCTGCGGCTTAGTCCTTTTCATCCTTTTTAAAGCCTTTGTATCCACGGCAATCCCTAACTCCCTTCCCAGTTCTCCTGCAACGATTGCCGCCTGGTTATACCCTCTTCTTCGTTGTTTTGCCGGATAAAGAGGTATCGGAACCAACATTTCCACCTTCCATTTTTTTAACAGCTCTTTATATTTTTCTGCCATTTCTGCCGCATAATACCGCCCAAAACGGCGCTGGTTATGAAACTTAAACCGGTAAATCGACACATTGACCGGCTCCTTATGGACCCAGAGCGCCGCCCCTCTTTCAAAAGAATGCTGCGAATGTGCACAGTCATAGCAGTATTCCTGCTCATGGTTTTCAAGCGGTTTCCCGCACTTCATGCACTTCGGGTCTCCCACCGCCAAAAGCTTAAGCTTTTTTGCGCATCCGGGGCATATTCCCCGGCTGGATACCCGCCCGCAAAACGGGCATATCTCCGGCCACAATAATTTTAAAATAGACAGTCCTTTCAATACAGTTCACAGATTCGTTCTGCAAGGCTGGTATTCCTTGCCTGTTCATCCGCATTTCTTACCATTTCATGAAATACGGCGTCACTCCCCACAAGCGTCACACATTTTTTTGCCCTTGTCACAGCCGTATAGAGAAGGTTCCTGTTATAGAGCTGTCTCGGACCCTGGAGCAGCGGAATCACAACCGCCGGATACTCGCTTCCCTGCGCTTTATGTATGGTAATAGCGTAAGCCAGCTCCAATTCCTCCAAAAGACTGAAAGGATACTTTACCTTCCTCTTTTCATCATACTCTACCGTCACTGTTTCTTCATAAGTATTAATGCTGCTGACGGTCCCCATATCTCCGTTAAAAATCCCAAGTCCTTTATCCACCGTCATTCCGTAGCGCGTCTGAATCTCCCACTCAAGCTGATAATTGTTTTTAATCTGCATAACCTTATCGCCTTCCCGGAAGATACGCTCGCCGGCCTCTTTTTCCTTTTTTATGCCGTCCGGCGGATTTAGATACTCCTGAAGGATCTTGTTTAGACGTTCAACTCCCAATAGTCCCTTCCTCATGGGTGTCAGGACTTGTATGTCATACGGCTTTGCCTCCACATATTTCGGCAGTTTCTTCTGAATCAACGTAATAAGCACACGGATTATCACATCCGGTTCCTGTCTTTTAAGGAAAAAGAAATCCCGGCTCTGATTGTCAAGCGCTACCGCATCGCCACGGTTAATTTTGTGAGCGTTTACAACGATATCGCTCTCCCCAGCCTGCCGGAATATCTTCGTCAACATAACGACAGGAAAGCAGTCCGAACTGATAATATCCTTCAATACGCTTCCCGGCCCCACGCTCGGAAGCTGATTTACATCTCCTACTAAAATCAGCCTTGTTCCCGGTATAACGGCTTTTAAAAGGGCATGCATCAACGGCAGGTCTACCATTGACATCTCATCGATAATAAGGACGTCCGTCTCCAGCGGATTTTCCTCATTGCGCTGAAAGCCGGCGCTCCCCTCCTCTTCGGGATTACCGTTTACCTCCAGAAGCCTATGTATCGTCTGGGCTTCATAGCCGGTCGCTTCTGTCATGCGCTTTGCCGCCCTTCCGGTAGGCGCCGCTAAAAGAATCTCCATTCCCTCTCCTTCAAAGAAATGAATCATGGCATTAATCGTCGTCGTCTTCCCTGTGCCCGGACCTCCCGTCACAACAGTAATGCCGTATACGGCCGATTTCATAACGGCCATCCTCTGCAGTTCATCAAGCTTTAGCCGTGTTTCCTCCTCAATCGTACAAAGGCGCCGGCTGACCGCCGGCTCGTCAATATCGTGCCGGACATTCAAATCATGCAGCATTTTCGCCGTATTCAGCTCCATAAAATAGTAGTGGGAAGCATAGACCCTTGCCCCGGTATTTCCCCCGGCCGGCCAGCCGTCACACTCCTCACAGGCCGTCTCTTTTTTCAGCACGATCTTCTTTTCCATAGCAAGGTCTTGCAAATATCTCTCTATGTCATCGATCTCTACCCCAAGAAGAAGGCTTGCGCGGTACAGCAGTGCCTCTTGGCCGAGATACACGTGCCCTTCACCAACGCTCTGCAAAAGCGTATAGAAAATACCGCTGCGGATGCGATAGTCTGAATCCGAATGAATCCCGATCCTGGCCGCAATCTCATCAGCGGTTTTGAAACCAATCCCTGACACATGGTCTGCCAACTGGTATGGATTTTCCTCAATCACACGATAGACACTTTGTCCGTAATGCTGGTAAATCTTCACTGCAAGTGCGATAGAAATACCATATTTCTGCAGGTAGAGCATGGCCTGCCTCATATCCCTTTTTTCTTCCACCTGCAGAGAAATCTCCCTCGCCTTCCGCTCGCTGATTCCTTTAATTTCAGCAAGCCGCTCCGGCTCCTCCTCAATAATCCGGAAAGTGTCTTCCTTAAATTTCTTCACGATTCTTCCGGCAAGCGATGCCCCTACTCCTTTGACTGCCCCGGAACCAAGATACCGCTCAATAGATACTAAGTCCTCCGGCTCGCATGCTTTTGCCGACTCAATCTGAAGCTGCGTCCCGTAAAGCTTATGCGTCGTATATTCACCGGTTAGCTCGAAAAGCCCGCCTTCTTCTATATAATGAAGCTTTCCCACGCATGTAAGCTCCCCGTCGTCATTATTCAAATGAAATACGGTATAACCGTTCTCCTCATTCCGGTATACGATATGCTCCACATACCCTTTAATCTTTTCCATGTATCTTCTGTCTTACTCCTTGTATATACTTGTAAGCTCTACAAACTGCCCGGTACCAACGGCCACCACCTGTGTCGGGTCGTCCGCCGTCATCGTATTAATGCCTGTGCGTTCTTCTATCATCTCTTCTAAGCCTCTGAGCAGCGCGCCGCCCCCGGTCAGCATAATTCCACGGTCCAATATATCTGCGGAAAGCTCCGGCGGCGTCCGCTCTAAGACGCTGATAACCGCCTCCACGATCTGTCCCGACGTCTCCCTGAGCGCTTCCTCCGTCTCCGCGGACGTTACCATCACTGTCTTTGGGAGCCCTGTCAACAGATTCCTTCCTCTGACCTCCATCGCATCATCTTCCATAAGCTGATACGTAGTTCCAATCTGAATCTTAATATCCTCCGCCGTCCTGTCGCCAATTAGAAGGTTATGCTTTTTCCGCATAAATCGGACAATCGCTTCATCAAAATCATCTCCCGCCACTTTGAGGGAAGTATTCACTACCGTTCCCCCAAGTGAAATCACTGCAACATCCGTAGTTCCGCCGCCGATATCCACAATCATATTGCCGCAGGGCTTGGATATGTCAATGCCCGCTCCAATCGCCGCGGCTACCGGCTCCTCTATCAAATTGACATCCCTTGCGCCCGCTGCAAAGGTCGCCTCTTCTACCGCTTTTTTTTCGACCTCCGTCACGCCGCTGGGCACGCAGATGCTGATGCACGGCTTCCGGAACGTCCTGCGGCCCATCGCCTTCTGCACAAAATATTTTATCATCTTTTCCGTTACGGTGTAATCTGATATCACACCCTTCCTCAGGGGACGGATCGCTATTACATTCCCCGGTGTACGACCAAGCATCAGCCGCGCCTCTTCACCGATTGCTTTTATCGTATTCGTATCCCGGTCGAACGCCACTACAGAAGGTTCTTTCAGTATGACACCCTTGCCCTTAATATACACAAGAACACTGGCTGTCCCCAAATCAATTCCAATATCTACTGACATTCCTAATCCCCTTTCAACTCGTTTGCTCTCATACGTTTTATGTTCTGCAGGGCCTGTTTTCACGCAATGCCCCACGGGTATTTCCTTGCCGGCTCTTTGCCGCCTGCCCCTTGGGGCCTGTTTTCACGCGATGCCCCACGGGTATTATATCCCGTGCCCATGGAAATGAAAACCCTTATTTTCTTAAATCTTTGTGAAGCATCCTGCTGATATATTTTCCTGTATAGGACTGCGGATTTTTTGAAATATCTTCCGGTGTCCCCCGTGCAATAACAGTACCGCCTTTATCTCCGCCTTCCGGCCCCATATCCACAATATAATCGGCCGTCTTAATCACGTCCAGATTATGTTCTATCACAATTACAGTGTTTCCGTCCGCCGACAGCCGCCTTAATATTTCCGTCAGCTTGTGCACGTCTGCGAAATGAAGTCCCGTCGTCGGCTCGTCCAAAATATAAATCGTCTTCCCCGTGCTGCGCTTGCTCAGCTCTGTCGCAAGCTTAATCCTCTGCGCCTCGCCGCCGGAAAGCTGCGTGGAAGGCTGGCCAAGCCGGATATAGGAAAGCCCCACGTCATAGAGCGTCTCCATCTTCCTTCGGATACTCGGAACATTCTCAAAAAAATGCATTGCTTCTTCCACCGTCATATTCAGCACATCGTAAATATTTTTTCCCTTATACTTTACTTCCAGTGTCTCACGGTTATACCGCTTACCGTGGCACACCTCGCACGGTACGTACACATCCGGCAGAAAGTGCATCTCTATCTTCAGTATCCCATCACCGGCGCAGGCTTCGCATCGGCCGCCCTTCACGTTGAAACTGAACCTTCCTTTTTTGTACCCTCTGGCCTTTGCATCTGCCGTAGCCGCAAATAAATCCCTGATTAAATCAAACACTCCCGTGTAAGTAGCGGGATTGGAGCGCGGCGTCCTGCCGATAGGCGACTGGTCTATGGCAATGACTTTGTCTAACTGCCCAATTCCTTCTATATCTTTATGCTTTCCTGGAATCGTCCTTGCACGGTTCAAATCTCTGGCAAGATGTTTATAAAGTATTTCATTTATCAATGAGCTTTTCCCCGAACCTGACACCCCTGTAATACAAGTCATAATCCCAAGAGGAATCTCCACGTCGATATTTTTTAGATTATTTTCTTTTGCACCGAGAATCTTAATCCATCCTGTCGGCTCTGACCTTTTTTCCGGCACAGGAATACTTTCCCTTCCACTTAAGTATGCACCGGTAATGGACTTCTTATTCTTAATGATGTCTTTTGCCGTCCCTACGGCAACAATTTCTCCTCCGTGTTCTCCTGCCCCCGGCCCTACGTCAACGATATAGTCCGCTTCCCGCATCGTATCCTCGTCATGCTCGACCACGATTACAGAGTTTCCCAAATCGCGCAGATGCTTCAAAGTATTCAAAAGCTTATCATTATCACGCTGATGCAGTCCAATACTCGGCTCGTCCAGAATATAGGCCACCCCCACCAATCCGGAACCAATCTGCGTGGCAAGGCGGATTCTCTGCGCTTCGCCGCCGGACAGAGAACCCGTAGCGCGGGCCAGCGTCAGATAATCAAGCCCCACATCTAAAAGGAACTGCGTTCTGGCCTGTATTTCTCTTAATATCTGCCCTCCTATCAACGTCTGCTGCCGGCTGAGGGAAAGTCCCTGCAGGAACTGTTGCAATTTTTCAATAGACAGCGTCGTCACTTCATGGATATTTATTTCGCCAAGCGTAACTGCCAGAGCTGCCGGCTTCAGCCTCTGTCCCTTGCACTCCCGGCACGGAGTAATCTGCATAAACTCCTCATATTCCGCCCTCATGGTCTCAGAGGACGTCTCCCTGTACCGCCGTTCCACATTACGTATCAGCCCTTCAAAGGCCACATCGTAAACACCCTCGCCCCGCTGTCCTTTATAATGCACCTTTACTTCTTTTCCATCCGTTCCATAGATTAAAACGTCATGGACTTCTTTTGGATATTCCTTAAACGGCGTGTCAAGAGAAAAATGATATTCCTGACAGAGAGCATCCAGTATCGCATAAGTAAAGCTTTTCTTATCCGTACATGACTGCCATCCTGTCACGGCAATCGCTCCCTCTGCAATACTCAGTCTCTGATCCGGAATCATCAAATCTTCATCAAACTCCATCTTATAACCCAATCCTGAACATACCGGACAAGCGCCAAAAGGATTGTTAAAAGAAAAACTCCTCGGTTCTATCTCGTCTACACTGATTCCACAGTCCGGGCAGGAAAAACTCTGGCTGAAATGAATCGGCTCGCCGCCTATAACATCCACGACCATAAGCCCCTCTGCAAGCCGGAGCACATTTTCTATAGAATCAACCAAACGCTTTCCAATGCCTTCTTTCACCACAAGACGGTCCACAATAATTTCTATATTATGCTTTATATTTTTATCCAGGGTGATTTCTTCCGTAAGCTCATACAAATTCCCGTCAATCCGCACACGGACATAACCGCTTTTTTTCGCCCTGTTCAAAAGCTTTGCATGAGTTCCCTTCTTCCCCCTCACAACAGGCGCCAAAAGCTGGATTTTCGTGCGTTCGGGAAGCCCCATAATCTGATCTGCCATCTGGTCTACCGTCTGCTTTTTTATCTCTTTTCCGCACTTTGGACAATGCGGTATTCCAATTCTCGCATAAAGCAGCCGAAAATAATCATAAATCTCCGTCACTGTACCGACCGTAGAACGCGGATTGCGGTTTGTTGACTTCTGATCTATAGAAATCGCCGGTGAAAGCCCCTCAATGCTCTCTACATCCGGTTTTTCCATCTGTCCGAGAAACATCCTCGCATAGGAAGAAAGAGACTCCATATATCTTCGCTGCCCTTCCGCATAAATCGTATCAAATGCAAGTGATGATTTCCCTGAACCGCTGAGTCCTGTCAGCACTACCAGCTCATTTCTCGGAATTTTCAAATCCACGTTCTTCAAATTATGCTCATTCGCCCCGCGAATCGTTATAAACTGTCTGTTATCCTTACTTTTTGGCATTTTTCGTCCCTTTCCTATTCATGCAGCAGCTTTTTTATTTCCACCAGCTTGTCCCTAAGTTCCGCCGCCGCTTCAAAATTAAGCTCCGCCGCCGCCTTTTTCATCTGTTTTGTAATGTCTTTTATCAATTTTTCTAATTCCTTTGCACTCATGGATTCCGGATCTTTTTCAAGGCGAAGCTCCTGTGCCGCTACTTTTTTAGAAATACTGATTAAATCCCGTACGCTTTTCTTTATAGACTGCGGCGTAATCCCATGCTCCTTATTATACTGCTCCTGTATCGAGCGCCGCCGCTCCGTCTCGTCAATTGCCCTTTTCATGGAATCTGTCACGGTATCCGCATACATGATAACATGTCCTTCCACATTTCTTGCCGCCCGTCCGATAGTCTGAATCAGAGAGGTCTCTGAACGCAGGAAGCCTTCCTTATCCGCATCCAGAATCGCAATCAGTGTAATTTCCGGAATGTCAAGGCCTTCTCTCAAAAGATTGATTCCAACCAGCACATCAAACACATCCAGACGCATGTCGCGTATGATCTCAGCCCGCTCAAGCGTATCGATATCCGAATGAAGATATTTGACCCGTATGCCCAGCTCCCTCATATAGTCTGTCAAATCTTCCGCCATATGCTTCGTCAATGTCGTAATAAGTATCTTATTCTTCTTTTCTATCTCCCTGTTCACTTCCGAAACCAAGTCGTCTATCTGCCCTTCTACCGGACGCACCTCCACCGGCGGGTCCAAAAGTCCGGTCGGTCGGATAACCTGCTCCGCACGGAGCAGTTCATGGCCGCTCTCGTACGAGCCGGGAGTCGCAGAGACAAACAACACCTGATTGAGCTTACTCTCAAACTCGTCAAAGCTTAAAGGCCGGTTGTCCTTTGCCGACGGCAGGCGGAAGCCATACTCTACCAAAGTGGTCTTTCTTGACTGGTCACCGTGATACATGCCTCCTACCTGCGGGACGGTAATATGTGACTCGTCAATCATCAAGATAAAATCATCTGGGAAATAATCAATCAGCGTGTGCGGCGCCTGTCCCGGTTCCAGCCCTGTAAGGTGCCTGGAATAGTTCTCAATGCCGGAACAAAATCCCGTCTCCCTCATCATTTCAATATCAAAATTCGTCCGCTCAGATATTCTCTGAGCCTCCAACAGTTTTCCCTCACCTTTAAAATACTTAATCTGGTTCTCTAATTCTACCTCAATCTCTCGAATCGCCCGCTCCATGCTCTCTTTTGAAACAACATAATGCGATGCCGGAAATACAGCTATATGGTTCAATTCATTCTTTATCTCTCCCGTAAGCACATCTACCTCTGTAATTCTTTCCACCTCATCGCCAAAAAATTCAACTCGGTACGCAACACCCTCGCACAATGCGGGTATCACTTCCAGCACATCTCCATTTACCCGGAAGGTTCCCCGCTTAAAATCCATCTCATTTCTGTCATATTGAATTTCAATGAGCTTCTTCACCACCTCGTCTCTGTCCTTTATCATGCCAGGACGCAGTGAAATCACCATCTCCTGATAGTCAATAGGTGATCCCAGGCCATAAATGCAGGACACGCTGGCAATAATAATTACGTCACGGCGCTCTGAAAGCGCCGCCGTCGCCGAGTGACGAAGCTTGTCTATCTCATCATTTATGGAAGAATCTTTTGCAATATAAGTATCGGAGGAAGGAACGTATGCTTCCGGCTGGTAATAATCGTAGTAGGAAACGAAGTATTCCACTGCGTTATTGGGGAAAAATTCTTTAAACTCCCCATATAATTGGGCTGCCAACGTCTTATTATGGGCCAACACCAGAGTTGGCTTGTTCAGGGCCTGGATGATATTGGCCATAGTAAAGGTCTTACCGGAGCCTGTGACGCCAAGAAGTGTCTGAAACTGGTTGCCCTCCTGAAACCCCTTCACCAGCTTATCAATGGCTTGGGGCTGATCCCCGGTGGGGGCGTATTGTGATACTAATTCAAAATGATCCATTCTAACCTATTTCTCCCTATTTATCATTCATATTCTAAAACTTCTCTAGTCAAGCAATTTTCTCTTTATGCTTTTCTACTAGTTCCCCTTTTACATAATACTCTATATAAATCAATCTAGTTTTTAAATCTATTTCATAATAGATTCCCAAATCGTATCCACATACATGTTCTGGCAATGTTTTTCCATCAAAAGACCACACACCATCATAGGAATC
>CAJTUQ010000082.1 GCA_910579335.1 uncultured Dorea sp. | reverse complement strand
CAGAACGCATTGTAATTTCTCTAGTTCGTACATTAACCAACTCAGATTCTATTCCATACTCCCCAGTCTTTACTCTTCCATAAAGAATCCGATACTCGTCTTGCCCTTTTTCATTTTTTATTAATTCCGATTCAATCTGCTCAAATTGAAACAATGTATCTTTAGATATATCGTCTGAGTATTGAAGAATATTATTTTTTATATACTCTTCTAAACAATCAATTAATGATATTTTATCAATCAATCGATTCAAATTAACTCTCTTATTTTCTCCATCAATAACACTAAGTCCATAAATCACCAAACTTATTTTTTTCTTTGCCATTCGGTTATTTCCTCCACACAATAAGATATTTCCATAATATACCATCTCCCGACATCATTCAACAAAAAGGGCCTCTTATGATATTAAGAGGCCCTTTCGTGTGGTTATTGTGTGTGGACGAGAAGCTTCTGTTTCTTTTCTTCCGCTTCTCGATGATACCATAATAACACAGTTACTACTGAATTTCTATGAACTCTTTTGGCATGCGAAAATGAGCTAAAGCCTTACCATGAATTTTAAGTATCCACCTTTCTGTGTAATTCATTTTCTCTGCAATTTCCCACCACGCAAGCCCAGCTATGTACCGATAGAATAACACGTCCTTCTCATTCTCCCTTTCTAGCTTCTTAATTCTTTCGTCTATATCCTTATAAGCTTCAACCCGCTTGTCCTTCTCTTCTCTGAGACTGCGTTCCAGCTTGTCCAATTCCGCCGCATATCCCGACAAATCCGATTGGCCTGAGCCATGCGGCATCCCGTCATTACTTGCCGACATAGGCGCACTCATGGCATGCAGTTCTTCAAGCTCTGTCTCTATCCGGTTGATTCTCCGCACATGTCTGCGGTATCCTTTTAGATACTCTTTTTTCCGCTCATTTTCCGACTGCACCATCTGCATATAACATCAATCCCTTCTAATTCTTGCATATTCCATCGCTACATACTGTCCGTAGGTCATTCCGGCTTCCCTTGCTTTTCTGGCCTTTTCCTGAAGAGGACTTTCCCGCTTTGGAAAGCCCATTCGCTTCGCCCTCTCTTCTTTGAGCCTTCTTTCCCTTGCCTTATTACGCTTGGTCTGACTCATAAGATATCCTTTCTTTGAACACTCAGCACAACAATATTTCCTGTTTCTATGTCTAAATTTCCTGCCGCATACAGGACAGATTTTGATTTCCTCCATATTTTCCTCCCTCTGACTGCTACCATGCGCCTTTACATATTATCCGTGCGACGTCGCACACCGCCTGTCGTTATTGGTGCCTGTATGATTGGCACAAACTGGAATGTCCATGCTTCATCATGGATTGATACTATTTCCCCATCTGCATTAATGGCCAACACATCAAGGAACACTGGCTTTACTTTCGTTGCCCTGGTTTCCCGGTTCATATCTTCCGGCATCCATATTTCCGCAATGCACAAGGCATTCAATACTTCATTGCTGTGTATTACTCTGAATCTGCTAATATCAATATTCCACATCCTTCTTTCCTTTCTTCACCTGCTGCCACTGTAGCTTCATTCCTGCCGCCTGGTTCTTTTGGCAAAACCATTCCTGGGTCATCCGCCACGTCCAATGTTAATTCGTTTCGGTAATCGCAGAATTGACACCGCCTGCTGCCGTATCTCCTTATTTTCTCTCATCGGCTATGTAATCCTTTATATTGCTTACATGGACGTGATGCACTATCCCGTCTGCGGCTTCAATGGCTACGCTGTCATCATCCATGTCTACGATTTCCCCCGCTACAATCTCCCCGTCATTAAGCCTCAGTTTCACGGTATCGAAAATGTCAAAACGGGTCTTGAGCATTCCGATAAGAAGGCTTCTTTCAATGACTGCTGCCATAGTCTTCTCCTTTCCGTGTTTCTTGATTTGTAGTTATCTTTATCCATTCAACCACCGCCCATATGCTCACCGATTTCATTCAATGCCGCCGGATTTTACAATATCAATAGCTCTATTCATTGCCGTAAAATATCCATAATTCGTATTCTTGTAAATGTCCCTTGCTCCGCTTTCAATAATCGCTTGCAATTCTTTCTCGTCCGCCTTCAACTGCTCAATAACCTTATCCACGTCATAGGCGGTAGGTACACACATTGCCGCAATCCTTACATTGTCATTTTCAACTCGGTCTTTTATCAGTTCATCTGCATCAATTAGTCTCATTCTTCTTTTTCTCCCATTCTCCCGCAAACCACTTCAACACTTCCACCTGCGAACAGCTATTCAGCAGCTCCACATCTTTCACCGACATTTTCTCGTTTTTCTTCCTGTACTATTTCTCAGATGTCCATAATCCTACCATGCTCCACCGTCAAACCCTGTTACACTGATACTTGCAACTATATTTTGTTGCTGTTCAAACAAATCTTCATCTTGACAACTACATGATATTAAATTTAAACTGCTCCCTTCCGCTAAATATACATTTGCGTCCGGCTTGTATGCTCGTATTCTTTTTACATCATCATTCAATTTATGTGCATATTTTTCAAAATCCTTTATATCTTTTTCTTTGATTCCTTGTTTCATACAACACACTCCCTTGTTATTTTATAGATATATCCGCGCTGTATCAGTGCTTTTTGAAGTTTGTTTATTGATGCTCGGATGTTCATAGTTCTTTCAATGCAGCTTCAGCATCCTCTATAGTGAGAAAACACCATCTTCCCCCGACTTTTTGATATTCGTTGTCGCCGTCGCAGAGTATGTAAAAACCATCTTCCTGCATGGCAATTCCAATAACAGGTGCACTCTTCCTTACTGTCGGAATTTTATTTCCGTCTTCATCTTCATCAGAAATCCAATATGTTATATCTCCCAGCTTACAGGGCAGTTTCAGCAGTTTCCCTTGTTCCTCTAAGTCTTCGTATTCCGCCAGTTTCTGCAAGACTTCATGCCTGTTATTTTCCCACTTTACGGGGTCGCCACTTGGCGTATTATAAATCCCTGTGCCGTTTTCACTTCTTCTCGTTAATCTCTCCATATTTCCCTTTCCCTCCACAATCCCCCTAAATCTCCTAATTCTATTGTACAGGAGATTTGAAGGGGAGTTGTACCAAGTTAAATCTACTATTCTTCGTTAAATATTTTCGGCATCAACTGCCATGCGATAATTTCACTGACCTCCGGCAATAAATCATATGCCATATCTCCATATAACCACTTCCAACAATATTGGTCTTTCATGGTGTCTTTCACATAATACACCGGATATCTAAGCTGATTCGGCATACCTTGAAGATTGTCTTTGATAGTCACAACCAGTGGCTGTCCTATTGGTGGCAATCCTTTTTCTACAATTTCATTCCAATCGCTCATTTCCCTATCCTCCTTAAATCCTTATCAAGCAGCCGTTTTTTAAATCTTCAAAGGTCATCTGTCTATTCTTCCCGAATATCCTGTGCATGAGTTCTATCTTGTCTGCCAACTCCTATTCCTCCTCGTCCAACTCTAAGGTTCCGAACCTCCTTTTATTTCCCCGTATATTCCCCGGCAATTCCGCACATCCTATCTCCGGGGTGATAACGTGATAGACAACAAAGAGTTTCCCATCGGCTTCACGATGGAGCTTTCCCAGCATCCGGACATCCTGGAGCGCTTTGCCAGACTTCCCAAGTCCGGACAGGCGGCCATCGCAGACGGGGCCAGAAAAGCCAAGTCCCATGAGGAAATGCGAAACTACGTGGAAAACATGTTCCAGTAAAAGCTCTCTTTGAGGGCTTTTATTTCTGCGCTCCCCAAATACATATTTTTTCCTCATCCGTGCATCCTATTTCTGAAAGGGGTGTATGCGCATGAAAGAAAAATCTTCATTTACGACGGAAAAGCCTGTCGACTACACGGAGTCCAAAGACGCTTATGACGGAAACCGTGAGACCGCATGCTGTCAGGATGACACGTCGCTGCCGCCGGCAAAGCGTCCGAAGCAGGATGCGGCGGACGGGAAATAGGGGGCTTTCAGCTCTCTATTTCCTGCTGTTTCCCAATCCTCTGCATGACATACTCCGCAATCCCCACCCTCTGCATGTCGCATTTTTTCCGCAAAGCGGCTCCCGGCAGGTTTTTAAACCCCCTGTTCTTGTCATCTATGTAGTAATCCGCATACACTTTTCTGCTGTTACTTCCAAAATATTCCGTGTTCTCCCTCAGGTTATCGTTTACGGCGTCAAACTCCAGGCCATAGTTTTTACAGAATTTAACTGCTGACTTTAACAGGCTCCCTTCCCGGCACGTCCAAAGGATTACCTTGTCCCCTTCCTGCCGCCTTTCCTTCAGGAATTGAATTAGTTCCCTGTTCGGTTCCCCAAGTTCCGGATAGCTTCCGGCAAAGTTAAGGGTATCGTCAAAATCCACGGCGTAACTTTTCATGGCTCATACCTCCTTCGTTCCTTTTTCCGTCATCGTCCTCTCGACCTTCACAAGCCCATTCGTCGTGATGGCAATCTTCGCTTTCCTGCCGTTTCCCATGTCCAAAGTTCCGGAATTGAGTTGGTTTTCTATCACCAGCTCCGCAATGGATGCCAGCAGCCCTATAACTTCTTCATCCGCTTTTTCCTCCGCCTTGTCCCCGAACTGTTCCTCTATGGCTTCCACGGCCTTTTCTTTTTGTCTTTTCTTCCTTGTATATATTTCTGCGTCTAAACAACCGCACAGTTCCGTTGCAAGCTCGTTGCACATCTCAGCCGTCCAATCCGAAGGGACTTCCAATGCCGTTATCTGTCCGCAGAACTTACATCCCCCCTGTCCGGTATGAAAATCTCCGGTGCCTCTCTTTTCGTTTCTTCTAAAACGTCCTTTATCATGTTCCCTCCTTCCCCCTCCGGCAAAATGCCGGAGGAAGTCTATAGTTACTGGTTCCGTGTGATACATCCCAGCCGGTGCCGTATTTTCTCCAAATCCATAAATATGCCAAATGCCGCCCGTACCACTGCACTTAACTGACATAATAAAATTCCCGCATAAAATCTTCTTCCGAACCGTAGTTTTTCAGATAGTAGTCCCGGCATCTTTTCTTTAAGTCCCCGTCCACCCGTGCGGCATATTTCCCGGCCCTTGCGCCGTCCGGGTGCAGGTCCGGGCGCAGCGGCGCAATGAAGCCGTACTCCTCGCACCGCATCCTTTCTGCGCTGGTATGGCGGAACACGTGATGCCTTTCCACGTTCCGCCCCCCGGTGTACATGCACCGCTCCATGTCCCCGGAAAATATGCTCCACAAGCGCTTCCTTCCCTTTGCCATGACGCATGCAGGGCTCCTTCTCTTCCGCTTCCCCCGTTTCTTCTTTGGAAAGCGCATCCCCTCCCCCGTCATATCCAGCTCCCCACGATATTGGGATCATCCTTTTCGTCAGCCGGCAGGAAGGACTTGTCCGTGTTCCATGCGATGTCCTTCTGCAGCTCCTGCAAGGTGCCCTTTACAATCACCGCCTCCGTCGGACGGGTGATGTCAAACACCCGTGCGGCGTATTTGTCCGGGTAATCTTTCGGATGCCTGTATATGACGATAATGGGGAATTTTAATTTCCTTAAGTCAAACTCCCTGATGCTTTCCGCCCTTTTATCCTGCATTGCGCACCTCCTTTGCCGTCTCTATCGCCCGTCCTTCTTCATCCACCTCCGCACTGAACCACTCTTCCCAGAAATCGGAGGTTAAAAACGTCCCAAACGTCCTGTTCCCCATGCCCCTGAAGGCCGCCGCCATGTAAGCGGCCGCCCCCTGCTCCGTCTGTCCGTCCAGATACCCCTTCCTGCTGCCGTAAGGGCTCCTTATCTCTTCCTCCGTGCCGGGACAGTGTTCCGGAAAATCCTTCTCCATTTCCAGCTGTCCCGGAATCCCGGCCGCCCCCGTCCCTTCGCATTCGGCATTTCCAGGCTTTCTCTCTGCCTCGTCCGTTTCTGCGGGCTCTTTTCCTTTTTGGAGAACCTTCTTCCTTTCCGTTTTCTTTCCGCGCTCCGTGCTTCCGGGCTTTTCCCGCTCCCTTTTGTCCTCCGGGTACAAAGGCTCCCCGTAAACCTCTTCATAAGCGGCTTGTGCGCTCCTCCCGTCCATGCCGTCCGGGAAGAAGACCGCCTCGAACGCCTTTGCAAAATCGATGTACGTGTACTCCCTGTTTTCACCCTGGTTCCGGTAAGGCATGACCCGGATGACGTGTTCCTGAAGCATGACGTTCGCCTTTTCTAGCCGGACCACCTTGAACTTCGTCGGGTTAATGAACGCAAGGACATCCTCGGCTATCCCCCTCCCGTCCTGCGGGGACTTGAGCCAGATGGCGAATCCTTTAAACTCCTCCCGGCAGGTTTCCCGGAACAGGTCCCTCGCAAGCTCCTCCATCCATTCGGGTTCCTGCGTTTCCTCCCGTGCAAGATCCTGTGCGATGTCGCACAACTCCATCTGGCTGTCATACCTTTTTTCAGTCTCCCGGATGATCGTCTTCGCCTCCCGGATATCCCGTACGGTCGCTTCCTGAGGCACCGCCTCTCGGACGTCCTCCGGAAGCTGGAGCATTTCCGTGAGCTTGCTGCTTCCGTAGCCCCGATATCTTTCTTCCAGCTGTAAGCTGTAGCCGCCGACGCTGTACCTGTCGTTGATTTTCATAAACCTCAAAGTCTTTGACCTGCCGAATCCGAATACTGCCTGTATATACTCATAAATATCCTTATATCCCTTCTGCCGGTATAATTCTCTATCCCTTGTCTTCTTTAAGTAATACCCTATGTGGATAAAATCCTCCGCCGCTTTCTCGAACTTGTTCGTTAAGATTTCAGTCATCTCGTCAAGGGTTTCTATCTCTAATACTTCCTGTTCCTCCATGCTCTCCTCCTATCCTGCTGCCGCCCGTTCCACTTCCATAAGGTCCGCCTCCAGCACGTCCGCCAGAAGCCTTCCGGCAAGCTTCCCGTGCCAGACTTTCTTTTGCTCCTCCCTAAGCTCTTGAAACTCCTCTGCCCGCAGCCTTCTGCTGACGGCGGCAAGTTCTGCGTCCTCCTCCGTCAGGCGTTTCTGTATCTCCTGCTGCCATCTCCGGATAAATCCTTTTGCCTCTTCGAAATCCGCATTCTGGTTATCCCCGGCCGTCCGCTTCTGCCTCGCACTCCCGTCCGGTTCGATCTCCAGCGTGTAATACGGCTTGTCCGGTTCTTCGGTGAGGCGCAGGAACACGATATAGGACTCCCTGTCGTGTATCCGCTCAAAATACCGGTCGCTGCCGTGCAGGCAGTGTCCGAGTATCTTCCCTTCCCGGATAATGTCCTCGATACGCTCCGGCACGATGATGGAATATTTCTCTTCCCGGTATTCATATTTCTCCCTGATTCCTGCGCAGATTTCGTCAACGTCCGGAAACTTCCCCGCTATCTCCCCGGCCCTTTTGGCCGTGTCCGCCCCGCCGCACATGGCCGCCGCATCGTCATGGGCCTTCTTTAAATCCTTCGGCTTGTAAAACAGCTCCTTCGCAGTGTCCATGCCGAGCCGCCCTGCAATGCACATATAGTCCTCCCATGTGCCGATGAGCTCTTTTGCACTCCTTCCGCTTAGCGCTTCCTGTTTTTTCAGGTAATTGCAAATCTTCCTTGCCGGCATCACCCGTCCCATGACTTCCAAGTCATCCGGCGCCACCGACTTTTCGGAAAAATACCGGAGCACGTCATCCGGAAAGACGGTGTCAAGGGCTTTCTCATGCCGGAGCCACTCAAGGAACTTACTCCCTCCCCGGTTCTTTCTCAGGCGCTTCATCCTCGCCTTGTCAATGCCCAGCGCCTTTGCAAGGTCCTTTGCACCTCCCGCTCCTGAAAGGGAAAGGACGCGTCTTCCGTTTTCCATCTCGTCCGCCACAAGACAGCCAAGCCCGGCCTTTGACAGCTTTTCATACAAGGGGTTTCTCCGGCACCGGAGAAGATACTCTTCTGCGTCCAGTTTTTCAACGCAGCGCACCAGTTCCATAAGCCCGGTTTTTTTCAGCTCCTTCTGCGACAATGACGGAAGCGTCCTTTTATACACCGTCCCGGCATAATTATCGTACCCGTACCAGCTTTTTATTCCTTCCCTGATCCATCTTTCATGGTCGTTTTTATACATTCCCCAATAATACGCATCGCCGCACAGGTTTTCGTCAAAAAAGACTCTCCTTATTTCTACGCATACAAGCTCCGGTTTTTCGTAATCCGGTTTCCGGTAATGCCTCCAACACAAAAACAGCCTCACGACAACCCCGTCCTTGCACCTTTGCAGGAGGTACGCCTTCTCCCGTTCCGTATAAAAGCTCCCGGCCTTTCCTCTCGCCTTGTACTGCACCTTCCGTCCGCAGCGCCCGCATATCCCGTACCGGTTATGCTTCGGGGATTTTACGGGGACCTTCCTTTCACACCAGGTGCAGTATCCTTCCCTGGCCCCTTTCCTCTGATAGTCATAGAAGATGAAGTTCCGGGTGACGCCCGTCTTGTCCGTCCAGCGTTCCCAGTCCTTCGGGAGCGGCGGCACCTGTTCCATCTTTAGGTCCCACGACTCCGTCTCCCTGCGCCAGCGTTTCTCCAGCGCCTTCCTCCTTACTGACCGCTGCCATTCGATGATTCCTTTGTATCCGCCGTTTTCCGTATTCAGGAACTCCTTTATTTTCCGGTATCCTTCCGGGCTGACATATCCTCCTGAATGCCAGGCGTATGCCGGCCAGTCCAGCATGTCCGCTTTGGCGTCCCTCCATTTCCGATTCCTCACGTCCCACGTCACGAACTCGCCGGCCTCCTTGTCGACGAACAGTTCATATGCCGGTTCCATCCCTCCAAGACGCATGCTGTCCGCAAGGAAGAACGCCGCCTTTAGGATTCCGCCTGATATCTGGCAACGCAGGTAGACTCCATACTTGTATCTGTACAGATTTTCTTTCCTCCACCCGTTTTTCCGCTCCACCAGCACCGGGACGTCCATGCCCGCCTTCTCCATCATGTATCTGGTGGGAGTGAGTTTCTTAAGCTTCCTAAGTTCCGCCTTTTTCATTCCGCTGCCCTCCCGTTGATGTCGTACCATGTGCCCGGAAGAATTTCCCTGCCGTCCACCTCATACATGCCAAGTTCAAAGATGTCCCTTCTTTCCGGCTCCTCCTTTGCGAACGCAAGGATCGCTCCCAGTTCCCCTTTCGCTGCCGGCTCCTTCCCCCTGACGATGACGAAGCCTCTCCCCGCTTCTCCCCTGTCCTTTTTCACCCGTCTGTTGTCGCTGCGGTACGGATGGCGGAAGATATAGTTTAAGCTGTGCATGACAAACTCGCTCAGCGAAAGTTCCTTCACAAGCTTCATCCGGGTACAGGACATCCTGCTGCCCACCCCGTCCTCGTTGACGTCCCCGTCCGCCAGCACGATACAATAGGCCGAGTTCTCCATGTCCGGGTAATAGTCCAGGCAGTCCAGAGGGTTCTCCGCACAGTGGAACCCTGCACTGGCGCACTTGGCCGTGTTTTCCTCGTTCCAGACGCCTTCCCTGTACTGGTACCGGTTTCCTCCCGACGTGCAGGAGAGGTCCTTTTCAAATCCCTTGTAAGCCATAATCATTTTCCTTCACCTTCTTCCAGAAAATAGTCCCGTCCCCAGTGGAAGCAGGTTAAATCCGGCACGTGCATGACGCCCTTTTTCACCAGCTCCCCTGTCCTCTTCTCGATGTATTCCATGCATCCCTCCATGCTTTTCGTGCGGCGCCGCACACGGCGGGCGAACCGCTCCTCCATGCACAAGGTTTTCAGGTAGTCCGCCACGGCGCCCGCCGGCACGTACCTGTCCTTGTGCGCCGCGGCCTCCGCCTCCAGCTTCCCGATTGCCGCGTTCATCCAGTCCGTGAACTCCTCTGACGCCCCGTTCAGGTAGTCCTCTGCGAAAACCTCCGGTATCCCGTTTTCTTTTGCAAGCTCCCGGAGCTTTTCGCCGTCCCCGGACGCCTTGAGCCCCTCGGCGCATGCGTTCAGTTCTTCCACGCTGTCAAAATTTCCAAATATCCCGTACATCTTTCCATCCTCCTTAAAAATGCCCTCCGCATTTAGTAAATACGGCGTTTTTTACGTTTTTTCCACCTTTTTTCTCTTTCCATGTGAAAATGCCCTCCGCATTTAGCAAAATCAGCGTTTCTTACTTTTTCCCGTCCCTTCTTCCGGGCCGCCTTTTCGCCTCTTCCTGCTTTTCCCGCATTTTAAATACTCCTGTTGATGCGGACCAGCGTGTAATACCGATACCTGCATCCGGTGGCCGGGTTGGTCCCTTCATGGAAGCTTTCCTTGTCCAAATAGAACCCTTCCCGTTCTCCCGGCTTCTTCGGCCAGCGCATCAGCTTCTTTTTTTTCGGCTCCTTCACCGGAAGGTTTCTTGACGCCGAATAGCTTGTTTCCACTAAGCTTTCTCCGTACCTGCCTGCCGTCTCCGGGGTCTTCGTTATGTATCCGGCCAGCTTTGCAAAGCCGCCCTCCTCGTACAGGTGCTTAAAAGTCGCTCCCCCGTGCGGCCATGCCCTTTTGATTATCAAATCCGTGTCGGGGATTCGGTTGAGGACCAGGTGGACGTGCCACGCTCCCCTCGGCCCGACCTCGATGTTTCTCATCCACCTCGTCTTGTATCCCCTCTTCCCATATTCCTCCCTTATGATCCGGAGCGCTCTCGCAAAGTCCGACTTCGCCGCTTTCATGTCCGCAGGCCTTGCGTCCCGTCTGTACGTCAGGAGTACGAGGTAGTCGTTTTCACGGAACCACGTCTTTAACTTGTGTCTCGCTTTCCGTTCCCGGTTCCACTGGTTCCTCTTTTTTACCTGTTCGGGGGAGGCCCCCTTCCTCTTTCCCCTCTTCTCCCCCGGCGCCCCGTACCTCCCGTCAAGGTATTCATATATTTCAATGGAATGCCGGAAGGAATAGATGAGCCTTCTGTATCTCTTATACCGTTCTGCCATCTTCCTGTCCTATCTTTAATATTCTTAACAAGTGATAAAAACGGGCGGAAAACCCGTATTTCCTTGACTTTCCGCCCCACAGATGGTATACTTTATATGTAAGATATTTTGTCTGTGGTGGCGGAAGGCCACCGGCACACCTATTGCCGTGGGTGTGCTTATTTTTCGTCTATGCGGCCGGCTGCGCGCCCCGGATTCCGCCGGAGGCATCCTGCAAAGCCTTCCCGGAAGGGGCGCCTTCTGCGCCGTCCTCCTTTTTCCCCTCCCTGCAGCTGCAGCGCTCCCCGTGGTCCAGGTGCGCCTCGCAGTAGGGGCATGTCCAGTATTTTGCCATTTGACGTTCCTCCTTTTCTCTGTTACAATTAAGTTGCTTGATTATGTGAGCGCTTACTGTCCTTCCGGACAATATGTAAGCGCTCTTTTCCTACCACCATCGAAGTCCCTCCGGCGTCTCCTTGTAATGCCAGTACCGTCCGTCCTCGTACCGGATGCAGACAACGTCCGGATTGCCTTCATGCAGCCACGCACTTATTATTTCTCCATGCGTCCAGCTTTCGAAGGCTTCCCTGTGCTCTTTGGCATACTCGTCCGCCCTCTCTTTCAGCGCTTTCATTCTTGACATTCTTTTGCCTCCTATATCATCCTGATTACCTGAAATATGATTCCGCATGCCGCTGCTCCAAGCGCTGCGCCTATCACGAATGCGGATACGAGCGCCCGCTTCATTCTCCTGTTCAGACGCCGCTGCGCCTGCCTGATTTTATCCGTTTTCAAGGCTCGTCCTCCTTTTACCGCCTCAGGCGGTTTTTTCTAAAGTATGTGGAATCTCTGCTCCTTCCTGCTCCTCCAATAAGGAGATGAGCACCTGTATGATTTTTTCCATATTTACTTCATTTTCAAACACATGCACCACCTCTCTAAAATGTATGAATGACTGTTTGTACTTGTTGATTACTTTTCTCTACGCTTTTGTACCTTGCGGATGTTTTTATAGCCTTTCGCATAGAATGAAAGCCTCTGTTTCTGCAATAATTTATTCGCTCCTGATACTTCCACACCATTACCGAATCGAATCCTGTTAATCATTTTGCTTCACACCTCCTATCCTGCTGCCGCTTTTGGTACTTCACTTTCAATCCTTAGCTTAAGTCCCTTTACCAGCATCAGAACACTTTCTTTCGCTAAAAACATCTGGTATAATCTTCCTATCAAATAATGAAAGGATGTTAAAACCATGACTATTGAAATAACTTGGACGATTACTGCAATTATTGCTGTCAGCTCCTTTTTATCCCCCATTTTCGTTGCAAAGATTAATAACAAGCATCAAGAGAAAATGCGAAAACTCGAACTTGAACACGATGAATATATGCGTCAACTCGATTTGCAACAGCAGATGGCGGTAAAGCAACTTGATATCTACTATTCTGATAAAAAAACTGCTTTTGCTAATTTTTTACATGATGCCGGAGTATACTCTATGAGAAAAGGCTATTCGAGTGATTATGAAGCACTGCAATCCTCCTTACAAACAGCCTTGCTTTTTTGTGATGAAGACTCCAAACTTCTACTTACTACTTTTCTTGAATA
>CAJTUQ010000081.1:453-13075 GCA_910579335.1 uncultured Dorea sp. | reverse complement strand
TCTCCATCTCATACAAAGCAGTATATGTATTTCCCTCTGTGCGGGGACTTCCATTAATTAATAAAACCTTCATTTTCAACACCTCCTGTTCTGGTTATTCTACCACAGTGGATTCATTTTCACAATCATTTTACATACACGGCAGGAATCCCGAAGAAAAAAGAAAACGACACTTTATTTCCGTGCCGTTTTCTCCTTAGCCAAAAGCGCCGCCCCTAGCGCTCCTGCATATCTTCCATCTTTTGTTGGCTCCACCGTCTTCCCGACTTTCGCCGACAATATTTTCGTAAAATATTCACTGTGGCTTAATCCTCCGGTCAGGATTATCTTCTCCGACAAATTCTTTCTCTGGCTTAGCTGCGCCACTTTCGCCGCCACCGAGTCCACAACTCCTGCGGCAATATCTTCGCGGCTTTTCCCTTCGCCGATATAGTTAATGACCTCGGACTCGGCAAATACCGTGCAAAGTGAACTGATGGGAAGCACGGTTCCCGCCGCCGCCATGTCAAACAGCTCTTGGAGGCTGACGCCAAGCCGGTTTGCCATAATTTCCAAAAATTTTCCGGTTCCTGCCGAACATTTATCATTCATCAGGAAATCCTGCACCATTCCTCCGGAAACAAGAATCACCTTTGTGTCCTGCCCTCCCACATCAATAATTGTACACTCGTCTCCGGCCATCTCTCTTCCGCCTCTCGCATGGCAGGTAATCTCTGTAATGACATAGTCGGCAAAACCTACGGCAATCCGCCCGTACCCTGTCGCCGCCACCTTTGTATCCTGACTTTCCACATCGATTCCGTCCGCAAAAAGCCTGTCTTTTATAAGCGTGGTCGTCTCCTTGCTGCTCCAGCCTGTCGGAAGCACAAATCTCTGCTCTCCGTCTCCTATCACCGCTACCTTTGACGCCGTGGAGCCGATATCAATCCCTACATAATTCATCTTTCCTACCTCTCAAATAAAATATTCAGCAATATCTGTCCCTGTGGGGGTTCAAGTCTTTCTCTACCGCAGCTATTTTTAATATTTCTATTCCATGTTCCACTACACAATCTTGAATTGCGTCAATATCCTCTTCTTTTATCATAAGCGAAATCCCGCAGCATTTACTCGCACTTCTGGGGGTCGGGGCTATCACTGCCCAAACCCCCAGCTTTTTTAATTCATTATAAAGACGCATCCCATTATCGTGATTCGGAAACAAAACATAATGCTGTATCTTCTGCATAACGCTTCTTCCTCACATCACCATGATACTTTAAGCCAAAGAACACTAGTTATTCAGCATTTCCACAAATGCGCTGACTCTTGTACGAAGCTGCTGTGCATCACTGTCCGTATAGTCCGTCTCAATTCCAAGTACCGGAATCCCGGCTTCTTTCATGGCGCGCTCCACAAAATATCCTTCTGTGTCATAAAGGTTACAGAATTTAAGGTTCACATCAATGATGCCATCAACCTTATATTCCTTTGCCAGACGCAGTATATCGTCAATTCTCGCATGGTTCGGCGTAAAGCATGCGCAGTTGATATTCATATAGCGCTCTGCGATTGCCATAATCTGCTCCTCGACCGTCTCTTTCGTCTCATCCACATAATTCTCAAAATAACGGGTTCCTGTACACATTTCTTCACAGACGACTACCGCTCCGCTCGTTTCTACTATGTTATGCAGCTTCCAGTTCGGAATTGCTAACGGCGTTCCGGTCAGCATAATGCGCTTTGTACCTGCACTGACTACGCTTACGCCGTCCTTGATTCTCTGCTCCAGCTCATCACAAAGCTTATTCGTCATCTGTGTAAATCTTGCCGGGTCATCATAAAACGCTATCTGTGAAATAACCAATGCATCTGTACCGCTGATTGGCAAAGTCTCACTCTTGCGGCAGTCATACAGCCTTGCCAGCGCCCTTCTCTTGTCATTAATTAATTGAATGCTCTCTGCCAGCTTCTCTGCCGTCACCTTATTTCCTGTAAACTCTTCCACCTTTTCCTTCAGGTCTTCTATCTCCTTTGCCCATGCTTTGACATCCTTTGCGCGCTTCATCTGCGGAAGGTCCATTACATGAACCGGAACATCCTCGGAAAGAATCTCCCATGCTTTTTTCTTTCCGTCACAAGTAGTCTCTCCTATGTACATATCAGCAATTCTAAAGAACGGGCATGTACGGTCAAGTCTTGCGCCGACAGACGCTTTTATCAACGGGCAGGTATTTGTAGGCAGAACCTTTTCTCCGCCCGGAACCCAGAACTGGGAACCGCCGCAAAGTCCGGTCGCAATTGCATCCGCCGCAAAAATCACCTCATCCGGGACATAGACGCAGAACGTCCCAAACACCTTTCCGCCCTTCTTCTGATGCTCAATCAGCTCTGCAGGCCGGATGCCGTGAATGTCCGCTACGACCATATTATAGTAATCCATACCCTCCGGCCTGTTCTCCTGCGATAAAAAAACATCTCCGAACGCCTGTGGAAGCACCGCACAAAGCTGGTCGTGCAGTTCCAGATTCATCCCCAATTCTTCCCACATCTTATGATTGTCAGCCATACCAATTTTCCTCCTTAAGTAAAACATATTTGCATAAATCGACTATAACCAGTGTATCATTTTTAAGGCGTACAGGCTATGAAATCCTTGCATTTCCCTGATTGATAATTATAATATATCGCCGTATTTATTTGTATTTTCTATAAGCGCTTCACTATCCTCTCTATGCCCTCCACACAGCAGTCTATTTCCTCGGCCGTATTGTTCATGCCAAACGCAAACCGCACCGTTCCCTGCGGAAATGTATGAAGCGAACGGTGTGCGGCCGGCGCGCAGTGAAGGCCGACCCTTGTCATAATCCCATACTCCTGCTCCAATGTGAATGCAGCCACCGCATTATCCTCTGTCTGAAAGTCCAGGGACACAACCGCAACTCTGTTCTTCGTGTCTTTTCTTCCGACAATGCGGACACCCGGTATCTCTTTAACCTTCTTTAAAAAATACTCTGTCAGGTACATTTTCTTTTCGTGAATGGCGTCAATCCCTGTTTTTTCCAAATACTCAAGAGCAGCATGGAGACCGATGATTCCCGGAAGGTTCATGGTTCCGCTCTCATATTTATCCGGAAGGCTCTCCGGCTGCAAAAAAGAATCCGACTGGCTTCCTGTCCCCCCTGCAATATAAGCGTCCATCTGTCCGGCAAGACGTTCGGAAATCAAAAATCCTCCGATTCCCTGGGGCCCAAGAAGTCCTTTATGCCCTGTAAACGCAAGAAAATCAATCCCGCATTTCTCCATGTCAATCGTAAGCGTCCCGGCGCTCTGAGCCGTATCAACCGCAAAGAATAGTTCCCTGCTCCTGCAGAGTTTCCCAATCTCTGCAATCGGCACGACCGTTCCGCACACGTTAGAAGCATGTGTTACAATGACAGCTTCCGTCTCCTTCCTTATCATTCCCTCAAGCGTTTCCACACGAAGGTTCCCCTCTTCATCCACCGGAACAATGTCGTAGGATACCCCCCATTGTTTCATCTGCTCCAACGGACGCATAACCGCATTATGCTCCAGTCCGCTTACCAGAACATGACTGCCTTTTTTTAAAAAGCCTTTGATAAAATAATTCAGAGAATAAGTAATGCCCGGAGTAAAGATTGCATACCTGGAATCCCTTCCGCCAAAAAGCCGGGCAAGCTGTTCCCTTGTATCCAGTACAATTCCCTCCACCTCATAAGCCCCGGCATAGGTTCCCCGGTTGATGTTAAACGCCCCGTTTTCTAATAACTCCGCCATCGCTCCCGCGACCCCCGGCGCCTTCGGCCATGAAGTACTGCCATTGTCAAAGTAAATCGTCTGCTTCATCATGATCCCCTTTCCTGTCATTTTGACATACCATATTTCATACTTCCTGCTGTTACATCACCAAAACTACTGCCAGGCTGATTTTAACAGCCAGAAGTAAAAATATCCCAAGCACTGCCGTCCCGTAAAGAAGCCGGTGCGACCTTTTGATATCCTCTGCCCCAATTTCACGGATATCGTCTCCTATCACCGGTTTCTCATACAGTTTTCCAAAATACCATGCGTCGCCTGCCAGCTGCACATGCAGCGCCCCCGCCATAACCGCCTCCGTCTGTGCCGCATTGGGACTCTTGTGCTTAAAGCGGTCCCTCCGGTATATGTACACGGCCTTCCTCCAGTCCATCCCGCAAAAAAACGCTGCAAGTATCATAAGCACGGCCGAAAGTCTTGCCGGAACATAATTCACAAAATCATCCAGCTTTGCCGCCGCCGTACCAAAATATAAATATTCCTCATTTTTATATCCTATCATAGAATCCATCGTATTGACAGACTTATATGCAAACCCAAGCACTGCGCCCCCCACAGCCATATAAAGCATCGGCGCAATCACTCCGTCCGAAGTATTCTCCGCCACCGTTTCAACCGCAGCCTTTATCACCCCCTCCTCTGTCAGCTCTTTTGTATCACGTCCGACTATCATAGAAACCGCGGCCCTTCCTTCCTCCAGCCCTTTCATGGTAAGCGCGTCATAGACACGCTTGCTCTCAGTCCCAAGCGACTTTACAGCAAGAATCTGATAACACATAAAGCTTTCTGCTGCAAGCCCCAGATAAAAATCCATCCGGTAGGCAAAAAACAGCAGGCCAAACGGCGCCACCGTACTAACTGCTGTTACACAAAATACAAGGAGCGCGCCCCCCGCTCTTTCCGCTGGCTTCGTCTTAGGCAGGCAGCCTCTTATAATTTTTTCCAGGTGCGTAATCAACTGCCCCATCATCCTTACCGGATGATACAGCCAGACCGGGTCTCCCAGTATTAAATCCAGAACAAAGCCTGCCGCAAGCGGGAGGCACATCCGCCAGAATAAGTTCATAACCCTCTCCATTTCCTGTCTGGAAATCGTAATACTCACCCCTGGGGATGGCATACTTTTCCATAATACTCATAATCGTCCCGCCATGTACGACAAACACTGCGTCCTCATCGCCTCTGCACATTCCAAGAGCTTTGGAGAATCCTTCAAGGCTCCTTTTGGAAAATGCTGCTCTGCTCTCCCCTCCCGGAAACCGAATCGTCCCTCCGCTGTCAATCCACATTTGGTATTCCGGCTCCTCTTTTAACTCCTCATAATTTTTATATTCAAACTTCCCGAAATCACATTCCGCCAGTTCCTCTATCACTGTCGGCTCTTGTTTTGGATAAAGAAGCTCTGCCGTCTCAATGCACCGCCTCATGGGGCTTGTAAAAATCCTTCCGGCCGCAGGATACGCCCCTGCCTCAATGCGTTCCCTAAGAAGCTCTCGTCCTGTTTCACAAAGGCTCTCGTCCGTCCTGCCGATATACCGTTTCTCTAGATTTCCTTTCGTGGCCGAATGCCTGATTAAATAAATCTTCACAATATTCCCCGCCCCGTCACTTAATTCTTGTCCCAATCCCGCATACTACGCGGTGCACTTCCTCCGAAATCCCCGCCAGCTCCGTACAGATACGCCCCGTCATTTCCCTGTAATCCCGCAGCTGCCTTTCCGCCGGCACGATCCCGTATCCAATCTCGTCTGTGACTATTACAATATCGGGATTCTGCGCATGCAGCTTTCGGGGAAGTCCCGATATGTCCGCTCCTTCCCTCATCCTTCCGGCAATATATTCATGGAAACGGTAAATTCCGCCGCTGGAAAATAGTTCCTCCTCCCCGCATGTTTTTCCGTCCACCCACTTTACATCAGGACATATCTTCCCCGCATATGAGCATTTTCCCTGATGCGCACCGCCGATAACCATAATCATACTCTGTCCCTTCCTAATCTTATCTAATATTTCTCAGTACTATATCCGCACCCACGGCCGCCGCCGCCATCCATATCTCGCACAGCTGGAGAAAATATCCGGCCAAATCCCCGGTAATCCCCCCGAAATTTTTCACTGACATCCGGAAGTAATAAAAAAATACGGCCGCCGCCGCTGCTGCCGCCGCAATTCCAACTCCTTTTCCTATAATAAATAAGGCCGCGCACAAGATGAGCAGATAAATGCACAATACAATTTTTACAGTCTGTTTTGCAGCATTTTCTGCAAATGTCGCAGCAAGGCCATCCTCTTTCGCCTGCGGAAAAGCCACGACAGACAGCCCGCTCAGAGTCCTGGACACAAGGAAACCTACGGCCGCCGCCCTGACACTGTTTTCTGACAGTGCCGAATAGATTCCCGTATAGCACAAAAAATACACAACACAGGAAAGTATTGCAAATGCCCCCGCATGGGGATCCTTTAAAATTTCAAGGCGGCGCTCCTGCGTCTGATAGGAGCTTAAGGCGTCCTGCGTATCCATAAAACCGTCCATATGTATTCCGCCCGTAACCAGTACCGGCACAATAACCATAATCATCGTAAATACCATATCCGGCACGTCTGGCGCATTTACGGCACACCATTCCTTCAGAGCAAAAACTCCATATATAATGATTCCTATCAATGCACCGATCCACGGGAAAAAAATCATAGCATACGATAGATTTTCCCTGTTCCATTCACTTTCCGGCATTGGAAACTTGCTGTACATAGAAAATGCTATTTTAAAGCTGTTCCACATCCTTTTCATGATTCCTTCACTGGCACGGGAATCCCGTACACAACCTCCGTCACCTTGTCCGCCATATCCGCAAGCCTCTGATTCAGTCTTCCAAGCATGGCTATGTACTCCTTCGTCTCAAAGCTGTAAGCTCCGATATCCGAGCTTACCTCATTCGTCACTACTACAAGATTTTCTGTGTGATTTAAAAGATGCCTGATTCCCTCAAGGATTCGTTCTGACGTCTTTATGCAGTCACGGGAAACACCGTCTTTCCGGTAAAGCTCATTTGCCGCCAGATTGGACAGACACTCCAGCAAAATGCCGCTGTTTAAGGGAAGCACTGCCTTGTCAAGCTCTGTATAACACTCTATCGTCACAAAGCCCTTTCCTGCGCGCATTCTTTGATGGCGCTCTATCTTCTTTTGCGTCTCTTCCCCGTAAGGCTTCATCGAAGCCAGATAGATGCAGGGCCTTTTCCCTTTCCCTTCCATCGCTTCCTCCTGTCTGGAATAACACAGCATCCTCTCCTCTGCATAAGAGGATTTTCCGCTGCCGCTTCCTCCGGTTATAAGATGAAACATCACGGTTCCTCCAAATCCTTATAATCTTCTATCTGATTGTCCGAAAATGTACCCATTCTCCGATAAACCTCCACTGCCATGCCAAGCACCGGCAGAAAAGCTACTGCCCCCGTGCCTTCTCCAAGACTCATTCCGCAGGAAAGGGAAGCCCTAAGTCCCAGCTCATCTAAAATAAACTGCATCCCCGGCTCTCTGGATACATGGGAAGCAATCATATATTCTTTTGCAAGTCCGCACATATTTACCGCCAAAAGAGCTGCCGCCGCCGAAATAAATCCATCTATCACGATCGGCATACGGTAAACCGCACCTCCCAAAAACACTCCTGCAAGCCCCGCCAAATCAAATCCCCCCACTTTTGAAAGCACGTCCAGAGAATCCTTTCTGTCAGGCTTATGAAGCGCAAGCGCCTTTGCAATGACTTCTTTTTTGCGCCTTAATCCTTCACCGGAAAGTCCTGCCCCTCTCCCTGTCAAAGTCTCTGCGGGCTTATCAAGAAGAACTGCCGCCACTGCGCTGCTGGTCGTCGTATTCCCAATTCCCATCTCTCCGGTGGCTAAAATATCATACCCCTCTTCCTTCCTCTCCTTCACAATTCCGATTCCTGTCAAGACCGCCCGGACTGCCTCATCCCTCGTCATCGCAGGCTCCTTTGCCAGATTCTTAGTCCCGTATGCAATCTTATAATCCGGAACCAAGGTATCACGGGCAATTCCGATGTCAACAGGAAATATATCCACCCCTGCCGTTTTGCACATGATTGCTGCGCTGCTTTCACAGGTTAAAAAATTTTCCGCTACAATTGCGGTCACTTCCTGCCCGGTCTGGGTAACTCCCTCGGCAACTACTCCGTTGTCTGCGCACATAACGACTAAAGCCTTTTTATCAATCCGGACATCCGCTGTTTTCGATATCCCAGCCATCTTTATCACGGCATCCTCCAGCAGTCCGAGACTGTGCAGCGGTTTTGCAATGGAATCCCATCTTTTCTGCGCATCCTTTATGGCTGTCCTGTCCGCAGGCCCAATCATCCCAATCCATGTTTCAAGCTGTTTTTCCGTATCCTGCCGCCTCATCCGCCTATCCTCTGTCTTTCTAAAATATCATGGCCCTCAGCCGCTTACAGGCATCCTTCTTTTCTCACCGTAAATGCGGCATGCGCCTATAAATGCCTCCGCCACCTTTTCATTTCCCGCATAATGAATATGCGGATATCCTGCAAATATGGATTCTGTACTAATCATACATCTCCATGTGCGGTCTGACAATGGCTTATTTGCTTCAAACATCTCCCCGCACTTTTCCGAATCGTAATAGTGAAACTCATGGGCGCAGATATCCCCCACGTCCTTGCCGAACACCCGGCCACCGGAAAGAATCAAATATCCGAACCTCCGCAGTGACGGAGTATAAAAGCTTTCCCCCTCCAAGACCTTACACATAGGATAACCGTTTCCTTTTTCATCCCGAATGCTCTCCGTAAGATACATAAATCCCCCGCACTCCGCCATGCATGGCAGCCCGTCTGATAATACCTCCCGAATCTGCTTCCTCATACCTTTATTCCCACTTAATTCCCGCGCATAAAGCTCCGGATAACCTCCATAAAAAAGGATACCGCTAAGCTCTTCGGGGAGCTTCCTATCATGCAGCGGTGAAAATGGAACTATCTCTACACCAAGCTCAGCCAGCAGATCCAGATTGTCCTGATAGATAAAGCAGAATGCCTCGTCTGCCGCCACTCCTATCCGAAGAGTCGCCTGAGCGCTGCTTTTTTTGTTTTTGTCAAGCTCTGCCTGAACCTGCCGTCTTATCGTATTGCCAGCTAAATAAAATGGCTCCGCCGATACTGCCAGCTCTATCAGAGCGGCAATATCCAACGTCTCCTCCAGCACGTCTCCAAGCTTCTTAAGCTTTTCTTTTATCTCTTTCACTTCGCAGGGAAGCATAAGCCCCAGATATCGGCTCTCCAGTGAAAAATCTTTCATCTCCGGGACATATCCATAGACGCTCACTGAGGTCTCTTCCTCAATCAGCCTCTTCATCCTTTTGTACATTGTGAAAGAGATGCGGTTTAAGATAACTCCACTGATACGGCTGTTATCATTGTCCCTGTCCTTATACTTAAGAAACCCCTGAATATAAGGAATCACCGATAAACTCGCCCCTTTGCAGTCCACAATCAAAACCGTTTTAGCGCCTGTCGCACAAGCCACGTCATACGTGCTTGCTTCATGCGTCACTCCGCCAAGACCGTCATAGTATCCCATAACCCCTTCTATCACCGCCATCCGGCCGCCAAGACCGCTCTCTCCTGATGCACTGTGACGGACAAGAAGCCTTTTCACAGCTTCCCTTCCGCAGAGAAAAGTATCCAGATTGCAGCCGCTAATACCAAGCACCTCTCTGTGGAACATCGTGTCAATATAATCCGGCCCGCATTTATATGCCGTCAGCCTTACTCCACGTCTCTTCAAAACCTCAAGAATACCGCAGGTGACGACTGTTTTCCCCGCCCCGCTCTTTCCCGCTGCAATTAAAATTCTGGGAATATCCACCGGTACTCTATCACTCCTGATTTTTGAAATATCCTCTGCCATCCCATCTCCCCGCCTGACCATATAATTTCACTTGTAAGCACCCGGCCGCCTTATACCGGCAGCCGGTGCACTCTTTGTCCTTACAACTCTCAGCTATCTAATTGACACCGCATGAAAGCTTATCATAAATATCGGATTCTGTCCCATCATCATATGATACTTTCCCACATGTCTTGACTTTGCTAACGACAGCTGCGCAATTTCTTCCTCTTCAATCATAAACTGTCCGCCGCCTCTTAATTCTCCCAAACATTCCACCGCTTCCGATAAGGTTTCCAGCGTAATGCAGTTTATTACAATGCACACTTTCCCATCTTCCTTACCGGCTTTTGAAAAGTCCTCCATGATTTTCCATAGAATTTCCCTAAGCTTTCCTCCGCTTCCTCCAATAAATACACAGTCCGGCAGCAAAAGCCCTTCTAATGCCTCCGGCGCCTCTCCCTGTATTATGCTTAAATTATCTGTTTTGAATTTCTGTCTGTTCTTTTGAATCAGCGCCACAGCCTCTTCTTTTGTTTCGATGGCATAAACGGATCCCTTTACAGCATGAAGCGCCGCTTCTATCGCCACGGAGCCTGTTCCGGCGCCTATATCGTATACGATGGAATCTCTTTTAAGGCATAGTTTTGCTATGCCCACGCTTCTTACTTCCGCTTTCGTCATCGGCACATTTCCCCTGATAAACGCCTCATCCGGCATGCCCGCCACCCTGCGCTTTCCGCCTTCCGGATTACAGACATATAAGACTGCGAGGCCGCCGCCCTCATAACCGCACAGCTCCTTCGCCATAAGCCGCACAATTTTCTCATCGGGATAGGAAAGAGAAATTCCTATGCAGACCGCAAGACCGCCGTATCCATAATCCGTCATCATACGGCCAATCTTTCGGATATCCTGCGCATCGCTGACAAGTACAAATACTTTTTCATAATCCCGAATGTGCGATATAAGATTATCCTTTCTGCCATGCATGCTGATTAGTGCGGCATCCTCCCAAGAAACACAAAGCCTTGCACTAAAATACACAACGGAAGAGATGCCCGGAACAATCTTTATATGCACATTCCGCCCTAATTCCTTGTCGCTTTCAAAAACCGCCCGTATCTTTTTTGCTCCGCTATAAAAACCCGCATCGCCGGAAAATACTACTGCGATGTTCCTATATTTTGGATGTTCCTTTATATAGGCGGCGATTTCCGACGGCCTGTACTCAAAAAGCACCGCCTGACCATTCAAAGCTGCCGCCCTGACCATACGTTTTGCACCGATAACAATATCCGCCTGAGCGCACACTTTCTCTGCTTCTCTGGTAAAATAATCTCTATGGCCCGTCCCGATGCCAACCAAAGAAATCTCTCTGCATCCCTTATCACCGTCTGCATAAAATCCGATTTCCCTCCGCAAAAAATCACAAAGCTCCTCCAGAGAATATCCGTCTTCTTCCTTCTTCGGCCTCCCGACAACAATGACTCTCGCTCCGGCCTGCTCTGCCGCTTTACATTTTTCGGGAAATCCTCCGGTTTTTCCTGACTCTTTTGTAACAAGCCAGTCAATCTGGTACTCCCTCAGCACAGCCGTATTCATTTCCACAGAAAAAGGACCCTGCATACAGATTAAATGCCGTCCCCTGATGCCTAACTGCTCACATTTCTCTACGACATCTGAAACCGACAATACCCTGGCAAAGACTCTCTCTTTGTAATCCTCTAATTTTGTATATGCCTCCAGCTCCTTACTTCCTGTAGCCGCCAATATGTTTCCTTTTTCAGCTCTTAAGAAATCAACAGCTTCCTTTATATTATCCGTGTAAATACATCCGTCTGTCTCACTGCTCTCCCTGATTAAACGAAGATACTGCCGCCCGCATGCCTCACATGCCTTTCTGATATTCTCCGTCGCCTCCTGCGCATACGGGTGCGTAGCGTCCGCCACATAATCCGGGCTAAACTCCCGTATAAAACACCTCATCTGCTCCTCATCCATCCTGCGGTGGGAAACCGTTATACTCCCGCCGTCCGGCAAAAGGCTCTCTCCGTACTCAGTTGCAGCGCAGACATGGACGCGCACCTTATATTCCGCCAGATACTCTGCAAGTCTTCGGCCTTCGGTTGTACCAGCAAATATAAGAACCCTGCTCTCTGTCATTGGCTCTTCCCCTTTTTCAATTCATCTCGGATTCTCTCTTTGAATCAACTGGTATTATCATAACACATCGTCCAGAAAATTGCTATGCCGCCCTCCAAAACCCTGCTTTCCTATCATGCCATTTCCACAATCTTCATCCTGTTTCTTGGATGCATGATACGCAATATCTCCGCCTGTTTTTTCGCCGCCACATGTATATAAATCTGTGTAGTCTTAATCGAGCTGTGTCCAAGTATTCCCTGCACGCAGCTTACGTCAACCCCCTCCTCTATGAGATACGTAGCAAACGAATGCCGGAACATGTGTGGAGTAATCTTCTTCTCAATACCTGCCAGTGCAGTATATTTTTTCAGCATAAGCCGGATGGACTGTTCGGTATACCGCTCTCCCCTCTGATTTACAAAAAAATAGCCGCTTTCCTTGATTGCCGCCTCATTTGCCCGGTAATATCTGTTCAAAAGCCTTAGCACAGCCGTATCGCTAATCTGTATGTATCTCTCTTTGCCTCCCTTCCCCATAAATCTTAGCAGTCCGGAATTTAAATCAATGCACTCTGTTTTGATATTGGAGATCTCATATACCCTGGCGCCCGTCGCAAAAAAGGTCTCCACGACAGCCGCGTCTCTCAGCCAATACCGCTCTTCCTCCCCACACTCTGCAAAGCAGGTGTGCATGTAATTAAGTAGATACTCAATATCCTCCCTCGAAATAATTCT
>CAJTUQ010000081.1:0-442 GCA_910579335.1 uncultured Dorea sp. | reverse complement strand
GAAGCACAATATCCTCCTTAAACTTTACCTTTATCCGCCTGAAAGGATTATCTTTAATCAGCTCTTCCTCTTCCAGATAATTGTAAAATGCCTTGATACTTGCAATTTTCCGTTTCACCGTCTTCTGCTTATACGCTTTGTGCAAATCCATAATATAAGCTTCTATCTCATTTTTCTGCGGTTCGGTACATTGGACAGATTCAAAATATTGATGTAAGTCGATGCGGTAAGCCTTCAATGTCTTCCAATCCAGTTCCTTGCGAAATTTACAGTATTCAAAATACTGTCCTGCTATCATTTGTAAATTCATACGCCTTCCTCCAAATAGATTTTCTGTCAGTGTAGCATATTTGGGAGGAAGACGGATAGAGGGAGGATGGTGGATAATTTGTAGTTATCCGTTGGTTTTTGGCGGATAGGGCGGTATGGATAATCAAGTGTT
>CAJTUQ010000080.1 GCA_910579335.1 uncultured Dorea sp. | reverse complement strand
CTTTCACCGGCTTCATCCCAAGCTTCTTCATCATTTTCTTTACTTTCTTTGCTCCCGCCAAATCCTTCTTCCCAAGCTTTTTCATCATTTTCTTTACTTTCTTTGCTTTGGCCGGATTCGCTCCCGCAAGTCTCTTTACCGCCTTTTTCATCGTCATCGTGCTCCTTCCAGCAATCTTCATCCTCTTCACCCTCCGTTTTTTTATTGTTCATATTCCCGTCTTCAGGAAGTGGTTCTTGGAAAGGAATATCCGTCCCATAGTCCTGCCCGCCGAGAATCTTTTTCCATGCAATCCGCAGTCTCCATTTTAATCTGTTTTCTTTGTAATATATATCCGCCCTTATAAGAGAAAAAAACCATGCCGCCGTTCCTCTCAGCTTCAATGTCCGTAAATCTCCGCTGCATCTGGCATTTATCTCATACCTGACGGGGACAAAAGCAGCAATGCAAACCAGTAATACAAGTATGCCCAGTATTACCGCCAATATTATCCCTATCATTTTTAAGATTAACAACAATATATGTAGCATCTTAACCTTCCTGCTCTTTATTCAGAATATAGGAACGAATGTCTGCCCCTCTTGTCTCATTATACACGTTTTTTGCAATTTCTTCCAGTATTTCCAGCGCTTCGTCAAAACCTTCCGCAAGTCCTACGACAAAATACTCTCTCCGGGGATAATTCTTTTGCAGCAGCAGATTAGGGTTCACGATTTCAAGCTGGTTATTTTCCGTCTCCGGGAAAACGAGCAGGAAAATATCAAGCTGGAACTTTCCCCGATCAAGTTTTGAAATAATCTTCTTTTTTTTCTTTTTTAAGCTCTCTCCCACATACAGATGTTTGTAATATTTCATACAGGCATTCTCCTAGTAATATGCGTCAAACACTTTTTTCGCCACATTGACTGCCTTAGAAGTCCCGTCCGACGCCTCAATCACGACGCTCACCACAAGATCCGGATTGTCCACGTTTGCAATACCGATAAACCAGGAATGATCCTTATCTTTATCGGAGCTGTACTCGGCGGTCCCGGTCTTTCCGGCAGTCGTATATTCTGCATCTTTAAGGATGGAAGCCGTGCCGTAATCGGTAACGCTTTCCATATACTTCTTCAGCTGCGCCGCCTCCTTGGACGTCATAAGCTCCTTGTATTTGTCCGGCTTGTTCTTGCTGACGATAGTTCCGCTGCAGCTGGTAATGGAATCCACAAAATACGGCTTCATCAATATCCCGCTGTTGGCTATGGCGGAAGTAATCAGCGCCATGTGATACGGGCTCACCTGAGTCTGCCCCTGGCCCATCGCCGTCATCATCCTTTCCGCGGTTCCGGCATGTCCGTCAAGCGCAAATTTGCTTTTCTTATAAGGAAGCTCCGAGGGAAGCGCAGAATCAAACAACAATTTTTTCGTCGTTTTACGAAACTTTTCAATTTTCAACCCGCTCCCGATATTACAGAAAGAAGTATTGCAGGAATACGCAAGACTGTCTTGCAAATCTACCCTTCCATGTACCTTTCCGCCGTAACAGTGTATCGTATTGCTTCCGGCCTCGATTTTCCCGCTGCATTTGTAGGAATATTCTGAAAATCCGGCGTCCTCTCTTATAAATTCAAGCGCAGTGACTACCTTGAACGTGGACCCAGGCGCATACTGCCCCTGTGTCGCCCGATTTACCAGCACGCCGGTGCTATCCTCATTCAATTCTTCCCAATCCTCGGAGATGGTATTCGGGTCAAAATCCGGCTTTGACACCATCGCGACGATTTTCCCCGTGCTCGGCTCCATTGCGACTACCGCGCCCTTGGAACTTCCCAGTGCATCGTAGGCCGCTTCCTGAATATCCGCATCCAGCGTCGTAACGACATTATCTCCCACATTCTTCTCATCTTTAAACTCTCTCTGCAATTTCTCAAAGAAAAATGCATTAGAAGTAAGCAGTGCAGAATTTTCAATGGATTCCAGCCCTGTTTTCCCTTTGGCCGTGTACCCTACAACATGCGCAAACATATCTCCGTAAGGATATTTCCGGTACTCTTTGCCGTTCTTGGCAGTCTTCGTCTCTGCAAGGACTTTCCCGTTCTTATCCAGAATCTTTCCCCGCACGATGCGGTCCGCCAGCGAATCCTGTCTCTGATTGTAAGGACTGCGGATAAAGTCCCTGCTCTGCGTCAGGTTAAAATAGACAATATATCCCATCATTACAAGGAAAAGCGTCACAAACGTATACGTAACCCTAGCGAACTCTTTGTTGCGGACGCGCTCCCGCTTTGCTTTGCGCCGGTCTTCGCGGTTTGCCTCTTTTCGGTCCCGTCTCGTCATCCGGCGTTTTTCTTCTCTTCGCTCCCGCTTCTTTGACGCTTCTCTTTGCTCGTAGCTTTTCCTGTCTCTGTCTCTCAATCGCTTGCTCCTCGTCTTCTCTTAAAATATAAAGTCCCTGGATGATTCCAAACATAATCACTGTGCTGATAAGAGAACTCCCTCCATAGCTGACTAACGGAATCGTCACTCCTGTAAGCGGAATAAACTTCGTCTCACCGCCGATAGTAAGAAACACCTGAAAAATATAACAGGTTCCAAGTCCCAGTGCAACCAGCTTATAAAACATATTGTGAAGCTGCATGGCAATATTTAAAAACATCACATAACAGCTCAGGCAGATTAGAATCATGCACAGTGCAAAAATCAGGCCCATCTCCTCGGAGATAGCCGCAAAAATACCGTCCGACGTGGCTACCGGTATCGTCTCCGGCGCCCCTTGGAAAAGCCCCATGCCAAACCAGCCTCCGCTTCCGATAGCAAACAGGAACTGGACGATTTGGTATCCTCCGGTTTTATATGCCGCCATCGGGTCTCTCCATGCCACGACCCGGACTTTTACATGACTGAACAAATGGTATGCCACCACAGAAGCCAGCCCCCCGGCGCCCAGCCCGGCTACAATGTAGAGCGGCTGCTTCGTCGCTACATAGAGCATTACCAGATATACGACAAATATAATCAGCGCCGCGCCCAAGTCTCTTGACACCACCAGGATAAGCACGTGAAACGCCGCAATCGCCGTCGTGATAACGATATTTTTAAATTCCAGCGACAGCTTAAAACTGGATGCGACAAAAAACACGAATATAATCTTAACAAGTTCTGAAGGCTGGATGCTGATGCCGTTCTCTCCGCCGATTTTAAAGCCCAGCATCGCCCCTCCGGTAACCCGGCCCATCACAAGAACAACAGCCAGCGATACGATGCCCGCGGCGGCGTAGAAGTTCCTCCATTCAGATAAAAGCTTGAATTTTCTTATAATAACCGGAACAAGAAGGCTTAACGTAACTGCCGCCGTCGCTATGGCAAACTGCTTAACCGCACTGGAATAATCAAGCCTTGTAAGCATAATCATGCCAATGCACAGAAGCATGCACATATTGTTGACCACAAGTCTTGACACTTTCGGATAAATAATTGTATAAAGCAGCAGAATCGCCGAAAAAAGCGATACCTGCATCAGATAAAATGCCAGCATCTTCATATCATTTGTCGCAAGATACATAGACGCAAACGCCAGGACATGTATCAGATACATGAGAATCGCCTGGCTCCTCAGCATTCTTTTCTTTCTGTCCGGGTCCTGAAACCCGAAAATGCTGAAGCATATGAAAACATACGCCGTAATCAGCAGTATCATCAAATATTTCGATAATTGTATTATGATATTTACCAAGCCTTCACCTACTTCACTCCCCGCCTGAAATGCCCCTTCGTATAATCAATATCCGGCACGCTTACAGGAAGCTCCTTCTTAAAGCATTTCCAATATAATTCTATCATCCGCTCCGCCTCTTTTGCGGATTCACCGGTAAAATCCATCCGAAGCTCTGCAGGATGCAGCTCTTTCACTTCTCTCTGCTGTGAAAGAAGCACAAGCGGCTGACAATTGTAAATCACATTATAACAGTCGGCGCAATAATTTTTCACCGCAAATTTCTTCCGGAACCTGTCCGTTAGATACAGTCTTCCATCCTCTCTGTTGCACCCTTTGGTATTCTTACGGATACAGTTCGCCGACACCATCACCGGCTGATTTCCATAAACAATCAATCCGCCATTTTCCAGTCCAAGCTCTGCCAGCTCTTTATAATTTAACTCCACCGGCGCAAAAAAGCGGCCGACTCCCGTCTCTTCCATCACTTTCCTGCTCATTCGGTTAAACACATATAAATTATAATCCGAACGTATCTCCTTCGGGTACCCTCGTCCTTTCAGCCACTGGAAGCTCTCAAAGTTTCTGATTAATACGCCGTCAAACAAAGATACCATCTCATCATAAAGATTCTCCCATCTGTGCGCCGTGCCCTCCCTGAAAATGTAAGGCAGGGCAAGGAATAGCTTCTGCCCCTTGCGTTCCTTATCCCTGACTGCCGAAAATCCAATCGATGCATCCGCATAGACCGTGTCAATACGGCCGTCGCCTATCACCTGATTAAAATGGGGCGTCTCCGATACCAGCACGGACAAGTCCGGCCTTACGTCAGCCTGCCTGCAATGCAATGCCTCCCGCCCGGCGGTTTTCCACTCTTTTCTATCCACTGCGCCGTCTCTGTGATAGTCCGATAGAATTTCCTTTTCCAGCTTCGCAATCCCCTCCCGGCGCAGCTCGTTCAACGCCTGGACAGGCAGAAATACCTGCCCTTTTACTTCCATGTCAAAACGGTCAAACACAAATTCCGTATTTCCCGTCTTTCTCATCTGCTTTTCAATATGCGCCGTATCAAGCGGCCTGTTTTTTGCCCGCTGCACAGCCGCACCCGTGTACTCGATTTCCGTATCTGCTGTTCCGATATATAGTTTAGCATGTTCTCCTTCAGAAAGTATTAATTTCCCATTAATTTTTTGTTGCATTTTATGCCGAGGTACACAAAGCGCCTCCTCTGCACTCTTCTTCGGCCGACAGAAAGATACCATGTCTTTTCCGTTATGCTGCTTATAATACCCCGTCGTATAGCCGCGCCTCTGGTAGCTTCCCCACAGAATGGCCCTGTCCCTGCCGTCAACGGCAAACCCGTCTCTTCCAGAACTATTATACAAATCCGTATATTTGCGGTACATGCTTACGACAGTATACACATATTCGGGCTGCTTCATACGTCCTTCTATCTTAAAGGAGTCGATTCCTGCCTCTATCAGCTCCGGCAGCATGTCTATCACACACAAATCCTTGAGGCTCATTATATCCTGCGCTTTTCCATCCCCCGCCGCATAGGGAAGCCTGCAGGGCTGCGCGCACTGCCCTCTGTTGCCGCTCCTTCCTCCAATCATGCTGCTTAAAAGACACTGTCCGGAATAGCAGTAACAAAGCGCCCCGTGCACAAAACATTCGATTTCCAGCCCGGAGTCCTGCTTCATCTTCCGTATCTCCGGAAGGCTTAGCTCTCTGGCAGGCACAATACGGCACACGCCTCTCTCCTTAAAAAAATCCGCACCGAGGGCGCCCGTGACCGTCGCCTGTGTGCTGACGTGGATAGGAAGCTTAGGGAACGCTTCTCTGACAAATTCCATGACGCCCAAATCCTGGACGATAACCGCATCAAGCCCTCTGAGGTAACAAGGCGCAAGATAATCATAGAGTTCCTCCAGTTCCCTGTCTTTTATCAGCGTGTTGACTGCCAGGTATATCTTTTTCCCGTGGACATGCACATAGTCTATCGTATCAAGAAGCTCCCCGTCGCTGAAATTTTCAGCGTAGGCGCGGGCGCCGAATTTCCTTCCTCCCAGGTATACTGCATCAGCGCCCGCCGTCATTGCTGCCTCAAGGCTTTCTCCGGAACCTGCAGGCGCCAATATCTCTATCCGGTTCTTCATAATCTGTAATGTTTCCCCCTGCTTTTTAACGTATCAACAAAAAGGCTGTCAAATGACAGCCTTTACTTACGCTTATTCTTCATCTCTGTCTCCAGCTTAACAATCTTCATCTGAAGCTCCTTGTTCTCCTCTTTCAGCTTGTCCATCGCTTTTTCTGCATTCTCAAGCTTAATCTGAACCGATATCAAATCATGCTTCAAATCGTACATCTCCTTGTCCTTCGATTCAATATCCGTCTCCAGTGAACTCCCCTGTTTTCTTGCCTTAAAATAATCATCTGCAATGTTCAGCGCCAAAAGAACGCTTCTTGTCTCTGAACTTTGTTTGCGGTAGCCGTCATTGCTGCCCAGTTCATCAATCTTATGATTCAGATAGGTTGAAACCTTCTGCAAATACTCCTCGCTTTCAAACCCACCAAGATTGAATACTTTTCCGCCGATTAAAACTTCCGTAAAATTCTTTGATGATGCCATAAAAGCCTCCCCGACTTAAAATCCTTTTTCAACTTCTTACACCCATTATAAACTAATCCGTGCCAAAAACCAACTATTTTTCACCATTTTAACCGGATTTTCATTAATTTTTTTATCCGACAAGCCCTAAATGCGCATATGCCTTGTCCATAAGGACCCTTCCGCGCGGCGTGCGCTGAATAAATCCGTTCTTTAGCAGATACGGCTCGTACACGTCCTCTATCGTACCCGCATCCTCCCCGATAGCGGCAGCCAGCGTATCAAGCCCCCCCGGGCCGCCCTGGAACTTTTCCATCATCGTTTCAAGAAGCTCCCTGTCCGTCTGGTCAAGTCCCTCCTTGTCCACGTCAAGAATATCAAGGGCATAATCTGCGACCTCCTCTGTAATAGAGCCGTCGTACTTTACCTGCGCGAAATCGCGCACGCGCTTCAGAAGCCTGTTGGCCAGCCTGGGCGTCCCTCTTGAACGCCTTGCAAGAGCATGCGCGCCCGGCTCGTCTATCTCTACTTCAAGCACCTTTGCCGAACGCTTGATAATCGTCTTTAGCTCATCTACCGTATAAAATTCAAGACGATTTACCACCCCGAAACGATCCCTTAAAGGAGCCGTGAGCATTCCCGCCCTTGTAGTGGCCCCCACAAGGGTAAACTTCGGAAGTTCAAGCCGGATTGAACGGGCGGTTGCTCCCTTCCCGATCAGAATATCAATGGCATAATCCTCCATAGCAGGATATAAAACTTCCTCGACCTGCCTGTTTAAGCGGTGTATCTCGTCCACGAAAAGCACGTCTCCCTCCTGCAGGCTGTTTAAGATTGCCGCCATCTCTCCCGGCTTCTCGATAGCAGGGCCGGACGTTATCTTAATATTGACGCCCATCTCATTGGCAATAATTCCCGCAAGAGTGGTCTTTCCAAGTCCCGGCGGCCCATAAAACAATACATGGTCCAGCGCTTCCTTCCTCTCCTTCGCCGCCTCAATATATATTTTTAATGTCTCCTTCGCCTTTTCCTGCCCGATATAATCCCTAAGCATCTGAGGCCGGAGATGGTTCTCTATCTTAGCATCCTCTTCCAGATTTTCGGTCGTAATAATCCTTCTGTTCATAATATCTTTCTGCTGCCCCCGTTAAAGCAAATATTTCAACGCTCTCTTCAGCACGCTTTCCACATCAACCTGCTCCTCCGGCGGAACCTGTTTCACCGCCTTTAAAGCTTCGGTGCTGCCGTATCCTAACGCAGTCAAAGCCTGCACCGCCTCGCTCTGTATATGGCCCGATTCCTTTGGCGCACTGCCGGATAATGCGCCGCCTGACGTCTGATGCCCCAGGACGTCCCCGATCTTAAGCTTGTCACGCAGCTCCAAAATCAGCTTCTCCGCCGTCTTTTTACCGATTCCCGGCGCCGCCGAAATTGCCTTTACATCACCGGCAAGCACTGCAAACCGCAAATCATCCGGCTGCAGAACAGACAAAATTGCCTGCCCGCCCTTAGGCCCTATCCCATTGACGCCGATCAGCAGCCGGAAAATCATAAGATCATCTCTTGTGAGAAAACCGTATAGCTGCATCGCATCTTCCTTCACACTCAAATAGGTATGTATCTTCACCTCTGTACCTGTCTGCGGCAAAAGCGCCATTGCCTGTACAGACATAAATATCCCGCAGCCAACCCCGTTTACATCTACAATTACTCTGTCCTCTTCTATAGACACAAGCGTCCCTCTGATAAACTGAATCATAAACCCTCCTGAAATCTGGAATTATCAACAAACCGGCACATTTACCCGCTCAAGATTGTGACAGCCACCATGTCAGCCTCCTTAAAAGCTCCTGAGCCAGGATTCCTATCACAAGGCCTGTAAGAAGGCCCGCAACCAATAACACCGGAACATAATATGCTACCTGAAATGTCTCCACTGCGAGCATTGCGACAAAAAGCTGCCCGATATTGTGGAACACACCGCCTGCAATACTGACGCCGATTACGCTGAACCCGCCGTTTTTCTTCAGCAGGGCCATAACCGAGAGGCTTAAGAGCGCACCGGATAAACTGTATAGAATGCTGAAATAATTGCCGAATAGAAACCCTGCAAGAAGAACGCGCACGACTGACAGCAGATATGCTTCCTTGAGCGCCATTTTATAGAGCGCCGCCACAATGATAAGATTGGCGAGGCCAAGCTTTACTCCCGGAATCCCAAAGGATATTGGAATCAACGTCTCAACATAACTGAAAATCAGCGCCAGCGCTGTAAACATGCCAAAATAAGCAACCCTGTTCCTCAAACAAACTCTCCTCCTACTGTATGTTCCGTTCCGGCTGATAGCTAACGACCTCCAAAATCTTACTGCGCCACGGCATCAAATTCACTGTTTTCACTGCTGTCCACTGTCACGACCACTTTATTCGGAAGGCAGATAATGCTCTCGCCGTTCTTTGATACCGCTTTTTGGTTCACACACAGCTTATCCGGACAGTCAGCCTTTGTCATATCGGCAATCCCGTTCCTTATCTTTAAAGTATTCGTCCCCCCGTTGATTTCAATCTCCCGGTCCTCGGAAAGGCTGTATACGCCCTGTATCTCTCCTTCCACCTTAACCGTCACGCAGCCCGCTCCCTTTCCCCCGATAAATTCGTGCAGAAAAAACGCCAGGCCGGCGACAAATAAAATCAGAGCTATGAGGAACCAATCCTTCTTCTGTAAATGTAACTTCTCTTTTATGCTCAGCTTCATAATTTACACGCCCTCTCTAATACAACCCCTATTCTACCACAATAAATCTCCCTTCGCAACCACATGTTCGATTGCATATCTTCTTTTTAATTGCTATAATCATATGATATCAGGCTTAACAGGTATTTTAACATAATTATTGTTTTAAGGGGTGTTATATGATGATAAAAAAACTGGCTGCCTTCATATCCGCAGCATCGCTTATTTTATGCGGCTGCTCCGGCATAACCGCCAAAAAGGACCTGACATACACGGACACATTGTTTGACACGGTTATCAGCGTTCAGATTCTCGACCCGGTAGATGAAAGCGTGATTAAAGGCTGTGAAAAGCTATGCAAAGAATACGATGCAAAATTTTCCAAGACAAACGAGGACAGCGAAATCTCCCGAATCAACAAGGCAAAAGGAAAGTTTGTAGAGGTTTCCGATGATACGGTAACGCTGCTCCAAAAAGGCATTTACTATGGCGAACTGTCGGGAGGCCTGTTCGATATCACTATCGGCTCTGTATCAAATCTCTGGGACTTCCATGCCGAAAAGCCTTCCGTCCCCTCCAAACAGAAAATCAAGTCTGCAAAAAGGCACGTCAACTACCAAAGTATTATGATCGTTGACAATAAGGTAAAACTCACTGACCGGAAGGCTTCTCTGGATGTCGGGGCAATTGCAAAGGGATATATTGCCGACCGCCTCAAAGATTATCTGAAAAAAAAGGGCGTGAAACACGCCATTATCAATCTGGGCGGAAACGTGCTGGCTCTCGGCACGAAAACGGACGGCTCCAAGTATAATATCGGAATCCAGCGTCCTTTTGATGAAAACGGGGAACCGATTACTTCTGTCAAGATTGCCGACCAGTCTGTCGTTACGACCGGCACTTATCAGCGGTATTTTGAAAAAAAAGGAAAATTTTACCACCATATCCTAAGCCCGAACACCGGATATCCCTGTGAAAATTCCTTGTCCAGCGTGACGATTATTACCGACTCGTCACTGACTGCCGACGCCATGAGCACAACCTGCTTTCTGCTGGGATATGAGGAAGGCATGAAGCTGGTTAATCTCTTAGACAATGTAGATGCCGTTTTTATCACGGATGACAATGAAATTCATTATTCCGATAATTTCCTCAAAAAAAATTGACCGGCTGCCGCTAAAGCCAAACCTCAATAAAACGGAAGAATAACCTGCAATTCAGATAACAAGCAAAACGGTACAGCCATCCTCTGCTGTACCGCTTTTATAATTCTGTATTTCTGTTTGCAAATCTGGTTTTCCGCTTAAGCCATTCCGAACGCAACGACCCCGAACACAACGGCTATAATCAGGTAAAGTACGAATACGACGGCCAAAACAATCAGCTGGGCGCGGCAGAAATTCCGGCGGTTAACATTGCCCGTACTGCTGAATGCCCATACAAAATATAATACAATTCCTCCGCATGGAATCATTGCGGCAAGAATCGTAAGCAGCCAGTCTCCCATAGACATCGGACTTGTATCCATATCCTGATATTTGTCCTGATTATATCCCATATTGCTGCCGATATTATAATTCAAATTATCCTGATAACCGGAGTTGGAATTGTTATTCCGGCTGTCCTGATACTGAAAATCGCCCCCCTGTGCATTCTGGTACTGGTAATTGCCGCTTTGCCCGCTGCCGCTAAAGCCCGGAGCATTCTGCCGGTATCCGGCATAGGTATCCGAAGCGCCGCTCTGCGTATACTGATATGCGCTGCCGCTTTCTACCGTTTCCTCCTTAACATCTGCATTCGGGTCGGTATATACCGGCTGGGAATCCGTCTGATCCTTTTCTTCCGGTGAATTGTTAAAATTGTCTTCCATCCTTATGTCCTCCTGAAAATTCTGTTAATATTTTATCATATCATTGCCTAAATTGCAATCATCTTCCACCGCCCGCTACCTCTTTAGCAGACCTGCAAGTAAATTCCTGTGATAATAAGTCATGGGCGGTTCGTCCGGAAAATAAACATGCATCCTCCACGCATAGAAAACCACCATGCCCGTAATCACCGCTATCGCGCACCATTTAGACACATTCATTGTACGGCTTTTGCACACATAGCGCTCTGCGGCAAAAACCACTATCAGAAAAATAACGGCAAATATAAACGGATGTACCCTCCACGCACCTGCGAAATCAAGCCGAAGCACCCGAAATCCCGCTCTCGTCAGCCCGCATCCCGGACAGGGAAATCCTGTCAGAAGCACCATCGGGCAAAGGCTGTGCAGAACCTTTTTCAGAAACGCAAAATAGGCGACTACTAACATAATCGCCCATCTTGCTGATTTCATATCACAGTATAATAATTGTAATCCTTCAATAATTCTACGTCTCAAACTACATTTCATTCTAATACCGTCAACCCGCGCGTCTAAAGAATAATCTTCTTCGGACATTTCTCCGCACATGCGCCGCAGTTGGTACATTTGCTTGGATCAATGTACGCAATATTATCCATTACCTTCACTGCGTCGAATTTACACATTCTCTCACACATCTTACAGCCGATACAGCCGACAGAGCAGGCTTTCATAACATCCTTGCCCTTATCTCTTGAACTACACTGCACCAGATGCTTCTGCTCGTACGGTACAAGCTCAATCAGGTGCTTCGGGCATACAGCGACACACTTGCCGCATGCCTTACAGGCCTCTTTATCCACCACGGCGATACCGTCTGCGATGTGAATCGCATCAAACGGACATGCCTTCACACAGGTTCCCTCTCCAAGGCACCCATAGTTACAGGACTTGGGGCCGCCGCTCTGCATCATGTTTACCATGATACAGTCGCCAAGGCCGTGGTATTCATAATCCTGCTTCGCCTTCTCACAAGTTCCGGCGCACTTTACAAAAGCGGTCTTACGTACCTGCTCTCCTGCCTCCTGTCCCATAATCTTTCCGATTTCCGCCGCAACAGGAGCTCCGCCAACCGGACATGAACCGATTTCCGCTTCTCCTTTTACAATCGCTGCCGCAAGGCCGGAACACCCTGCATATCCGCAGCCGCCGCAGTTATTTCCCGGAAGGACGCCTGTTATCGCCTCTTCCCTTTCATCTACTTCCACCGCAAATTTCGTGCCGGCAAATCCGAGGAACACGCCAATGAACAAGCCGGTCCCGCCTACAACCAAAGCGGCAATTAAAATCCCTGTTACACTCATCGTTTATGCTCCTTCCTATATAAGACCTGAGAATCCAAAGAACGCAATCGCCATAAGTGCCGCCGTAATCAGCACGATAGGCGTTCCCTGGAAGGACTCTGAAATATCGTTGTACTCCATCTTCTCGCGGATACCTGCCAGAATCACAATGGCAATCAAAAATCCCACAGATGTTCCGAGGCCGTTCACAACTCCGCTTAAAATGGTATACTCCTTCTGCACATTCGTAAGCGCCACGCCAAGTACCGCACAGTTTGTCGTAATCAGCGGAAGATACACTCCCAGCGACTGATAGAGCGCCGGCATGGACTTTTTCAAAAACATTTCTACAAACTGCACCAGGCAGGCAATTACGAGAATAAAGACGATGGTCTGCAAATAGACAAGCTTTCCGCCCATAATCGCTTTGTTCGCCAATATAAACTTATATACGATGCCGGATACGAAAGACGCAATCGTAATAACAAATACTACGGCGCCGCCCATGCCGGCAGCAGTCTCAACCTTCTTGGAAACTCCAAGGAAAGGACAGATTCCGAGGAACTGGCTGAGTACAACGTTATTCACAAGTGCAGAGCCAATTGCAATAATCAATAATTCTCCCATCTATGTACTCCTCCTATTCTTTCTCATTCCCTGTAGGGAATATCTTGCCGCCGCAGGCGCTGTTCGTGCAGGACGCACAGCCCTCGCCGCATCCGACAGCCTCCGTGACCTTTTTGCCTTTCTTCTTTGCATTGTTCTTCACTTTGTTTTGAAGAGCAGTAAGGCCTGCCAGCACAAGGAACGCTCCCGGCGCCAGTATGAAAATCGTCACCGGAACATATCCAGCCTTACCGGCAGCCGCGTCCGCAAGAGGAAG
>CAJTUQ010000079.1 GCA_910579335.1 uncultured Dorea sp. | reverse complement strand
GATGAGGAATATGAAGAAAAACAGGTATATGCATTGGCAAATCGCATACCGGACGTCGAAAAAAGAGCCGTTTCGCCTGATAGAGAATCCGGAATACGCATGGGCCGCAGACCCTTTTTTAGTGGAATATGACGGACAGATTTATCTGTTTGCAGAGCTTTTTTTGTACCGCTCCGAACGTAATGGAGTGATTGGATACTGTGTTTATGAGAATGGAAAGTTCGGCCGATGGCAGGTTTCTATGGACGAGCATTGGCATCTCTCTTATCCGAACGTATATGTCAGGGACGGGGAATTGTTTATGTGTCCGGAATCGTGGCAGAAGAATGAAGTAGGGATTTACCGGCTGGCGCAATTTCCGGACAGATGGGAGCAGACACAATGTCTGTTTCGCAATGTGAAATATGTGGACACGACGTTTTTAGAGCAGGATGGAGAGCGTTTTATTTTTACCTTTGCCCCTGCATTTTCAGGTGATGAAGGACAATTGCTGCTGTTTCGGGAGAAAGCGGACGGTACGATGTCGGAACCGGAAGTTGTTACTGCGGATATCGGCATAGCGAGACCGGGGGGCAATATTATCCGGCAGAACGAAAGATTATTGAGAGTATCGCAGAACTGCCGCAATTCCTATGGGGAAGGGCTGGTGTTCAGTGAGATAGAGTCTCTGGGACCGGAGTATAAGGAGCATGTGGTAAAACGGATCCTTCCTAAAAATGTCAGGATTGAGACGACGAAGAAGGTGTTGGGAATGCATACTTATAATAAGCTTGGCGGTATAGAGGTTATTGATATTAAATATTACGCTCCGTCCTACTGCGAGTACCGGGCGGCAAAGCGGACGCATCACGTTTTTTTAAATAAATATTAGGAATAATTACAGGAGATGGAAAATGAGCCGGAAAGAAAAGGTTTTGCTTTTTGGGAGAGGCATGGTTTATCAAAGAAAAAAGGAAAGATTGTTTGAAAATTATGAGGTTGCGGCCGTGTTGGACAATGCTGTGCCTTCAAGATGGGAATCTGCAGTAAATCCGGCGGAGTCTACGGCAAAAGAAGAGTCCGGGGGAATCGTAATGAATCCGGCGGAGCTTGCCGGGCATCCGGAGTTTGGAAAATCTTCGGATATTCCGATAGTTTTGCTGTCGTATGCGCTTGGCGATATGTACCGGCAGCTGCGTGAACTTGGAGTGTCACAGAAGCGTATTCGGTTCGGCCCGATGATAGAGCCTTATAATACGTTTGAAAATATGCTGTTTAGCGATGGCGGGGAGTTGGTTTTTGAAGAAGAGGAAATCTTTTATCAAGATCAGAAATGGAACCTGCATATAAAAACGGATCCGTCAAATCTGGAAAAGCTTACGGACGTACTGAAAAGTACTCCGTTGTACCGACGGTCAGAGGATGTAGTAAACGGACTTCCATTAACCCCGTTAGATGATACATATGGTATGAACAGAGGAACTCCGATTGACAGATATTATATTGAGCAGTTTCTTACATCGCATAAAAAGTATATTTGTGGGACTGTGATGGAAATTGGTGACCGTGAATACACAAAAAAATTTGGCGGGAACAGAGTTACGGATTCCCTGATTCTGGACGTAGAAAAGGAGAATCTGAAGAATCGGCAGATAAAAGGGAACTTTGCCACGGGCGAGGGACTTTTAGAGGAGAGTATCGACTGTCTTATTTGCACGCAGACACTGCCCTTTATTTATGATCTATGCTCTGCCGCTGATAATATAGTACGAATCCTTAAGCGAGGCGGTACCGCGCTTATTACGGCTGCCGGTATCTCACAGATTATTCAGTATGAAAAGCTCCATTACGGCCATTTTTGGAGCTTCACAGAGCAGTCCTTGAGGAGACTGTTTGAAGAAAATGCGGATGTGGAGTTTGTAGATGCAGTTACTTACGGAAATGTGAAATCATCCGCCGCATTCCTATACGGAATCAGCTGTGAGGAATTGGCGCAAGAAGAACTGGATTTTCACGATCCGAACTATCAGCTGATTGTAGCTGTTGTTGTAAAGAAAAAAGGAGGGAACGGGGCCGATGATGAAGATCTTGCATATGACTCCGCCGGAAATCAATAACGGTGTATATCGGTATATCTATAATCATATGCCGTATATTGACCAGTCAAAGTACGAATTTTCATTCCTGACAAAATCTGCGAACGAGCTGGCGCGGACAAAGGAATATGAGATGTATCAATTTCCGATCTATCGTTTGAACAGTGTCCAGAGGGAAGGAAGGGAAGCATTTGCCAGGGAAATCAAAGATATCCTGAAAAGAGGATTCGACGTCATTCATCTGCACACAAGCTGTTGGAGAGGATTTTTGATTGAAGAGGTTGCAATGCAGATGAAAATTCCCAAAGTGATTGTCCATTCCCACAGCTCCGGAATTGATTTTGTAAGTCAGGCGGAACGCGGGAAAATACAGAAGGAGCATGATTATTATAAGGAGCGGTTCTCTCTGGAGTATGCAACGGACGTGTGCGCCTGTTCTCATGTGGCGGCGGACTGGCTGTTTCCCGGCAGCATTCCCAGAGAAAAAATACGGATTCTTCCCAATGCGGTTGATGTGAAAAAGTTCCGGTTTGATAAGACGAGGAGGGGCGTAGTCCGAAAGAAACTGGGAATTGAAGACCGGATCGTCATCGGGCACATAGGCAGATATAGCTACACGAAAAATCAGGAGTTTTTAGCCCGGTGTTTCGCAAAGGCATATAAAAGGAATAGCAAATTGTACCTTATTTTTATGGGACAGGGCGAAAATATAGCTGTTGTCAGAAATCTTGTAAACGAATTGGGCATGAGCGGAAATATCCAATGCTATGGCTGGAGGGAGGATACGCTTGATTTCCTGCAGGCGATGGATGTGTTCTGCCTGCCGTCAAAATTTGAAGGGCTGCCGATATCTGTAGTGGAGGCGCAGGCCGCAGGCTTGCGGTGCCTTGTTTCCGATTCCGTGACGGAGGAAACAGATATTACAGGACTGCTGGAATTTCTTCCTCTTAAAGAAGAGTGCTGGATCAATGCGCTGACAGACGCAGAGATTGATAGAAACCGCAGCCGGAAGGATGAGTATTTTGACAGGGCGGGATACAGCATAGAGGCGTCCTGCCAAAAGTTGATTCAATTGTATGAATCTGCCTAAGGATGGGGCTGTCTGGGAAATTTATAATCCAATCAGAAGAAACAGGAGCTGGGTATAGAAAGAGAATGGTCGACTTAGAAAAATATGATATTATAGTAGGCTACGGAATCGGGCAAAATTATGAGCAGACGAAACAGCGGCTGCGTAATATCATAGAACTTCGTTATTTAGCGGATAAAAAATGGGAAACATCAAGTTTAAAAAAGTATGATAATATCCCGATTATCCGTTTGGAAGAATTGAAAAAACTAAAAAATGCACTGGTGGTGCTTTTCCCGGAGTTTGCATCAGTCAGGGAAGTGATTACAAGAGAGTTTGAAAGTACGGAAATTGATGTCTGCTATATTTATGATATTCTGCCTTTAGAGGGTTTGGTTACCGGTCAGGATTTAATCGCCCTGCTGCCCAAGACGGAATATTGGGATGAGTTTCAAAATCATATTGTGTTTGATAAAACGATTCCTGCCAATATTAAGGTTCATTTTTATGGAGAGGGGAATTTCCTTAAAATCGGTAAGAACATTTCAGTAGAGTATTTAGAAATCTATTTTGGAAATAGAGGCGGCTGTGTGTTGGAAAACGACGTATCTATACAGCAGGCCGTCTGCCGTATATCGGAATCGGCTTTAAGGCTGGGAGAGGGCTGTATGCTTTCAAGCGGAATTATGATCCTGACACATGACGAGCATCACATTTTTGACAGCCGGACGCATAACAGAGTCAATTGTGCGAAGGACGTAATCGTTGAAAATCAAGTCTGGGTGGGTTACCGGGCGACATTGCTCGGCGGTACGCATATTGGAACGGGTTCAATTGTCGGAACCGGAACGGTTACATCGTCGCATTTTGGAGACCATGTGGCCATCGGAGGCTGTCCCGCAAAAATCATACGGGAAAATGTCTGCTGGAGCAAAGACAGCACCTGGTATTTTGACAGAACTCGTTTAGAGGAATGTATCGATCAGAGTGCGTTAAAATATATGTGAATTTAAGAAAGAGAGCCTATATTAAAAGCAGTTTATACAGGCCGAGAAATATTATGAGTAAAATTTATATAGCGGGCGCTCATTCAAGAGCGCAGACGTTAGCAGTATATCTGACTAGTTTGTATGCTGATATTTCTATAGAAGCGTTTTTAGTAAACAATGAAGAAAAGAATCCGGTGTCTGTCGGCAAGGTACCAGTGATACAATTTGACGAAGATTCAAAATTACATGTTGATTATCCGGTTTACATCGGAACTAGGGGCATCTATCACGAAAAGCTGATAACAGAACTTGGAAAATGCGGATTTTCGGATATTTTTCCTGTCACGGCGGAAATGGATTTAAAACTTCGCAATGCTTATCTGGAAGACTATTATGCATCGATAGGCAGAGAGTTTTTAAAGATAGATAAACTGCCCTCCTGCCATTCTGGAGCCGGCAGTCTGCAGGGGACGATTTATGTAGCAAGGAATATTCATGATAAAGAGCTGGCACAGCCGTGGGAATTAAAGAATTATGAAAAAGAGATACAGGCAGGAGCTGCGCTGGCGGACAAGTATTTGGCAGGCGGAATGCTTACCGACGAAACAGGAGATAATATCTCGTCCCGAAACAGGCAGTACTGTGAGCTCACGGTACTTTATTGGATTTGGAAAAATGCGGCGGATGATATAGTAGGGCTGGAGCATTACAGGCGGCACTTTATTTTGCCGGAGGATTGGGAGGGGCGCATGGAAATGCAGGGAATAGATGTCATACTCCCTGTTCCGCTTTATGTGGCTCCGAGCCTTGAGGGGAACTATAAGGCTCGCCATGACCCGTCAGACTGGGAATGTATGATGGGATACTTGAAAATGCAGGATGAAGCGCTGTATTGTGACGCAAAAAAATTTTTTCAAGGGAATCTTTATTCACCGTGTAATATGTTTATTATGCGCAAATCCGTGTTAGATGATCTGTGTGAATGGTTGTTCCCGATTATAGATATGGCGGCGAAGCAGGGAGGTCAGAAAGCGGATACGTATTTGAACCGTTATCCCGGATTTTTATCTGAGAGGCTGATGACTTATTTTTTTGATAGGTACAGAGATAAGTATAAGCTGGCATATGCAGATAAGAACTTTTTGCAGTAAGGAGAATAAGATGATGAATTTTGAATTGATGGCCTCTATGATGTGTGCCGACTACGGCAGTCTGGAGAAGGAAGTGCAGGATTTGGAAAAGGGCGGTATCGACTCTTTTCATATTGATATTATGGACGGACGTTATGTCCCGAATTTCGCCATGTCCCTCAATGACATGCGCTACATAGCAAAAGCGGCTGCAAAGCCTTTGGACGTGCATCTAATGATTGAGCACCCCAGCAACAATATCGGGATTTTTCTGAATAATCTTCGAAAGGGCGACACGGTCTATATCCATCCGGAGGCGGAATATCACCCGTCCACTACGCTGCAGCGGATTATCGACGCCGGTATGATACCGGGCATCGCCATCAATCCGGGCACGTCGGTGGAGACCGTGTTCGAAATGCTCAGAATTGTAAAAAAGGTGCTTGTAATGTCTGTGAATCCGGGAAATGCCGGACAGATGTACCTTCCCTACGTGGGAAAGAAGATTACGAAGCTGATCTCCATTAAAGAGGATATGGGGTTTGAACTGTACTGGGACGGAGCCTGCAGCGCAGGGCGGATACGGGAGTATGCGCCGAAGGGCGTGAAGGGCTTTGTGCTTGGGACGACGCTCCTTTTTGGCAAAGACAGGCCGTACGGCGAGACTCTGCAGAATATACGAAAGCTGAAGTTTTAATATCTATATTATGTAATACGGGGGACAAAGCCTATGAAAGCGGCAGTATTATTATCCGGCGGCATGGGGCTGCGCATGGGCGCGGACATTCCTAAGCAGTATATCCGGGTGTCAGGGAAAATGCTGATTACCTACTGTCTGGAAACACTGCTCGCACATCCGATGATAGATGTGGTACAAATCGTAGCGGAGGAAGAGTGGAGAAAAGTTATTCTGGATGATGTGAAGGAAAACGGCTTGAATGCAGAAAAGATATGCGGATTTTCCAAACCGGGGACTGAGCGGCAGTCCTCTGTTTTTCATGCGCTTGCGGATTTGAAAGGAAGGATGGGGGATGTTTTCTGCGGCCTGGCGGGAGAAAACCCTGAGCGCTTGGCTTCCGGCGCGGTGCTCATTCATGATGCGGTGCGTCCCAATCTGTCTAAGGAACAGGTGACAGATTGCTTTAAGGCTCTAAAAAAGCATGACGGGGTGATGCCCGTCCTTCCTATGAAGGATACGGTTTATCTGAGCGAGGACGGCGGACGGGTATCAAAGCTGCTTGACAGAGAGAAGGTGTTTGCCGGACAAGCGCCGGAAGCATTTTTATTTGACAAATATTATGCGGCCAATCTGCGCCTTATGCCGGATGGGATTTGCAGAATCAAAGGCTCTACGGAACCGGCGGTCTTAGCGGGGATGGATGTTGCCATGATACCGGGAGACGAGAATAATTTTAAGATTACGACAAAGGCGGATTTAAAATACTTCCGGAAGCAGAAGGAGACGGGGGGATGCGTATGAAAGCATATGTATTGCGGGACATCAAAGATATTGAGCTAAAGGATGTAAAAAGGCCCCGGCCTGATGCAGAAGAGGTGCTGGTTAAGGTCAAGGCCTGCGGCATCTGCGGCTCGGATATCCCAAGAATTTATCAGAACGGCACGCACCGGATGCCCTTGATTCCGGGACATGAGTTTGCGGGAGTGGTAGAGGCGGTCGGAAAAAAGGCGGACGAACATCTTCTTAATAAACGTGTCGGCGTATTTCCGCTTATTCCATGCAAGACATGTGCCGCATGCCGGAGGGAAACGTATGAGCTGTGCAGGAACTATGATTATCTTGGTTCGAGAAGGGACGGCGGTTTTGCAGAATATGCGGCGGTTCCTGCGGCGAACCTGATTGAACTGCCAAAAGCCGTTTCTTTTGAGGCGGCTGCAATGCTGGAGCCGATGGCGGTAGCGGTCCATGCCATGAGGAGGGCGAGGCCGCACATGGAAGATAAGATAGCGGTCTGCGGACTTGGAACCATCGGGCTTTTGCTTGTTCTGTTCCTTAAGGAGGCAGGTTTTAAAAATATTTTTGTAATTGGCAATAAGGCCTTTCAGAAGGAGACGGTTCTTAAAGAAGGGCTGCCGGAAGATAATTTCTGCGACAGCCGCAGAGAGGATGCGGGCAGATGGCTTATGGAGCGTACGGGCGGCGCAGGTGCAGATGTTTTTTTTGAATGTGTAGGGAGAAATGGGACGATTTCTCAGGCGGTCGATTTGGCAGCAATGTCCGGAAGGGTGTGCCTGATGGGAAACCCTTTTTCTGATATCGCTTTTCCCAGGGATGTCTATTGGAAGATACTGAGAAACCAGCTTACGGTCATGGGAACGTGGAATTCTTCGTTTACAGGAAAACCGGATGACGACTGGCATTATGTGATGGAGCGGCTCTCTTGCGGCGCCTTTTCGCCGGAGCGGCTTATTTCCCACAGGGTTTCGCTGGAAGAGCTGTCGGAAGGGTTTGAGATTATGAGGGATAAAACAGAGGATTATATAAAGATCATGGGAGTGATTGGGGAATAATAAAACAATGAGAAATGTCGGAAACAGCACAGAATGTGAAGCCGGTTCGCTTTGGACGGCCGTACATCCTGTGCTGCTTATAGTTTCTACTCATTCTCTGCAATAATCTTTTCTTTTACATCCGGATCAAATTTATCATTAAGTAGCATTGCAATCTCATATTTATACGGGGCATAAGATTTCTTCGGGTTTGTCGGTGAAGGGATATAAGGCGTCTCAAGTATCTTCGGTATTTCTTTGAAATCCGGATGATGTACAATATACGAGAGCGCAGGAAAACCTATCTCACCGAAGCCCAGATTTTCATGGCGGTCTTTTTTGGCGCCTCTGGGATTTTTGCTGTCATTAATATGGAATACGGCAATCTGTTCTTTGCCGATGATTTTGTCAAATTCGTTGATAACGCCGTCAAAATCGCGGATGATGTCATAACCGCTGTCGTGGGTATGGCAGGTGTCAAAGCATACGCGGAGCTTATCATTATATGCGACCCCGTCATAGATGCGCGCCAGCTCCTCAAAGGAACGCCCGACTTCCGAACCCTTTCCGGCCATTGTCTCAAGTGCGACATATAGATTTGTCTCTCTTGTCAGTACTTCGTTTAACCCGTTGATGATTTGGCGGGTTCCGGTATCCGTCCCTTCGCCGACATGGGCGCCGGGGTGGAGGATTAAAACTTTGCTTTTGCAGCTTAGCGTACGTTCAATCTCGGTGCGCAGAAAATTAACCGCAAGCTCATAGGTTTCGGGTTTGACAGCATTGCCGAGGTTGATGATATACGGAGCGTGAACGAGGATTTCGCTGATACCGTGCTCTTCCATATAAGCCCAGGCAGCGTCGATATTCAGCTCCTTAATATCCTTGCGCCTTGTATTTTGAGGCGCACCGGTATAGAACATAAAAGTGTTGGCGCCGTAAGATACGGCTTCCTTTGCCGAGCCAAGCAGCATGGCTTTTCCACTCATTCCTACATGAGAACCTATTTTCATACTATTAACTCCTTTTTTATTATTTTCAGAGGGCTTTCTTTACAAGCCGCCCTGTTTCTGCACGAATTTGTCTTTGCTTTGGCGGCAAATCGGGCATATGTAAGAGTCCGGGAGGTCTGAAAACGGAATGGAGCCCTCGTATACATAGCCGCAGACTCCGCAGACCCATTTTGGAGAAACGGGTTCCTGCAAGGAAGCGGTTTCTTCAGGGGTGTTTTCTTGTTCGTCAATATAAGTTGGAGCGTTTTTGGGGCTCTTTCCTTTGACTACATTATGGTAATAGGCATAAGTCATAGCCGGTGAGGTGCCAATTGTATCCCCATCAATCACTTCACCTAAAAAAACGGTGTGGGAGGAGGTTTCCATCTTGTCGACAACCTTACAGATCATGTATCCGCAGCAGTCGTTAAGTACGGGAAGCCCTTCTTTTATGTGAAAGTCTATGTTTTCGAATTTGTTAACGGTTTTTCCGGACTGGAATCCAAACTGGCCGATTAAGGAAGGGTCAGAATGCTCAGAAAGGATAGAGACGGCAAACTGGCCGCTGGATTGAATGCAGGAATTTGTGAAATTGTCGTGGTTCATGCTGAGCGCTATGGCAGCTGGCGAGGAAGTTATCTGCATAATGCTGTTGACTACGCAGCCGGTATGTCTTTCTCCGTCTAGAGTAGAAACAACATATACGCCATAGGATAGATTGCGGAAGACCTTTTTGTTCATTATTTTCTCCTTTCAGTAAACAGACAATAATAGTAATTGTTACTAATATATTAGCATGTGATGCAAGATTTGGCAATAATAGTATGGACTTTTTTGAAAAAATATAATACGATAAATTATTAGTATAAAAGAATTTTAAATCAGGAGGAATACCTATGAAAAAAATTATAGATTGTATTGAAGAGGAGCTTGGGGCGGCTTTTGAGAAGGCCGGATATGAGAAGTCCTATGCCAAGGTTACGATTTCCAACCGCCCGGATCTCTGCGAATATCAGTGCAACGGAGCAATGGCGGGAGCGAAGGCGTATCACAAGGCTCCTTTTACGATTGCAGAGGATGTGATAGAAAAGCTTCAAGAGAGGGAGTACATTGGTGAAATCGAGGCGGTGAAGCCAGGCTTCATTAATATCAAGATTGACAGAAAGGCCGCCGCCGCTTACCTGAACGCCATGAAAGAATCGGAAGGGCTTGGAATTGAAAAAGCAGCGGCTCCGCAGATGATTGTGGTAGATTACGGCGGGCCTAATGTGGCGAAGCCGCTTCATGTGGGACATCTGCGCTCTGCAATCATCGGGGAGAGTGTGAAGCGCATAGCCAGAAAGATGGGGCATAAGGTGCTTGGCGATATCCATCTTGGCGACTGGGGGTATCAGATGGGACTGATTATTACGGAGCTTAAAGAGCGCGAGCCTGCCCTTGCGTATTTTGATGATGCTTTTGAAGGAGAATATCCGGAGGAAGCGCCGTTTACCATCGGCGAGCTGGAGGAAATCTATCCTACGGCGAGCGCCAGGGCGAAAGAGGACGAAGGGTACAGGGAAGCCGCCCTGCATGCGACTTATCTGCTGCAGAACGGACATAAAGGCTATACGGCTGTCTGGAAGCATATTATGAAGGTGTCGGTTGCAGACCTTAAGAAAAATTATGACAATTTGAATGTAGAGTTTGACCTCTGGAAAGGAGAATCCGATGCACAGAGTGATATTCCTGCCATGATAGAGCGTTTGAAGGCGGAAGGGTTTGCGCATATTGATCAGGGCGCCCTTGTCATTGATGTGCAGGAGGAAAGCGATACAAAGGAGATTCCGCCCTGTATGGTGCAGAAGTCGGACGGCGCCTCTCTTTACGGGACGACGGATCTTGCGACACTTGTGCAGCGCCAGAGGGATTATAAGCCAAACAAGGTGATTTATCTGGCGGATAAGCGACAGGAGCTGCATTTCCTCCAGGTGTTCCGGGCTGCGAAAAAGACGGGGATCGTGCCGGAAGAGACCGGGCTTTCTTTTCTTGGGTTCGGGACGATGAATGGAAAGGACGGAAAGCCTTTTAAGACGAGAGAAGGCGGTATCATGCGCCTGGAGAACCTGATTGCGGATATTGAAGAGGAGATGTATAAAAAGATTACCGACAACCGTACCGTGGAGGAGGAAAATGCGGCGGCTACGGCAAAGCTTGTAGGGCTTGCTGCGATTAAGTACGGGGATTTGTCCAATCAGGCGTCGAAGGATTATGTGTTTGACGTGGACAGGTTTACGTCTTTTGAAGGAAATACGGGCCCGTACATTCTGTATACAATCGTGCGTATAAAATCTATTTTAAATAAATATGCCGCAGAGGGAAAGGAGCTTGCGGGGCTTCGGATTGCGGCTGCGAAAAGTGACGGTGAAAAGGCCCTGATGCTGGAGGCCGCTAAATATAACGACGTAATGGCCGCATCTTACGAGGAACTTGCGCCGCATAAAATCTGTGCGTATATTTACGATTTGGCAAATGCATTTAACCGCTTCTACCATGAGACAAAAATACTTGCGGAGGAAGAGGAGGAGACGAAAAAAAGCTATCTGGCGCTGCTGCTTCTTGTTAAGGAAATATTAGAGGCGTGCATTGACGTGCTTGGTTTTGAGGCTCCGGAGCGGATGTAGGAAGGAAACGGATACAAAGAAAGGGCGTGAAAGTTATGAAAGCGACGGAAAAGCTGTTTTATGAAGACAGCCATTTAAACGAGTTTGATGCTGTCGTATGCTCCTGCCGGCCGGACGGGGAGAGGTACCGGGTAGTTCTTGACAGAACGGCGTTCTTCCCGGAAGGGGGAGGGCAGTATGCGGATACAGGAACGCTGGACGGCATAAAGGTGGAGGATGTCCGAGAGAAAGAGAATGTCGTCTATCACATTACAGAGGCGCCGCTTGAGGAGGGCGCCGTAGTTCATGGGAGAATAAACTGGGAGGAACGATTCGGGAAGATGCAGCAGCATTCCGGCGAGCATATCGTGTCAGGAATCGTCCATGAATGGTTCGGCTATAATAATGTAGGTTTTCATCTTGGAGCGGATTCCTGTACTCTTGATTTTGACGGGCCTATTACGAAAGAACAGCTGAAGGAAATAGAGCGCCGGGCAAATGGGGCGGTTTTTGAAAATATCGGGATTCAGGTGTCATATCCTGATAAAGAGGAATTAAAAAGCCTGGAATACAGGAGCAAGATAGATATCGAGGGGCAGGTGCGCATTGTGACGGTTCCTGGCTATGACGTCTGTGCGTGCTGTGCTCCCCATGTGAAAAGAACCGGGGAAATCGGGCTGATTAAGCTGGTAAACATGATGAATTATAAAGGCGGCGAGCGGCTTACGATGCTCTGCGGATACCGCGCTCTTTCTGATTATGACAGGAAGGACGAAAACTCTAAGGCCATCTCCGCTGCGCTTTGTGCAAAGGAGACGGAGATTGCGCAGGCGGTGCTGTATCTAAAGGAAGAGCAGGCGGCGGCAAAGGGCAGGCTGGCTTCGCTTTCCCAAAAGCTTCTTGGTTATCTGGCGCAGGAAGTCGATGTATCGGGGGATGCGGCCTTTGTATTTGACAGCGGGCTTTCAGGAAATGCACCAAGAGAGCTTATGAATCTGGTGCTTTTGCGGGGAGTTAGGATATGCGGAGTGTTTGCGGGGAGAGATGACAGCGGATACCGGTATGTAATCGGGAGCCATACGGCGGACGTCCGTCCCCTGAGTAAGAGGCTGAACGACGCATTTGCAGGCAGAGGCGGCGGAAAACCGGGAATGGTTCAGGGAACCCTTACGGGTAGTGAGGAAGAAATAAGAAAGCTTTGCGAGGAGGGAATCGAAGAGAATGAGAAAATTTAAAAAGCTTGTTGCGGCAGCTCCGGTCAATCTTGTCGGGTGGGCAAGAGAAGAATTAAAGGAATATGCGGATGAAGTCGTGTTTTATAAAGAACAGCCGAAAGATGACGAAGAGTTGTCGGAAAGAATTAAGGATGCGGATGCGGTACTTGTAGGATTCGCTACGCAGATGGGAAAGGATATATTGGAGAAGGCCCCGAAGTTAGAGTATGTCGGCATGATATGCAGTCTCTATTCGGAGGAGAGCGCCAATGTGGATATCGCATTTGCAAGGACAAAGGGTATTACTGTAAAGGGCGTGCGCAATTATGGTGACAGAGGGGTGGCTGAGTATGCAATTTACCAGCTCATTCAGATACTGCACGGGTATGGCATTCCGCTTCGGGGAGAAAAGACGCGCGAGATTACCGGACTGAAGGTAGGAATGATTGGAATCGGCGATTCCGGAGGCCTGATTGCAGATGCGCTGCATTTTTTCGGAGCGGAGGTTTCCTATTTTGCGAGAAGCGTTAAGCCGGAGCGGGAGGAGCAGGGAATCCACTATAAACCGCTGGCAAAGCTTCTTAGCGACAGCGAGGTTGTGTTCACCTGCCTGAATAAGAACACCATTCTTTTGCACGAAGAAGAATTACAGTTATTTGGC
>CAJTUQ010000078.1:6975-13459 GCA_910579335.1 uncultured Dorea sp. | reverse complement strand
CGTGTTCCCTGTTTTTAAAGGCACGCCCGGCTGAAGGCAGAACGCCGTTTCCCCGTCCACATACATACGGTATTTGTATTCGCCCGTTCCTCCTGCGGTATGACCTCCAATGTTGGCACTGGAATTATACCTCATGGCGTTCCCTGCACCGTCGTAGGTGTGGGTAAAGCTAATCGTGCCGATGTCGCCCGCTGCATACGCTGTCGTGGCAGGGACGGCGGACAATGCCGTGACCGCAGCCAACGCTAACGCCGCAGCCCTTTTAAATAATTTACATATCTTCATTCATTACCTCCTGTTCGTTCTCATGTTGATAGCTGACTTTCTGGCAGAAAAAAAGCCGCCCATCTGGACAGCTTTTAATATTTCTTTTCTCGGATAGTTACTGGCAGTATCTAGGGGGAGAGGTGTGGAGAGGGGGAAGCGGAAAAAAATTTGCGGTTCCCCAAAGGGCAGACTTCTCCCCAAGTGTGCGGTTATCTTTCCTGCCCCCTCTGCCTTTGCAGGTGTCGGTTGTAAAACTCCAACGCCTTTACGACAAAATCCGTTTCCTGCCCTCTGGGTATAGATTTCGGTATGAGCTTGGTTATCCGCTCGTCCTTAAAGGCAGGCTTCTCTTTCTGGTTCGGCTTATCCTCCTGCATGATGGACTGGATAACCTCGTCCGTGAGTTTTCCCTCCTGCATAAACTTCTTCATTTTGATAGCCTGTGCAAGTGAGGGCGTGGCATCATTGTAGCCCATCGCTTCAAGCAGGGTGTACTGCTGTTCCTCGGAAAGATAAGAGATTTCCACCGCAGGACGGAAAGCAATCTGACGTTCATCTACCATTTGCAGAATTTCTGGTACAAGCTCGGTTAAGCGGATAAATCGGCGTATCTGGTCTTTACTTTCTCCAACAAGCTCTCCTAATTCTGTATCAGACCGTCCGCTTTGCAACTTCGTCGCCACTGGCGACGAAGTTATATCACTCCGCTGTCCTTGTCTTTTCATGGCTTCTAACCGCATCTTATAGGCAAAGGCTTTTTCGCTTGGCAGAATAACAGAGCGTTGGAGATTACTCTCAACCATAATGATTATCGCTTCATCATGGGTCAGCTCCTTAACCTCACATTTCAGCGTTTCAAGCCCTGCAAGCTCGCAAGCCTTTTTCCGCCTGTGACCGCTGATAAGCTCGTACCGTCCGTCCTCTTTCTGCCGAACTGTCGCAGGGGTCATTACGCCGCTCCGACTGACACTTTCCACAAGCTGCTCCATATCCTCATTCATCAAAACCTTGAATGGGTGGTCTGGGAACTCATCAATTTCGGAAATGGGTATCTCCCTTATCTTGCTTAGATTCGCTTCTGCACGGCTCTCGTCTGTTTCAAAGAGGTCATCGTATGCGGTCAGCTCGATTCCTGTTCTTTTGCTTCTCGCCAATCTCTGCTACCTCCTTTCCAAACTGCTCATAAGCTGCGGCTACCTTGCCGCCTTTGTCGTAGGCAAAAATGCTCTTGCCCTCTGCGGTGGCTTCTACCGCACGGATGGAGTGGGGTATCTGGGCATCAAAGACTTTAATCCTCTGCCCGTAGGCACTCTTTACCGTTGCGGTAATCTCCTTAGAGATGTTCGTGCGTGGCATTACCATCGTCATTAAGATACCGTCAATCCGCAGATGGGGATTGATTTGCCGTTTGACCTTAGACACGGAGCGAAGCAACAGCTCTAAGCCCTTTGCAGAAAGATAATGGGGCTGTGTCGGGATAACCACGCTGTCAGCCGCCGCAAGTGCATTGATTGTGAGCATACCTAAACTCGGCATACAGTCTATAAGGACAGTATCATAATTCTTTTTTACCTCATTGATGCAGGTTTTCAGCACGCTTTCACGGCTTATGGCATTGATAAGCCTTACTTCCAGTCCCGACAGTTCAATGTTGGATGGGAGCAGGTCAACTCCCTCGTCATGGTGTAAGATAGCTTTCTGGACATTGACAGGATTATCGTCTATTACGTCCTGCATGATGCTTGAGAGCGTATCCGACAAGTCATCTGGTCTGCCATAACCAAGCGACATCGTTAAATTTGCCTGTGCATCGGCATCAATCAGAAGCACTTTTTTACCCTGCTGTGCCAGACTGACACCCAGATTGACCGCCGTGGTGGTCTTGCCGACACCGCCTTTCTGATTCGTCAGAGCGATTACTTTGCAATTTGACATAGGTGCGTCCTCCTTTCGCATAGATTTAGCCACTTTGTCAAGGTGGCTATGTAACAGTACCAGAGAACGCAAAAAAGCCGCTTACTCTTAAAAAACAATAAGAATAAGCGGCTTCATAATAATGTGCCTTAGACATATTCAATTTTCATTCTCTTAATCGGTGCATTTATGACCTTGAAAATCAGCTCGTCAACGCAATCCGTATATCTGCCTTGCTGTATGAGCTGATTTTTCAACTCTACAAGACTATGTAATAAAATGCTTCGTTCTTGGCTATCCACATACAAATGATTCTTCTTTTCCCTCATAATTGCCACCGTCCTTTTTTGATTTCATTATATAGGCAGATAGCAGAATATTCAAAGATACAAATTGGGGCAAAAAATAAGCGTACCACTATTTCTAATGATACGCTTATGATTATTTAGATATAAACATCAACAGTCAAATCTTCCCATTGATTTTTTCTAAGATAGCCACCATTCGCCCTGCGGAAAGCCTGTGCTTCCTCAAAACTTATGGTAAAAGTCCAAAATGGTTTTCGCCTATCTTTGTGATATAGCCGCCTGTGCCGCTGCCAATCTTGCAATCGGTACGCGGAACGGTGAACAGGATACATAATCCAGTCCAATCTTGTGGCAGAACTCTACAGAAGACGGATCTCCGCCGTGCTCGCCGCAGATACCGATATGAAGCTTCTCATTTACCGGCTTGCCTAACTTAATGGACATTTCCATCAGCTTTCCTACGCCTGTCTGGTCAAGCTTTGCGAACGGATCGTTCTCAAAAATCTTAGCATCATAGTAAGCATCAAGGAACTTTCCTGCATCATCACGGGAGAAGCCGTATGTCATCTGAGTCAGGTCATTTGTACCAAAGCAGAAGAAGTCAGCTTCTTTTGCAATCTCATCCGCCGTGAGCGCCGCTCTCGGAATCTCAATCATCGTACCTACTTCATACTCAAGGTCGCTGCCCGCTGCCGCTATCTCAGCGTCTGCCGTCTCTACTACAACCTTCTTTACATATTTCAGCTCTTTGATATCGCCAATCAGCGGAATCATAATCTCCGGTTTTACCTTCCAGTCAGCGTGTGCCTTCTGTACGTTGATAGCCGCACGGATAACCGCTGCCGTCTGCATCTTTGCAATCTCAGGATAAGTAACCGCAAGACGGCATCCTCTGTGTCCCATCATCGGGTTGAACTCATGGAGACTGTCGATAAGCGTCTTGATATCCTCCACGGATTTGCCCTGTGCCGCCGCAAGCTTCTCAATGTCTTCTTCCTCTGTAGGAACGAACTCATGGAGCGGCGGGTCAAGGAAACGAATCGTAACCGGATTTCCCTCAAGAGCCTCGTAAAGCGCCTCAAAATCTCCCTGCTGGTATGGCAGGATTTTCTCAAGAGCAGCTTCTCTTTCCTCTACTGTATCCGCACAGATCATCTCACGGAAAGCAGCAATTCTGTCTTCCTCAAAGAACATGTGCTCTGTACGGCAAAGTCCGATACCCTCTGCGCCAAGCTCGCGGGCTTTCTTAGCGTCCGCCGGAGTATCCGCATTGGTACGAACCTTAAGCGTCCTGTACTTGTCCGCCCACGCCATGATTCTTCCGAACTCGCCTGCAATCTGAGCATCAACAGTCGGAATGATTCCATCATAAATATTACCTGTCGTACCGTCGATAGAAATCGCATCTCCCTCATGGAACTCTTTTCCTGCAAGAGTGAACTTCTTATTCTCCTCGTCCATAGCAATGTCGCCGCATCCGGATACACAGCATGTACCCATACCGCGCGCAACAACAGCTGCATGTGACGTCATACCGCCGCGGACCGTCAGGATACCCTGTGAAGACTTCATACCTGTAATATCTTCCGGTGAAGTCTCAAGACGTACAAGAACTACTTTCTCACCTCTTGCCGCCCACTCTACGGCATCCTCCGCCGTAAATACAACCTTGCCGCAGGCTGCTCCCGGAGATGCACCGAGGCCTTTGCCCATCGGAACTGCCGCCTTAAGCGCTGCTGCGTCAAACTGAGGATGAAGAAGCGTATCAAGGTTACGAGGATCAATCATTGCAACTGCCTCTTCCTCCGTTCTCATGCCTTCGTCAACAAGGTCACATGCAATCTTAAGCGCCGCCTGGGCAGTTCTTTTACCGTTGCGTGTCTGAAGCATGTAAAGCTTTCCATGCTCTACCGTAAACTCCATATCCTGCATGTCTCTATAGTGATTCTCAAGTGTTTCGCATACTTTCTTAAACTGAACAAATGCTTCCGGGAATTTCTGCTCCATCTCAGAGATGTGCATAGGCGTACGTACGCCTGCAACAACGTCCTCGCCCTGTGCATTTGTCAGGAACTCGCCGAACAAGCCGTTCTCTCCAGTAGCAGGGTCGCGGGTAAACGCAACGCCCGTACCGCAATCATCACCCATATTTCCGAATGCCATAGACTGTACGTTTACAGCAGTTCCCCATGAATACGGGATATCGTTGTCACGGCGGTATACATTGGCTCTTGGGTTGTCCCATGAACGGAATACAGCTTTGATTGCGCCCATCAGCTGCTCCTTCGGGTCAGCCGGGAAGTCCTGTCCGATTTTCTCTTTATACTCTGCCTTAAACTGACCTGCAAGTGCCTTCAAATCCTCTGCCGTAAGCTCAACATCCTGCTTAACGCCCTTTTCTTCTTTCATCTTGTCAATCAGTTCTTCAAAGTATTTCTTTCCGACCTCCATAACTACGTCAGAATACATCTGGATAAATCTTCTGTAGCAGTCCCATGCCCAGCGCGGATTACCGGATTTCTCTGCCAATACCTCAACAACGTCCTCATTGAGACCGAGGTTCAAAATAGTATCCATCATGCCCGGCATAGATGCTCTTGCACCGGAACGTACGGAAACAAGAAGCGGATTCTCTTTATCACCGAATTTCTTCTCTGTAATGTCCTCCATCTTCGTAACGGCTTCCATGATTTGTTCCATAATCTCATCATTAATCGTTCTTCCGTCTTCATAGTACTGCGTGCAGGCCTCTGTCGTAATTGTAAAGCCCTGCGGTACCGGAAGGCCCAAGCTTGTCATCTCAGCAAGATTCGCACCCTTACCGCCAAGAAGGTTTCTCATGGTTGCGTTACCTTCTGTAAACATATAAACCCATTTTGCCATTGTCATGACCTCCTAAAACTAATTTTTCTAAGTCGCACTTAATATTTTACTGTTTTTGCCAGTATTCGTCAAGAGAATTGCCTTACATTTCCTTATAAAAGGTTACTTCAAAAATGCTTTGTAACCCTTATAAGCCTCATATACATCCGCTTTGCTCACCGCCTCCCAAGGCGCATGCATATTCAAAACCGGAACGCCGCTGTCTATAACCTCCATTCCATAGTTCGCCATAATATATGCGATTGTGCCGCCGCCGCCGGCATCCACCTTTCCAAGCTCCGCAAATTGATAAGCTATATTCTCCCCATCCAGTATGTCCCTGAGCTTCGCAAGATACTCCGCATTGGCATCATTGGAGCCGGATTTCCCCCTGCTTCCTGTATATTTGTTAAACACCAGTCCCTTCGAGAAAAACGCCGCGCTCCGCTTTTCAAAATTTTCCGCAAACATCGGGTCATATGCCGCACTGACATCCGATGAAAGCATTTTGGAGTTTTGCAGCGCCCTCCTTACTTTAAGCTCTGACTCCTGTCCTTCAAGTGCGATTAGCTCCGCTACCGCATTTTCAAAAAACCTCGAATGCATGCCCGTAGCGCCGACACTTCCGATTTCCTCTTTATCCACAAGAATACAGCATGCCGTCCGCTTTGCCTGCGGCGCATCAAGCAGTGCGAAAAGCGAAGTGAACGCACAGACTCTGTCGTCATGGCCGTAAGCCAGGACCATGCTTCTATCTAACCCCAAGTCTCTCGCCTTGCCGGCCGGAACGATTTCCAGTTCCGCAGACACAAAATCCTCCTCGTCCATGCCGTAATACTCTTTCAAAAGCTCTAAGACCTTCGCCTTCACCGCATTTTTCTCATCCTTTTTCAACCCTTCCGCCTCAGTAAGCGGACGGCTGGCAATCAATAGGTCTAGCTTTTCCCCCTCAATCACTGCGCTCGCCTTTTTCTCCAGCTGCTTTGCGGCAAGATGGACTAAAAGGTCTGTAATCGTAAACACCGGCTCCGTTTCCTTTTCCCCGATACTCACCTCCGTCACCGTACCGTCTTTTTTTGCAACCACGCCGTGAAGAGCAAGCGGAAGCGTTACCCACTGATACTTTTTAATCC
>CAJTUQ010000078.1:0-6953 GCA_910579335.1 uncultured Dorea sp. | reverse complement strand
GGGTATCAAAATAGGCAAATTCATCACTCTCATACAGCGGATTCTGCTTCACGTCAATACGCGGAGAATCAATATGCGCTCCAAGAATATTCATGCCGCACTCAAGCGGCTCGCTGCCAATATGAAACGCCGCAACGCTCTTTCCCATGCACACCGCATATATCTTATCGCCGCACTTTAACCCCTCTTTAGAATCCCTTTTCTCCTCCAGGCTGATATAACCGTTTTCCTTTAGCATCTCCACCGAAAGCTTCACACACTCCCGCTCCGTCTTACCGAGGTCAAGGCATCTCTTATAATCCTCGTTAATTCTGTCAAGCTCCTTTAACTGTTCCCGTGTATATCCCTTCCAAACATTTTTTCTGTCCATAAAATATCTCCTTCCCACAGCCCACTTGCATATGCGTGAAAATTCCACCTGCAAAATACTGCTGCGCCCTTTTCCAAAAAAGTATAGCAGAAAGCCCGGTCTTTGCAAAGGGTGTTGTTATTTTTTCTTTTACCCGCTGTCGCCCCGCTCTAAGACAAAACCGGCACAGCATACGCTGCACCGGTTTAAAACACAATATCCTACCTAATCCCGCAACTAACAGTCGCAGACCTTTGGTTTTATTTCATCTCATCTCTTACTTCTTTAAAACACTTAACAATAAAATCAATATCCTCTTTCGTATGGCTTGCACATACCTGCGTACGGATTCTCGCCTTTCCCTTCGGCACTACCGGATAGGAGAACGCCACTACGTAAACGCCTTTATCCATCATACGTTTTGCAAACTCAGCCGCCGTCTTCTCGTCATAGAGCATAACCGGAACACAAGGATGAGTCCCCGGAATAATGTCGAACCCGTTGTCTACCAGCTCCTTGCGGTAATATGCCGTAACCTCCTCCAAGTGGTCGCGGAGAGCCGTGCTTTCATCCAGCATGTCAAACAGCTCAATGCTTGCGCCCGCAATCGCCGGAGCAAGAGAATTGGAAAACAGGTACGGACGGCTCCTCTGGCGGAGCAGGTCTATAATTTCCCTGCGTCCCGATGTATATCCGCCGGAAGCTCCTCCGAGCGCTTTTCCGAGCGTTCCCGTGATGATATCTACACGTCCCTGTACGCCGCAGTGCTCCGGAGTGCCGCGTCCGGTCTTTCCCACAAAACCTACCGCATGGCTGTCGTCAACCATAACCAATGCATGGTACTTATCCGCCAAATCGCACACTCCCTGCAGATTACAGATAATTCCGTCCATCGAAAATACGCCGTCTGTCGCTATCAGCTTAATTCTTGCGCCCGCTTCGTCCGCTTCCTTAAGCTTTGCTTCCAAATCCTCCATATCGTTGTTCTTATAACGGAAACGTTTTGCCTTGCACAGACGCACTCCGTCAATAATGGACGCATGGTTCAGCTCATCGCTGATTACCGCATCGTCCGCTGTCAGGATCGTCTCAAACAGTCCGCCGTTGGCATCAAAACAGGAAGAATAAAGAATCGTGTCGTCTGTTCCAAGAAAATCCGAAATCTTTTTCTCAAGCTTTTTGTGGATGTCCTGCGTCCCGCAGATAAAACGTACGGAAGCAACCCCGTATCCCTTTTCGTCATATGTCTTTTTTGCCGCCTCAATCAGCCTCGGATTGTCTCCAAGCCCAAGATAATTGTTCGCGCACATACACAAGAGCTCTCTTCCGTCCTCAAGCCGCACTCTTGCGCCCTGAGGCGATACAAAGGGCGCCTCTCCCTTAAAAAGCCCAGCTTCTTTGATTCCTTCTACCTCTTTTGTATAAATACTTAAAATGTCATCTTTACGTGCCATCGCTATCATCCCCTTTTATTTTTATAATTCATCCCGGACCTTCATCCGGTACGTCTGATACAAAATATCCTTCTATCAGCCCTCTCTCTAGTCGTTCACATGAGCCCAGTCAAGGATTACTTTTCCGGACTGGCCGGAAATCATTGCCTCAAAGCCTTTCTCATAGTCTTTGATGTCAAAATGATGCGTAATAATTTCTGAAATATCGAGACCCGCCTGAATCATCGTGGACATCATGTACCATGTATCCCATACTTTTCTTCCGTAAATGCCGCGCAGGTTCAGTCCGTTGAAAATCACCGTCTCAAGGTCAACTTTTGCATCCGTCCTCTGGAGTCCCAGAAGTGCGATATTGCCGCCGTGCTTCATATTGTGAATCATATCGTGAAGCGCAATCTGCGAACCGGACATCTCAAGACCCACGTCAAAGCCTTCTGTCATACCGATTTCTTTCATAACATCCGGAAGCTTTTCTTCCTTCAGGTTCACTACTCTTGTAGCGCCCAGCTTTTTCGCCAAGTCAAGACGGTACTGGTTCATATCTGTAACCACTACGTGCCTTGCCCCTGAAAACTTAGCGATCGCCGCCGCCATACAGCCTATCGGTCCCGCTCCCGCAACCAGCACGTCCTCTCCCAGCATCTTATAGGAAAGCGCCGTATGGGTCGCATTGCCAAACGGGTCGAAGATTGCATACATCTCCTCCGGAATCGCCGGGTTGCACGGCCACACATTCGATGCCGGAATCACAAGGTACTCTGCAAACGCGCCATTGCGGTTTACCCCAACGCCCTTGGCATCCTTGCAGTTTTCTTTGTGGCCTTCCAGACAATTGCGGCATTTCCCGCATGTTATATGGCCTTCTCCGGATACAAGGTCGCCGATATTAAAGCCCTGCACACCCTCGCCGGTCTCAACTACCTCTCCAACATACTCATGCCCTGCCGTCAGTCCTATCGGAATCGTATGCTGCGCCCAGTCGTTCCACTGGTAAATATGTACATCCGTACCGCAGATAGCCGTCTTGCGAATCTTAATCTTCACATCGTTGGGCCCCACTTCCGGAATCGGAACCCTTTTCATCCACAATCCTTCCTCCGGTTTCTCCTTCACAAGTGCCCACATCATGCCGTCATTTCTCTCGCTCAATTTATGTTACCTCCCATCTCCATCGTCTCCCCAGACGATATTTTCGTTGATGGTGTCATTATAACACTCCTCCACCTTATACACAATGCGTTTTTTCATATTTTTTGTTTGATTTGTCAATTTTTTCACACATATATTTTAATTTTATGTCATTTTTTACAATTTTTATGTTTACAAAATTATGCAAATTGTTTATAATTACTTATATGTTATTGATATGCTATATGAACAGTCCGGCATATCTATATATCGGGGAACAAAATTTAAAAGGAAAGAGAGGAGAAGCAGATATATCTCACATCACAATATATATCTGCAAAAAGTGGTATGAAAGACGCAATTAAAAAATGGAACAGCATCAGCCTTGTCAAACGAATCATCTGCGGCCTGATTATTGGTATTATTCTTGGCCTTGTTGTTCCACAGGCAACGGCAATTGGTATTTTGGGACAGTTATTTGTAGGAGCTCTGAAGGGCGTGGCTCCTATTCTGGTATTCTTCCTCGTTATGAGCGCGCTCTGCCATATGGGCGCGGGCCAGAAGACGAACATGAAGTTTATCGTCATCCTGTACATAATGGGAAATCTTATTTCTGCTTTCACAGCGGTTATTGCATGTTATGCATTCCCAATCACGCTTACCTTCACCGAGACGGAAGGCGCAGGAGACATCGCTCCTCCGAGCGGCATCACAGAAGTCCTCACCAATCTGCTTATGAACTTAGTTAAGAACCCCGTGGATTCCATCGTAAATGCGAATTACATCGGCATCCTGTTCTGGGCAATTATCTTCGGCGTTGCCCTTAAGGCAGCCAACGAAGGGACAAAGGCCGCATTAGAGAACATTTCCGACGCAACGGCTTCCGCAGTTAAATGGATTATCAGCTGTGCTCCGTTCGGTATCATGGGCTTGATTTTCACAGTTATCTCTGAGCAGGGACTTGGCGTTCTTCTTGGATACGGAAAATTAATTATCGTGCTGGTAGGAAGTATGGCTGTCGTGGCATTGGTTATCAACCCCATCGTTGTATTCCTTTTCACAAAGCAGAATCCTTTCCCGCTCGTATTCAAGTGTTTGAAAGGAAGCTTTATTACCGCATTCTTTACAAGAAGCTCCGCCGCCAACATTCCGGTAAATATGGAACTCTGTAAGGAGCTGGGTCTGGATGAGGATACCTATTCCATCTCCATCCCGCTCGGTGCAACTGTCAACATGGCAGGCGCCGCAATCACGATTTCCGTTATGGCTCTTGCGACAGCGAATACAGTCGGCGTAAAGGTTGATTTCCTCACTGCAATCATCCTCTGTGTATTGGCAGCGCTCAGTGCGGCCGGTGCATCAGGTGTTGCGGGCGGTTCTCTGCTCCTTATCCCTATGGCCTGCAGCTTGTTCGGTATCCCGAATGATGTTGCTATGCAGGCAGTAGGCGTAGGCTTCATCGTTGGTGTAATTCAGGATTCCTGCGAGACAGGTCTCAACTCTTCCACAGACGTTCTCTATACGGCTGTTGCTGAACTGAGAGACAGAAGACTGCATCCGGAAAATTACGCTACAAAATAAAACAGAAAACTTTCTTAGCTAAAAAGGACCGCCCATCACGGACGGTCCTTTTATATCTTCCTACCATTCAAATTTCTTCGCAAAATATGCGTCTAATTCATCAATTTTAACTCTTTCCTGCTCCATCGTATCACGGTCGCGCACAGTAACCGCTCCATCCTCTTCAGAATCAAAATCATAAGTCACGCAGAACGGCGTACCAATCTCATCCTGACGGCGGTAGCGCTTTCCGATATTCCCGCGCTCATCAAACTCACAGTTATATTTCTTAGACAACTGTGCATAAACCTTCTCCGCACCCTCATTCAACTTCTTGGAAAGAGGAAGGACGCCTACCTTAACAGGTGCCAGAGCCGGATGGAAATGAAGCACTGTTCTCTTATCTCCGCCCTCCAATTCCTCTTCATCATATGCGCTGCAAAGGAATGCCAGAACCATACGGTCCGCACCTAATGACGGCTCGATAACATACGGAACGTATTTCTCTTTCTTCTCATCATCAAAATAACTCAAATCTTGCTTTGATGTATTGATATGCTGCGTCAGGTCAAAGTCTGTCCTATCCGCAATCCCCCAAAGCTCTCCCCATCCAAACGGGAATAAAAACTCTACGTCTGTCGTCGCCTTGCTGTAATGGCTCAGCTCTTCCGGCGTATGGTCACGATAGCGGACTTCTTCCTCACTGAGCCCAAGCTTTTTCAGCCAGTCAAGACAGAACTGCTTCCAGTACGCAAACCATTCAAGGTCTGTATCCGGCTCACAGAAAAACTCCAGCTCCATCTGTTCAAACTCTCTTGTGCGGAAGGTAAAGTTACCCGGCGTAATCTCATTACGGAAGGATTTACCTATCTGGCAGATACCAAACGGAATCTTCTTTCTGGAGGTACGCTGTACATTTTTAAAATTCACGAAAATGCCCTGCGCAGTCTCAGGCCTTAAATACACTGTATTCTTGGCGTCCTCCGTCACACCCTGGAATGTCTTAAACATTAGGTTAAACTCTCGTATCTCCGTAAAATCATGCTTCCCGCATGTCGGGCATGGAATCTCATGCTCCTTTATATAGTTTTCCATCTGTTCATGGCTCCATCCGTCAATCGTGTCACCGATGTCAAGACCATGCTCTTTTGCGTAATCCTCAATCATCTTGTCCGCACGGAAACGCTCATGGCACTCTTTACAATCCATCAGAGGGTCGCTGAATCCTCCAAGATGCCCGCTCGCCACCCATGTCTGCGGATTCATCAGAATCGCACAATCCACTCCGACATTGTAGGGGGACTCCTGAACAAACTTCTGCCACCACGCTTTTTTCACATTGTTTTTCAGCTCTACTCCAAGATTTCCGTAATCCCATGTATTCGCAAGTCCGCCGTATATCTCAGAGCCCGGATATACAAATCCTCTTGATTTCGCCAGAGCCACAATCTTTTCCATCGTTTTCTCTACCATAGCTTAACCTCACCTTCTCCTGTTTCCTTCTTTTCAGATATTATTCGGCCGGCGGTTATACCGGCTATTATTGATTCGTTATATAAGTATAACGTTATCAACAATGCATTGCAAGCATTTTATATTTTAAATTTGATACTTGTAGTCCCCAAATTTCAATGCTATAATACTTCCGTAATTGTATTGTATCCTGCTTAAGCAGGAATGATAACAAGGAGGAATTGAATAATGAAAACACAAAAACATGACACTCGTTGGATGGTTAGTGTCGCACTTATGGCAGCTATCGTCATCGTGCTGGCAAACACGCCGCTCGGCATGATTCAGCTTCCGATTATCAAGGCGACAACTGTACACATTCCCGTCATCATCGGAGCCATCCTGCTGGGGCCCTGGGCAGGAGCGATTCTCGGCGCAGTATTTGGTATCTGTTCTCTTATCAGCAACACGATGGCGCCGACACTTTTATCCTTCGCATTCTCACCATTTATGAGTACCACAGGGATTCCAGGTGTATTAAAAGCCATATGGATTTCCGTAGGATGCCGCATTCTAATCGGCATTGCTGCCGGATGGTTATGGATTGCTCTTGAAAAACTTAAAATCAGCCACCTCGCCGCTCTGCCGGTTGTAGGCTTTGCCGGCTCGATGGTTAATACAGTTACTGTTATGGGCAGCATCTATTTTCTGTTCGCCCAGCAGTATGCCGAGGCAAGGGAGGTCGCCGTCACCGCAGTCTGGGGATTAATCATAGGAACGGTCACCGCTTCCGGAATCCCAGAGGCAATCGCAGCCGCAGTTCTCGTCCTTGCGCTCGGAAAGGCGCTCATTCAAATATTTAAAAGGACAAATGCTGGTGTTGTAAAAATACAATCTGCAAAATAGAACCCAGTCACAGATAAATAACATTGGCCGCTTTTTCTAAAAAATAAATATTTCACCCGTCTACTACTTGACATTCCCTATAAAAATATGATATAAATAGTTGG
>CAJTUQ010000077.1:1963-13717 GCA_910579335.1 uncultured Dorea sp. | reverse complement strand
ATCACCGTAACCGACTCCGGTTTTATCTACCTGACTGGGTCAGGGAAAGAAATTGCAGAAATGATTTATGAACGCCACCGGCTTCTGTCTTCATGGCTTACCCATCTGGGCGTTCCCGCAGACATCGCCGCAAAAGACGCGTGCAAAATCGAGCATGTGATAAGTAAAGAAAGCTTTGAGGCAATAAAGAGACATGTAAAACGATAAACATGTCTCATTCCTCCTGCCGGATGATTTCCAGATATATAAAGATAGGATACAGATAGCTCGCTCCAAAAGTGCCAAGCTTTTTCGGGCCGGAAACTGCCCCGCCAAGTTCTATGGCTTTTCGCAGGGCAATTCCCACCGTCGCTTTCGTAATACTTTTTTCTTTCCGGCTCACAAACATCTCATTTCCTTTTATGACATACGTAAATTCCAGATGCTTGAGCGTATAAAAGGGGAAGTCCTCATACAGTTCCATAACCTTCCATAAACGATCTATGGTGGGTTCTTTTTTAAGCCACTCTACCATCTTTTCCCTGCTGCTTTTTATCTGCATAGATGTCCACCTTCCCCGTCGGAAACAGTCTCTGCCCCTTATGCCTCCTGAAAATGGAACCGGATTTTAAAAGATACTTCTTTATCCGTTTCTCCGTCAACATGATACGCCTCTTCCACATCCGTTCCCCAGCTGTCAATCCCGCCAACGCCGCGTACTGCCCCGTAAATACAAAGAACCGTTCTTCTCTTTGGCGGAAGCTCTTCCTGATGGGATGCGTTTTCAAGCTCCTGTGCCGTATAAGGAAGACATGAAAAAGCAAATTTTTCCGTATCCGCCTCAACTCTCATACAGCCTGCCCCGTTGTTTGCGGCGTCTTTGTCGCTTCCGTTTCCCGCCCCCTTTTTTGAACGGGAATTATCCAGGGATGTACTGCGGCACACCTCCACCCATTCCGTATCCATATGCATGCCGCAATCCTGCGGTACAAGATACGGCGTTACCGGAAGCCCCTGCACCTCATAAACACCTTTGATACCTCCGGCCATCCGGTCCGGATATGTCTCACCGGACAATCCCTCGTAGCAGAATCCCTCCGCTTTTGTCGGCATGATAAAACGCATACCGAACACCGGAAGCTGCGGAAGCCCCGGCTTTCCCTCATACTTCGCATTCACACGGATACTTCCTGCCCCATCTACCTCGTAAGAAACCCACACCTCTGTCTTCGGGTTCGTAATCGTTTCATAGCAGAAGCTGATGGCCGCTTTCTCTGCGTATTCAAGCGCTCCGTATTTATTATTATTTGGTCTTAAAGGCTTTGGAATCTCCTGCCCGTCCACAGATACCTTAAAGTCCGTACAGGCCATAAACAAATCCGCGCTCATCCATACACCGGAGCGCATCTGAAATTTACACCCTCTGTCATTGTCTGTAAGCGCACGCCAGAACGTCGGCTTCGGCGTACGGTACAGCCATTCTCTCCCCGCTGCGTAAAAGGATTCCGGTCCCCCTGTCTGATAGGAAAAAATATATTGGAAATCTTCTCCTTTCACTCCAAAGGTCACATCGCCAAATATTATCTGAAGCTTCTTTTCCATGTTATCTGTATAAGCCATAATAATACCTCACCTCCTGCATCGCCGGCTTTTCTGTGCGGTCTGCAAATACGATTCCATTTCCCGCAAATTCATAGTCTGACGGACGATCGTCAAAATCCCCGCCATAGCGGAGCACCTTGCGTCCCGTTACCTCATCCTCTACGAAAACCGCCTGGTCAATGTAATCCCATATAAAGCCCCCCTGATACTGTTCATATTTATCCAGCAGTTCTATATAAGATTTGAGCCCTCCGAGGGAATTTCCCATATCATGCATATACTCACATAAAATAAAAGGCTTCGGCGGATTATTTTCCAAATATTCCACTACCTTTTCCGGCGGGGAATACATATGGCTTTCCATATCGGAAATATACTCCTTGAGCGCCGGCCGGTGGAAAACTCCTTCATAATGCGTAAGACGGCCGGGATCCTGCTCTTTGAAGTACCGGTTCATCTTTACCAGAGCTTCCCCGGCATAGGACTCATTGCCCAAAGACCAGAAAAGAATGGCCGTATGATTTTTAAACACTTCAAAATGCGTCTTCGCCCTGTCAAGGACGCAGGCCTCCCACTCTTTAAAATCTCCGGGAACATTCCAAGAACCCTCCACGGCATTCATTGTCATAAATGAACCGTGCGATTCAAGGTTCGTCTCCGACATCATGTAAATTCCATTCTCATCACACAGGTAATACCACGGTATGCGGTCAGGGTAATGGCAGGTACGGACCGCATTGATATGATTGCGCTTTATGCATTCCATATCCCACGTCTCATCTTCCGCCGTAATGCATCTTCCGCTGTTTGCATTCCATTCATGGCGGTTCACGCCGTTAATAATGAGCCGCTCTCCATTCAGATACATTACCTTGTCCTTAATCTCTATCCTGCGGAAGCCGAACCGGTACGGAACAAGCTCTATGACGCTGCCTTCTTTATCCTGGACCTCTATGAAAAGCTGATACAGATAAGGATTTTTGTTGTCCCACTTTTTCACCTTTCCGGGCATATCAAAGCAGCACTGACGGCACCCGTCCTCTTCTATCTCTCTCGTCTCGCAAATCAGAAGTTCTTCCCCGTCTACGACAGTTATCTTCACACGGCCATCCCTGCATAATCTTCCGTCGCAGCCGTCTGAAAATATCATCCTAAGATTCAGCTTCCCGGTTTCATCCTCCACATTATATTCCGGTCTGAGCCACAAGTCGTCCAAATGGATATCCGGCCTGGCATATAGCTTTACATCCCTAAAAATTCCGAAAAACCGAAAAAAGTCCTGATCTTCTATAAATGCCGCCGTGCTTCGTTTATGTACTTCTACCGCAAGCACGTTTCCCTCATCTTTAACGTAGGAAGTCAAATCAAATTCCGACGGGGTAAAGGTATCCTCGGCATAGCCGACAAACTCACCATTCAGCCATACATATACCGCCTGCTCCACTCCCTCAAAGCATACGGATATCCGTTTCCCCCTGAGACTCTGTTCCAAATCAAAGGTGCGGACATAGGAACCTACCGGATTATACGAAGCCTTGCTGAACATCCCGTCAATGGCTCCCTTCATCCCGCTAAACGGAGGCCGCCGGAACATTTTCCCTTCCCACGGATACATTGTGTTGATATAATGAATCTTATCATATCCGGCAATCTCTATATGCTGCGGCACAAGTATCTCGTCATATCCGGAATAATCGTATCCTTCCCTATAGAAATCCGCCGGGCGTTCCATTGCATTCTCGCTGTAACAGAACTTCCATACTCCGTTCAGGCTTTGCACAAAAGAGCTCTTTCCCTTTTTATATTCCGTTTCTCCCGCATAATAGGAATGGTCGCTGTGTGCGTCCATCTGTCCCACCCTGAAAACTTCGGGCGTATCCAGCCATCTGATATCTGCTTTCATATTCTGCCTGTCTCCTTTATTATTTTATTAATAACATATCTTCTTCCACTGATACCGCTTCATATCCACGTGCCCGTCCACGAACTCTATCCCCTCATTACGCAGCAGTTCTGTCTGGTATTTTCCCCCGGTGCTTTGCGCGCCTGCAAATACATCTCCGTCTTTTTTTACTACACGGTGCCACGGGACGGTGCTGTCTTTGGGTATGGCATGAAGGGCATATCCTACAACCCTCGCCCACCGCCTGTTCCCCGCAAGGCTGGCCACCTGTCCATAACTGGCGACTTTTCCCTCCGGGATTTGATTAACAATATCATAGATTCTTTCAAATGCGCTCTTCTCCATCGGGCCTTCTCCATTTCCTCTTTCCCTGTACAGACGGAAAAGAAGCCTGCTTATACGCTTCACGCAGATTATTATTTAACAGTTTACCATATTTATATGCAGATTACCAGCTTGTATCAATTATAGCTGCCGCTAAATTGCTAAAACATCATTTTCTCTCCCTGCTCCCAAGTAATTCCTTTGTCCCTGCTTACATATTTGTACACCGTTCCCTCTAGCTCTCCGTACCCGTCCTGTCCTACATAAAATACAAACTCATCTTTCTGCCGTCCGGGTGCATACACCATAGTATACCCTTCCTCCGGAGCTTTAAGCCGGACGTTTTCCCAGGTACGGCCGCCGTCAGAGGTATAGTAAAACGCTGGTTTTTCATGGTCCGTAACTGCTGTCAGTCCATGACTGCTGTCAAAAAAAGCTGCTCCGCTCACAAGAAATGACCCTTCGCCGTTGGCGCTTCCCATATCTTCCCATGTCTTACCTTTGTCTAAGCTGACAAGCAGAGAAGTTCCTTCCACTCCCATCGTCTTGTCCCCGCACATAAGGACGTACATCAGCTTACCATCGCCGCTCATTCCTGCATAAATACGCCTGACCGCTCCCCAGCCTGACAGTTCTTTTGTCTTCCAGCTCTCTCCGCAGTCTTGAGATATCAGCATCGTAACAGGAATTGCCGGCGAGTCTTCAAAAGCCTCCCTGCCTCCATACACAAAAAATGTGCTTTCGGGCGAGATATAATAGCTTCCCTTTGGAGGAGCCGCCTGCTGCGCGTACCCGTCTGTACAAAACAGCTTGTCCATTGTAACCGGGACGCTTTTCCACTCCTTTTTACCGTCATAGGTAACCATAAGTGTTTCATTTTCAATCTTGCATCCCCCGTCAGATGCCGGCACCGCCGCCGCACGAACCGGCTGGAATTTCTCCTCGATTGCCGCACAGACTTCATCCGTATCGGCAATGCCTTTCATCGTATATGAATAGTCGGACGTATGCTCTGCATAAACTGTCAGATTGCAATGCACCGCACTGTCGTTTCCCAGTCTTCCGAACTGTGTATAGATGGTATTTTCTCTGTCTACATCATGTATCTTTACTACTGCCGCAACAGCGAATTTTTCCTGACCGCCTGCAAGCACCTGCTGATGCTGGACCTCAATATATGAATACTCCTTTTCCTTCGGAATATTCAGTTCATTTATCGTCTCTGTATCCTCGTACATATAAGATGCAAAATATCTTTCAATCATGGGAACTGCCGCATTGATATAGACATCCGGATCCGCGGTCAGTATCTCATATGGGTTTTTGGGACATTCCATCTGTTCAACATCCTTTTCTTCATACAAATCGCCGGCTCCCGGATTAAGCTCTGAGTCCGCCGGCTTTAGCTGCTTTATTTTCTCTATTACCGCTTCGCTGAATCCATCCGGTCTTTCCGCCGTCTTAAGATATGCCGGCAGATCCGCCGGCCCCGGCTCTCTGCCCTTACTGCCTTCTTCCGATATTTTATCGGCAAACAGATGATGCCGCAAAAATGAATACCTTGCGCATCCTGAAAGCAGGAGCGCAGCGCACACACATAGAATGACAAACAAACACTTGAACCTTCCCTTATTTATCATAGTGATTCCTCCTTGTAGACATACCGCATCGGCGTTATTTCTTCTTTGCTGTCCGGACAATAAATCGAAAGGCTCGGCCCCTTTACCTCTTTAGACGGGCCTATAGGCGCCATCGACACGTTCCCATTTTCATCAATAAAGTGAATCCCTTCCTCAGCGCCCATATAGCCCCATGAAGCGATACCCTTGTAATAAAAACCGTACCTCTTTTCTTTCCAAACTTTTGTTATATCCGGGATATGGACGCTTTTTGACATTTTGATAAGAATGGACAAATCATTATCCGGGTCATACTCCTTCTGCTCACTTTTATCAATCCCTGTAAAATCCTGCGTACGTATCATCATCTTACCGCTTTTTGCCGCATCATAGTGCAGCAGATAACCCGCCCTTAGTTTATAATCTGCATCATATCCCGATATATAGCCGTCAATGCTCAAAAGCTCCCCGTCGCTCCTGAAAATGATATCTATATGATTGGTCATTAAATGAGGCATCAAATCAACCTTTGTCTCAGCCATCTCAATAATTCCTTCAAACCCAAGCGCATAAAAGTTTTTCTCCTCAAACTTTACCATTTTTTGCGTCCGAAGCTCCTGTATCTTCCATGCCAGACGGCCGTTCAGATTCACGGCGCTGCTGCATACGGCCGTCACTGCGCAACACGTAACAACTATCCAAAGCGCTGCCGCCGCAATGCGCACTCCTCTCCTTTTTGCCCGGACGTCTCTTTCATACAAAAGTTTTTCCTGGCTTTCCTGCATGTCTTCCTTTAAAACCGGCAGGAAACATCCATCCTTAAAAAACAGAAAGCAGTAACGACGGCCCGATGTTATCCGCTTCACTTCCCTCCATAAAATATCCGTCTTTTCTGCACACGGCCGCTTATGCGTAATGATTAGCCCATCTTTGGTAAACTCTAAGAGTTCACCAAAGCTTATCACTTTCTTACCGGCCGTAATCTTAACGGACGCCGCCAGCTGTACGATAATGAGAAAAGCTGCCGCCATATATATGACAAACAGCAGTACATTTTTTCTTAGCATCCCCACATAGGCAAGCTGGTATGTTGTCTGCCACATCTCCAGATAAAGGAGAAACAATACCGGATTGGCCAATCGATACCACAGCTTTTCTTTTATCAGCAGCCACAGATAAGCGCTGTCTGAAATTCTGTATATCAGCCTGTCCTTGCCTGACGTTTTACCTTCTAGTCCAATATCCACCCCATCAGACAGCTTTTCCACAGATACTTTGAGAATCTCTGCAAGCTTTATCATATTTTCCGTACTTGGACTGGATAATCCTTTTTCCCACTTAGACACCGCCTGCCTGCTTACCCCTATCAGCACCGCAATATCATCCTGAGAAAAACCTTGTCTTTTTCTTTCCGCCGAAATGTTTTCTCCCAAAGCCATCTTCCCCCACCTCCTAAAACAAGCATACCAGAACAGGCGGCCGCAATCTACCGACTTTTGTCAACTATTGGTTGCGGACGCCTGTTTTTTTGTATTTTTCTTTTCATCACCTGTTTTTCAAGTGTCGCAAAAGGAAGCAAGGACACTTACTCTGAGAAAATCCGATACCCGTGATTTAGAGGGCCTCTTCCTCTCCCAAGATTCAGCATCGCCAAAAGTGCGCCCGAAAGATATTCCTTTGCGCGCTCCACCGCCTCGTCAAGAGAATATCCCTTTGCCAGATTTGAGGCAATTGCACTGGAAAGGGTACATCCGGTGCCATGCGTATTCGGATTGTCAATTCTTTTCCCCGTAAACCACTGATAGGAACCCCCGCGGTATAATAAATCATTGGCATCATTCATCTGGTGCCCTCCCTTTAAAAGCACTGCGCAGTGATAGCTTCTGCTTATTTTCTCCGCCGCCAAAACCATATCCTCCGGCGTCTTCACCGCTATCCCCGAAAGCGTCTGCGCCTCAGGGATATTCGGAGTCAGGACATCGGCAAGAGGAATCAGGCATTCTTTTAATGTATCTACCGCCTCGTCACTTATCAATCTGGAGCCGCTAGTCGATACCATAACCGGATCCACAACAATATTTTTTGCCCCGTACTCCTTAAGCTTTTCCGCAATCTTCAATATAAGGGCGCTTCCCGATACCATTCCGATTTTTACCGCATCCGGGAAAATATCCGTAAATATATTGTCAAGCTGCTCTCCTAAAAACTCTGGCGTCACTTCCATAATTCCTGTCACACCCATTGTATTCTGAGCCGTCAGTGCTGTCAATGCGCTCATGGCATACACCCCGCTGCAGGTCATTGTCTTTATATCAGCCTGGATTCCCGCGCCTCCGCTGGAATCGCTGCCGGCAATTGTTAAAGCTGTTTTCATAAATCAATTCTCTCTTTCATTCTTATGTATCTGTACTGCTTTTAAGACAGCGACAGAAACCTGTCGACCTCCAAAAGCTCTTTCACATATATATCCGCCTGTCTTTTCATCTCCGCCGTCTGTTCTGCGCTGAATCTGTCATACACTCCTACGGTATGGAATCCTGCGCGCTTCGCTGTCATAAGGGCATAGAGCGCATCTTCAAACACAACGATTTCCGTCGGTTTTGCATTCAGGTATTTTGCCGCTCTTTCATAGATCAAAGGAGAGCGTTTCCCCGCCCCAACCTCTGCGCACGTGAAAATTTTTCCAAAGTACCCGTCAATGCCAAGCCTTTTAAACGCAGCCTCAATATGTTTTCTGTCACTGGCAGTAGCGGCGGCCATCGGTATGCCTCTTTCCTTCATTCCGGCAAGAAACGCTTTCACTCCTGTCTTTACCGGCGCTTCATAAAAATAATAATCTCTCACTGTATCGAGGACTCCCCGTATGATTTCATCCAATGCAGATGAAAGATGATAGCGCTCCTTTACATATTCCGCACCTTCTGCCATTGTCATAGGATACAAAACTTTATTTAACCCTTCCTCAGGGTCTTTTCCGATTCTTCTAAGATAACGGGCTCCTGCATCCTCCCAGATTTCCATAGAGTCTAAGAGTGTTCCGTCCACGTCAAATATTGCTCCTTTTATCATATCCGCCACGCCCCTTTCAAACTTATATTCCGCTCATCTGCCGGATGCGGCTCCGGTATCAAATAATTCTTTTGCGGCGCACAGAAGCTCTCTAGCGGCCCTCTCAATATCTTCCTTTGCAAAGATAGCGCTGATTACCGCTATACCGCAGATACCACTTCCGGAAAGCTCCTTAACATTGTCCTTATTGATTCCTCCGATGGCAATTACCGGAATATCAACCGCCTCGCAGATTTGTCTTAGTGTCTCATGGGAAACCTCGCACGCATCCATCTTAGAATCTGTAGGGAACACCGCACCTGCGCCCAGATAATCCGCACCGCGCTCCTGTGCCAGAACCGCCTGCTCCACCGTCTGAACGGACACGCCGATAATCTTCTCCGCTCCAAGCTTCCTGCGCACGTCCCCGGCTTCCATATCGCTCTGGCCGACATGCACTCCGTCTGCGCCGGACGCAAGTGCAATTTCCACATCATCATTCACTACGAAGGGCACCTTGTACTTTTTACAGAGTTCTCCAACTTCCTTTGCCTCCTGAAGGAAATGTTCTCTGTCCAGTTTCTTCTCCCGCAGCTGGACAAAAACCGCCCCTCCTTTTATTGCTTTTTCCACTTGGCTTACAAGGCTTTCATCTCCCAGCCAGCTTCTGTCTGTTACCGCATACAAAAGCAGCTTCTTTTTATCGAATTTCATAGTCTGCTCCCTTATCCAACATTTTTGCATCCATATTGTAGATTGCATCAATAATCCGGTTACGGTACGCAGCATTGCCGTCGCCCTCTTCCATACGCGCAAATGCGATCTCGCCCGCAAGCCCCATAGCACAGACAGCCGCTGCCGCCGCTTCTAACTGATTCTCAGGATTTGCCGTCACAAATGCAGTCATCATACCGGACAGCTGGCACCCCGTCCCGGTAATGCGTCCCATCTCCGGACGTCCGCCCCGGATAACATAGCATTTTGTTCCATCGCATACAAGGTCTATCGCCCCGGTAATTGCTACAATACATCCGCATTTTTGTGCAAAGCGTTTTGCAAACGCAGCCGCAGCCGCAAGATTTTCCTCCGTTACCGCATCTGCCGCAGCTGCATCCACTCCTTTTGTCGTACTGCTTCCAAGAGCCAGTGCCTTGATTTCAGAAATGTTTCCCCGGATAACCGTAAGAGTAAGCGCCTCCATCAAACGGACCGCAGTATCCGTGCGCAGCGTACTGGCTCCCGCACCTACCGGGTCTAGGAGCACCGGATGGGAAAGCTCATTCGCTTTTCTTCCAGCTATGAACATTCCCTCAATCGTCCGCTCATTCAGCGTGCCGATATTGATATTTAATCCGCCGCAGATTGACGTGATATCTGCGACATCCTTCGGCTCGTCCGACATAATCGGGCTGGCACCGCACGCCAGCAGCACATTCGCCACATCATTTACCGTTACATAGTTCGTGATGTTATGCACAAGCGGTGCGGTCTTTTTGACATTTTCCAAACAAGTTCCAAACATAAAAATATCTCCTCCTTCCGGATTACCATTCACAGAAACAAAAACAGACGTACCTGCCAAGGTACGTCCGCCGAATTTATGCATCTTATGTCCCTACGTTGGCATTATCCAAATCAGGTCTGCGGGTCTAGGCAGTTCAGCCTACTCTCAGCCTGCTTGATACGCAAGCTCCCCTTTGTCTACATACTAAGTATACTACAGCATATTCATTTTGCAAATAATTTTTCTGTGTACCTGCACTCCGGATATCCGCCGCAGCCCCAAAATTCTCCAAATCTCCCGTTCCGCTTCCTCATAAGCTGGCCGCATCTGGGGCATATCTTCATATTCCTTTGCACCTCCGGCGACTCTAACGCCTCCCCCAGCCTCTCGAATACTTTCTGGTTCATCCCACAGTCGGCAAGCGCACGGTGCGCATCGTCCGCATTGATATGATAGTGGGCCGCCAAATCCGTCAGCTTATGGCTGCGAAGCTTTGGCAGGCATTGTCTTGCCAGAGGCAGAGTGTCTATGTAATTGTTTGAAAACACTTTTCCCCAGTATGCCTGCGCATCTCTCTGGATAAACTTCATGTCAAAGGTATGTATATTGTGCCCGACCAGTACCATGTCCCCGATAAAAGCATCAAACGCAGCCAAGACCGTCTGAAACACCGGTGCATCTTTTACCATGTCATCATAGATATGATTGATTTGGGATGCACGAAAGGGAATTTTCATCTCCGGATTCACCAATGCGGTAAAGGTATCCGCTGTCTTTCCCTCCAGCACTTTGACTGCGGAGATTTCAATAACCCTGTCCGCCGCACAGTTAATACCCGTCGTCTCCAAATCAAAAACCACGTAATCGTGCACATACTTGTCAAGCTTTTTTCCTTGTGTATCTCCAAGCATCTTTTTTCTCCTTTTTATCATTCATTCCTTTTGGCGTTTGCTAGACGCCAAAGCCCGCATAAATACGGGATTCTTTTGTAACAAAATAAAACGGCTCCTCACTGGTTTGCACAAAATAGAATTGTCCAGAAATTATCCGCCAGTCTGCCAAGAAAGGAGTCGTACCTACATGATACCATACAAACAGCTTTAAGTCTCTTCTTATATACCGTTTGACCTGCAGATATTTCGTCACACGGTTCTTATCTTCGCCCATATTATAATTCGGATGCTTAAGGCAGCCGCATTTGTCTTTTATCTGCGCCGCATATAAAGACGATACCTTAAAACCATACACTGACTGTTGCAGCAGTGTTATTATTTTCTATCCAAAAGGGCGCACGTCTCAACGGTATTACCCCTTTCCCACAAATATTATCGTCAATTACCAACTTGACTTACCCAATCACGAATATTTGTTCCAATTCTTTCTATATCTTTTCTTCCCAACTCCCCACTATGCATTATAACATTTCTTGACCGCTCTAAGGTCTGAATAATCTGTCTTGCCCAATCAATTGACACTATATAAACTTCAAATAATTCAAAATTTTGTTGCATAATAGAAACCAAATCTCCAAACTCTATATAGTTTATCATCGAATCTCCTCGTTGTGTATGCCATTTTATTTTCTCTTCCTCTTTTTTTCTAGATTCTGCAAATTTTTTTATTTTAGACATAAACACATTCATCCCACCAGTTTTCACCTTTATGTTCCAGCAATACCTTAACCACAAATTTACGAACCATATTTTCAAACGCAGCAATAGCAGTATAGACAGTTGCCATTTCTTTTGCACTATTTACACATTCATCATCTAATA
>CAJTUQ010000077.1:0-1953 GCA_910579335.1 uncultured Dorea sp. | reverse complement strand
GACTTTTTATATAATCCTGCACCAATGATTCCGACGAAGAATGTTTGCTAACAATACCAGAGGCATTAAGAGCGACTTTTGTCAATTCTCCTCTCATCACAAACGAATACAATTTATCTCCATTCATTTTTATTCATCCTTTTTACAATAAATGCTTTTTCAAACTTTGGAAAATAGCATCATATACTGCCATATTAGTTGTTTCAGGTAGATGAATCTGTATATTATAATGCAAATTCATCTTTAAATCATCTATCTTTTCAGCTTTACTGATATTGCTAATTGGTACTGATGTGTTCTCATCATTATTTATATTTTCATTAATATTATTTATATCCGTCCTCTGTCCTTCATGAATTGACCAATCCGCATAACTACAAAGAGAGCGAAAGGTCATTGCCATTTGCTCTATAACTCTGTCACTTTTCTGACCTTGAGTAAGTGTTTTTAATTTATTTTTCACATCTTCATTAGACATATTTTGTGCGTTTCTATTAAGATTAAAAAGATCTTCATATGCATCTTCTATCCCCATTGCAACAATTTTTTTGATTGAGACTGATCCAAAAATTCAAAATATCTCTGAGTTGGTTGACCTCCTTCATCTAAAAAACCCAATGCTTTTAATATCCCAATAAAAAGCCTATCCGTACTACTCTTAAATCCTAAATCCTCTAAAAATCTTGTTGTAAATCGTTCTGGTGCTTTTGCACCTATTATAGAATTAAATATACTTTCTAAATTTTTTACAGATGTTAAATATGACATAGTTAAAGACATAATTTTCCTCCTCTTTGGTATCTAAAATACTGTTTTAATTTTACTTTTTATTCATTTCTAATTTCGGCAAATTATTTAAACTTACCGTTTCCAAAGTCTGCAACTGCTGTACTGCTAACTGTCGAAGTAATTCCATCCGCTCCTTTTGCTTTTTACCCTGATTAATTAAAACCGCATTATAACTTTCCAAATTTGCAAGTACAAGTAATTGATTCAGAGTTGCCACATCCCGCATATTTCCTTTAACTGCTAAATTTTTGTCTTTCCATTGCTTAGCTGTCTTTCCAAACAAAACTACATTGAGCATATCAGCTTCATTAGCATATGTGTAGGCCACCTGTGCAGGCGTTAATTTTGGCGGAATCAAATTTTCTTTTATCGCATCAGTATGTATCCTGTAATTCAATTTAGAAATCTCTCTGTTCAAATTCCAGTTCAAAGACAATCGACTATTTTCATCTGTCTTTAATCTTCTATAATCCTTCATAATATATAACTGGAACTCAGGCGAAATCCAAGTTGCGAAAGACATAGCAATATCACTATGAGCATATGTTCCGCCATAACGTCCCGCTTTTGAAACAATGCCAATAGCATTCGTTGCTTCTATCCACTTCTTTGGTGACATTGTAAATGCGTTTGCTCCTGCCTGTTTTCTAAACCCCTCGAATTCGAGGGGTTTAAAATCTGGATTATGAAGTCTTTCCCATAATCCCAGAAATTCTATCACATCCCTGTTTCTCATCCAGTTTTGAATAACCGCTGTTGGGTCATCACTTTTATATCGAGCTATATCCGTCAATGAAATAAATTCATTCTCAAAGTCCTGTGTATAAATACCAATATCTATTCCATTTGCATGAATTGTATCCTTAATTATTTTTCCCATTACTCCTCCTTTAAAACTTCCTCAAGCATTGTAACTGTTTCTTCTCTTAGATATGTTCTGCCAAATAGTTATTTGTTTTCATCTTCCCACATCTCCCGATACGCTTCAATATAAAATTTAATGCACCTCGGATATACATATAAATATTTTCTACACACCTTTTTATACAACTTCAATATTTTTTCATCACATGCAAAATCCAGTAGATAATCAAGCAAATGTGATAATTCAGCCTCTGACACGGTTCTGCTACACACATCTTCAACCAACGGCAAATAAACCTC
>CAJTUQ010000076.1:13473-13744 GCA_910579335.1 uncultured Dorea sp. | reverse complement strand
GGAACAGCTTCACTATGAATCAAACAAGGAATGACAAGGAATTATCCAGACAGCAATTAAAATCCAAAGAGACAAAAGCAAAAATATTCAAAGCCGCCAAACACATTCTCCAAAAAAAGGGGTATGAGGAGCTGTCTATAAAAAATATCTGTGAAGAGGCCGGTGTTTCTAACGGAAGTTTTTACCACCATTTCAAGACAAAGGACGACCTCCTTTCCTATTACATCGAAGAGCAGCCTGGTATTAATCCTGACCTTTTAGACCTTCCTGC
>CAJTUQ010000076.1:11899-13452 GCA_910579335.1 uncultured Dorea sp. | reverse complement strand
GATGCAAAGAAAACGATTATCTACGTATATATCAATTATGTGCATTACTGTAAAGAACTGGGAGTCGAATTTATGTCCAATTATTACACTCCTAAAAACCAATCGCTGAATCCGCTCATACGTACCGAACGCCCGTACCCGATTATTACCGTGCAGAATTATCTTAAAAAATGTATGGACGCACGCATTATCAATCCCGCACTTTCTCTGGACGACCTGTCTACCGACATACGTATGATTGTCATAGGAAATGTCTTTGAATGGTGCCTGAAGCGGGGAGATGCTGATTTCGAAGAAAATATGCGCCGTTCCTTAAAAACTTACCTCGACGGCGCTTTCTGAATACAAAAAATCCCTTAAGCGCACATCTTAAAGGACTTTTGTAGAAGGAAACATAGTAATCTCTCAATTACTAAAACAATAATATCTTTGTTAAGTATAATACTCCTCCTTTCTTTATTTGTCCAATTGCTTATTTTTATAAACATTTTGTCTTATAGATATTTTCTATGCATCATATACATTTGAAAGGATGTCCACTATGTACAATTTCATTATTAATCCCAACGCCCGTACCGGACTGGGCGGGAAAATCTGGACGGAGCTTGAAAACACCTTGAAAGAACGCAAGGTAAACTACCGGGCTTTTCTCACAAAATACCGCGGGCATGCCACGTCAATCACACAGAAACTTGTTTCGGAAACCAGCCGGTGTACTTTGGCCGTTCTGGGCGGCGACGGGACAATCAACGAAGTCATTAACGGGATTCCGGATTTATCCGCCGTGACATTAGCCTATATCCCTATCGGCTCCAGCAATGATTTTGCCAGAGGAATGAACTTATCCCACAACCCGCATACGGCGCTGGAACACATATTGACTCCCTCCCGCTTTACCTATCTGAACATCGGGACAACAGAATACGGGCCGCACAAGCGCCGCTTTGCAGTCAGTTCCGGCTTTGGCTTCGATGCCGAAGTATGCTGCCGGATTTCCTTTTCGCGGCTGAAGCCCTTTTTAAACAGGCTTTCTCTCGGAAAATTTTCCTATGTTGGCGTAGCCCTGAAAAGCCTTCTTCTTCAAACGCCGAAAAGGATGATTATTACAATGGATGGAAATAAATCCGCAGCATTTGATAAAGTTTATTTTGCCGCTGCCATGAATCAGAAATACGAAGGCGGCGGTTTTATGTTCTGTCCAAAAGCCGAGCCTGCCGACGATTTTGTGGATATTATCGTTGCGGAAGGACTTCCCAAATTAAAAATCCTATGCCTGCTTCCCACCGCCTTTTTCGGAAAGCATACAAAATTTTCAGGAATCCACATATACCGCTGTAGAAAGGCTGTGTTGGAAAGTGCGGTTCCTCTGCCGTTTCACACGGACGGAGAGCCAATATCGCTGCAGCGCAGGGTATGTATCTCTTCAGAACAGCAGAAGATTCGTTTTATTATCAGTTAAAATCAGGAGTAATCTATATGTTTCCATGCATTCTTTTATCGGCAGCCGTTTTACTATATCTATTTATGGTCTTTCCGAGGACGACCGAAAAAAA
>CAJTUQ010000076.1:0-11889 GCA_910579335.1 uncultured Dorea sp. | reverse complement strand
CTATGTATGCCCATAGAGGTTATCACGATATTGCCCGGCGGATTCCTGAAAACTCCATGTCTGCATTCCATGCGGCCATGCGCTGCGGCTACGGCATTGAGCTGGATCTGCACCTGACCCGCGACTGCCGGCTGGCCGTTTTTCATGATAACACTCTGGAACGGCTCTGCGGGCGTCCTGAAAAGATAGAAGACTTAAGCTACGACGAGCTTAAAACGCTCCCTCTTCTTGGAACCAATGAACGGATTCCCCTTTTCGAGGAGGTCCTGGCCGCAGTAGACGGCCGTGTCCCTCTGCTGATTGAATTAAAAATCCCGACCTCCTCTTTAAAAATTTGCGAAGAAACTTACCGCATATTAAAGCAGTATTCTGGGAACTATATGATACAGTCCTTCAATACAATGGGACTTCGGTGGTTCAGACTCCACGCTCCCCATATACTGAGGGGACAGCTCGCCGAACACCTTACAGCCGGGAAACACTCGGAAGCATGGCTTTTTCAGTTCATTGTCCAGAATCTTTTCTGCAATTTCTTAGGAAGGCCTGATTTTATCTCTTATAAGCTGTCCGATTTGCCCCATTTATCGGTATTTGTCTTAAAATACATATTCCGCGTTCCCATTGCCGTATGGACGCTTGCCTCCAACGAAGACTTAAAAAAGGGGATTGCAGGATATCAAATTCAGATTTTCGAAAAACATGGTGAAAATTATTAACATTAAATGAATATTAAATGAACTTCCTTGTTGAATAATTTTTTTCATGTTATAATTTTTTGTGAATCAGAAATACACTATACCAATCAGACTATTTAAAGGGGCGTTTATTTCATGAGGATTAGTAACAAGGCAAAGGCATTCATAAAAAAGTATAGTCATGCATGGGTATTTCTGTACGCATTTATTTATTTACCGTGGTTTAATTATCTGGAGGTGCACATTCAAAAGAATTTTTTTGTCATCCACTCTCCACTGGACAACTTTATTCCATTTATAGAGTATTTTATTCTTCCATACTATTTTTGGTTTGTATTTATGGCAATATGTATTTTTTATTTCTTTTTCACGGACAAAGCAGGCTTCTACAAGATTACGTCCTTCCTTATTATCGGAATGACGGCGTTCCTTATAATCTGCACTGTTTTTCCTAACGGATTAAACCTGCGTCCGACCACTTTTGCGAGGGATAATTTCTGCATTGATTTAGTAAAACGGCTTTATCGCTTAGATACTCCTACAAACGTACTGCCCAGCATCCACGTCTTCAACACCGTAGGCATCCTGATTGCAGCCTCTCACAGTGAAAAGCTGAAGGCACATAAGGGTATCATGTGGAGCGTATATATTACCGGAATTTTAATCATTCTGTCCACCGTGTTTTTAAAGCAGCATTCGGTTACAGATGTAATTGCAGCGTTTGCGATGGCATGCATCATTTATCCGTTCGTCTATACATCGCAGACACGCAAAGCAGCCAAGTTTTCTCATCAGCCAATATAAATTATTACAGGGAGGTATTTATCTATGAGAGCTGAATTTAGCGAAAATCTTATCACAGGAAATGAATTGATTGATTCACAACACAAAGAGTTGATTGACAGAATCAACAAGCTTTTGGACAGCTGCGAGGACAGTGACGCAAAGCTGGCTGCCGTTAAGACGCTTGACTATCTGTCGGACTACACCGTTTTCCATTTTGGCGCCGAGGAGGAGCTTCAAAAGAGCATTGAATATCCCGGTTATGAAAAGCACAAAAAGCAGCATGAAGATTTCAAAAAGACGATTTCTGAATTAGACGAAATGCTTCAGGAGGAGGAAGGCCCTTCCCCGGCTTTCGTTGAAAAAGTAGAGGAAAACGTTATCAAATGGTTCTATACACATATTGAAGGCTTTGACCGCTCCGTAGCAGAATACAAATTTATGCGGGAAAATAACGGCAGGCTCTAAAATCTTGTACTTAGAAAGGCTATCCGGCGCACACTGCTGCCGTATAGCCTTTTAAAACACTTATTTTCAAGCTCTTAATTCCTTCATATACTTTTCAAACGCAGAGGGAATCGGATATTTTTTTTCTATTTCTTCCGGATGGATAAACAAAAAATTTTTCCTGTTTGTCTTTTCCAGTTCATCTACCCGGACCTTATAGCCTATCATATGCCATTCTACATGGCTGAAGATATGCTTTGCCGCCGGAAGCTCTTCTATCCGTACCGGCATAAGCCCAATCTCTTTGCAAAATACCGCAGCCTCATCTCTATAAAGATGCCCTCCACATTGGGAAGCTCGTAAAGTCCGGCCAGAAGCCCCTCCTGACCGCGCTTGCTAATCGCAATCCTCTCCCCATCCATAAATATCAGCACGGTCTTTTTCTCTATCCTTCTTGCCTTCGTCTTTGCCTTTACAGGAAAACAAAGCTCCTGACCTCGCTGTTTCGCCTTACACAACGAAGAAAGCGGACATTCTGCACACTTGGGCAATCCATTTGGCACGCAGACAATCGCTCCCAGTTCTATAAGCCCTTGATTAAAATCGCCGGCCGATTCTTCAGGAATTACTTTTTTCAGTTCCTCCTCTATCCTCTTTTTCGTACTTTGCTTTGAAATATCAGAACCATCCGCCGTAAGCCTTGTAATAACACGGAGCACGTTTCCGTCCACTGCGGGGACCGGAAGCCCAAATGCAAAGGAGCCGATGGCCCCCGCCGTATAGCTGCCGATTCCCTTAAGAGACCTTATCTCCTCATAGGTATGCGGAAATACTCCTCCGTAATCTTCCATAACCTGCCGGGCCGCCTTCTGCATATTCCGTACCCGGTTATAATATCCTAAGCCCTCCCACAATTTCAGCAGCTGATTCTCCTTCGCTTCTGCCAATGCTTTGATTGTCGGAAGCTCTTTCATAAATCTGTCATAATAGGGCTTCACCGTCTCCACTCTTGTCTGTTGGAGCATAATCTCCGACACCCATACATGGTAGCATTCCGGATTCTCCCGCCACGGAAGCTCTCTTTTGTTCTCTCTATACCACGGAATCAGCAGTGACGGCGCACGGCAGAGGGCGGGTTCATTAAGAACGGCCGGAACTTCCCCGGAAATGATAATGCTGTCGCTTTCCACATGGCAGCCATATGCCGCAACATGCACTCCCTTTTCCGCCGCCGCCCTCAAAGCCTGTGCAAACTCCGGATGGGTGTCAGTATTCGGCGTAAAGCAGCGTGCGCCTTCCATCTGTACAACAAAAATCACATAGGCCTCATACCCCTCATCCACAGCCTTTTGAAGCTCCTGTACATGCTTAACGGCACGTACGCTGGGCGCATCCGGAAAACGCACGATTCCGTCCTCCTCCAACGTGACTCCCTTCACCTCTATCAGTATCTTTTTCTTTCCTGCCTCCACATATAAATCAATACGGGAACTCCCATATGCATATTCCGGACGGACAGCAGTGATTTCCCGTACAAACTCTCCCTTTTCCACCCATTCCTTTACAACCTGATTCGGAGCCTGGGAATCCACGTTAATCAATCGGTCTCCCTTTTTGACAGCAATTAAATCCCACTGCGTTTTCCGTTCCGGTTTGAAGTTTTTCTGAACATAAACAACCGCGCCGTATTTTAATAATTCCCTGCATCTTCCTGTATTCTTGACATGCACCGTCTCTTCCCGCCCTCCGATCTCGACACGGGCAACAAAACGATTTGGGCGGTCAATAAATATCCCCTGATATATATTCTCATATTTCATACTGCACCATACCTTTTATTCGTTGATCGTACGCTTCTTATTTTGTCCTCCCCGGACATTCATCCCCGCATGATGAAAAGACCTGAGTTCAACTCAGGTCTTCCGGTTCTTTCTTTTCTTCAAGGAATGTATCCGTCCGGTTGTATGTACGTTTCTTTGACTCTTCATGTTTCTTCAGGCATTGCAGAATAGCCTCATTGAGAGTGAGCATCTTTTCATCCAACGATGACACCATCTCCGCGCATTCCCGAAGATCCCGGCTGATATATTCCGGCGCGTTTCCCTCAAACTTATAATATATCTTATGTTCAAGACTCGCCCAGAAATCCATTGCAATCGTGCGGATCTGTATCTCTACCTTTGTGTCTACAACACTGTCCGACAAAAAAATAGGGACGGACACAAGCATATGATAACTTTTATATCCGCTTTGCTTCGGGTTCCTGATATAATCCTTAATAGAAAGCACTTTTAAATCACTTTGGTTTCCAATCATCTCCGCCAGCCGGTAGATATCTGATGAAAAGGAACAGATTAACCGTACTCCGGCAATATCATTGACATATTTTACCATATTTTCAATGGACGTCTCATATCCATAACGCTTCAACTTTTTAACGATACTTTCCGGTGATTTCACCCTTTTCTTAATATGTTCAATGGGATTATACTTATGAACATGCTGAAATTCATCATTCAATATCTCAAGCTTCGTTCCGACTTCCTTCAAGGCTGCATTATAGAGAAACATAATTGTCTTCCAACTGTCTACGTCCTCGTAGTTTCTAATTGCGTTCTCCAAATATAATCTCTCCTCTCTATGCGAAGAGTCTTTTCGTACATATACATATTATAGCATAGAACAAGGAGTTATGTCTTCTTTTTAATACATATTTTAGAAACATGTAACAATTAATACTCGATGCCGAGACGTGCCCCCAATCCCCCGTCATATGGGTGTTTTTGCTTCTTCATCTCTGTTGCGTAACTGGCAGTTTCCAGTACCTTTTCAGATACCTTATGACCTGTCAAAATGATTTCCAGCCCCTCTGGTTTATGCTTCAAAACGCTAAGCAGGCCGTCCTCATCAAGCACGCCAAGCGACACTGCGCACAAGGCTTCATCTAAAAACAGCATGTCAAAAGAATCACAAACTTTGACAATTTCATCCAGCTTCTTACTATTATATTCCTTGAGTTCTCTGCGCTCTTTCCCGTTCATCTGCCTGTAAAACTTTACCAGCTCTCTTCCCGGTACGCAGGTAACGTTAGCAATCCTTTCCAACACTTTTCTTTCACTGGAAGAATTATCTTTCAAAAACTGAAATACAAGTACTTTCAAGCCTGCCCCGGCCGCGCGCACCACCTGTCCCACAGCCGCAGTCGTCTTCCCTTTTCCGGATCCGTAGTATACATGTATTTTCCCGTTCCCCTCCATGCAGTACCCCCTTATATGTCAAGCTTCATGTCGCCGAATTTAATCCAGCCCTTTTTACGCATTAATTCGGAAATCCCCAATGTCACAATAGCGGGCAGTAGAATCTGGATAGCGGCAATTTTAAAGAGAACCGCATATGCGGCTTCCGTCTGAATCATCGTCTGCCATGTCATAATCTGTCCCACAAACCCCGCCGTACCCATACCGGAGCCTGTGGCGTTGCTTGTCATATGCAGGACCATAGTCCCAACAGGTCCGAGAATTGCGCTGGATACTATGGCAGGGAGCCATATCACCGGCTTTCTTACAATATTGGGCACTTGCAGCATAGATGTCCCAATCCCCTGGGCAAGAAGGCCGCCCATCCCGTTCTCACGGTAACTCGCCACCGCAAATCCAACCATATTGCAACAGCAGCCGATTGTCGCGGCGCCCGCCGCAAGCCCGGACAGATTCAAAATAATTCCCAATGCGGCTGAGCTAATCGGCAGTGTCAGTATCATTCCCATGAGTACCGATACAACAACTCCCATAAGCAGCGGCTGCTGCTCTGTCCCCCAGTTGATAACCGCTCCAAGCCAAGCCATGAAACGTGAAATCGGAGGCCCTAAAACCAGCCCTACCGCCGAACCTGTCCCTATCACGGTCAAAGGAGTTACCAGGATATCCACTTTTGTTTTTCCTGACACCAGCGAACCGAAAAACACGCCCACATACGCTGCAAGAAAAGCTCCGAGAGGCTCTCCGGGCCCCGCATACACCATAGCTCCCTCCACAAGCACCGCACCGGCAAGCAGTTTTCCGGCAAATGCTCCTGCCATACCTGACACCGCCGCCGAGACGACGACAAGCACACTTCCCTTAAACCGGTATGCAACTGCCGCTCCGATACCTGCGCCGGTCAGAGAGGCAGCGATTTTCCCGATTACAAAAATCAATTCTCCTGCCGTTCCTCCTATAAGCGTTCCGATCTGCTGGATAATCGTCCCAATAATCAGCGTTGCAAACAGCCCCTGCGCCATTGCGCTTAATCCTTCAATAAATATTCTGTCAAATGTCTTTCTTAATCCTTCCATTACGGACTCCTTATGATTTATTGTTTTGTCATGTGTCTTGTCACCTGTTGAATTGTATCATACCCCATGTTTTTTCGCAAGTGCTCTTTTTTACCTGGACAGCCCTTTCCTAAAAGAGTATACTGATTTTTACTATACAAAATAATATTCATGCGAGGTACAATCATGTTCCGTTTATGGGGAAAAGAATTTAAAGACAACCGGATGCTTAAGGATACCGTTATCTGCGACAGCTCAGACGATACAAGAACCCACAAAATATTTCATGCCTTAGAAGCAGTCTGCTATGAGTTTGACCTAAGCAAACCTATCTGGCTCGACGCAACGATTGAAGAATTTAAACGTCACGGCAAAGCACGGTTTTATCAGGATAATTTTGTGGATTCCATTGATTTTGACTATCTTGAAATCCATGTAATTGAAGAGTAACATCTCTTAACCGCAAAACAGTGTGCCCCGGCAAATTCCGGGTCACACTGCATTCTCTGTAAATTTACAATCTGTTCAAAGTCTCTTTTATTTTTACCCGTTGCGGATTGCCTCTAACGGGCTGAGCTTCATGGCGCGCTTCGCCGGAAAATATCCGGCTACAATTCCTACAAGCATGGCAAATCCGATAGAAGCAAGCATCAGCCATATTGGGATATAGGAAATATTTGCACCGCCGGTCTGTATCATGTCTGAATTAGCCGTCAGTGCATTGATGGCGGCCGACATAAGAAAACTTAATATATTGCCGATGATTCCTCCGAAGATACCGATAAAGGCCGCTTCCATCAGGAACATTCCCCTGATATTGCCAAGACTGCACCCAAGCACTTTCATAACGCCGATTTCCTTCGTTCTCTCGTAAATAGACATCATCATCGTATTTGCGATTCCTATAGCTGCGACAAACAATGACACAGCCCCGATTCCGCCAAGAACCGCCTGGATGATTCCCATCTGCCTGTTCACACTGTCCATCATCTCCGCATTGGTTTCCACATTATAGCCCATTTCCCGAATCATATTGGAAACTTCCGCCACATGATCCTTATCATCTACTTTGAGCTGGGCATAGGAATAGCAGAACTCTTTCATAGGCTTCCCGCTTTCCGTTTGCGGCTGGCCGGGAATAACCCTGCCTGCAAATTCTTTCTTTAAAACCTGCTTTAACGTATCTAAATCGCAGAAAATATAATAGCAGTTCGCATTATAATCATCGACTCCGCCCGCCACAAGTCCGCAGCTTCGGACGACGTGCTTTTTCACCGGTTTTCTGCTCTCACCTGCCACTCCGCCTTCCTCTCCGATTGCTCCCGCATCCATCGGAGACTGCTCCTGGCTGGCAAAGTAATTATCCTGATCCAATATCAGAAACAGCGAATCTTTTGCCAAATCAATATTTGGAAGCTCGCCGGTATCCCAGTATGAATTTCCCGTACCTTTTTCCTGAAAATTCACAAGTGTCATATTGCCGTACACCAGCTCAAGCTGTCCGCTGTTTTTTCTGGGAAGGGTTCCCTGTGACAATTCAATATTCCTCGCCTTAAGCGCTTCCGGAGTCATCGCCATAAGCTGCATATATCCTTCATAGGCCCCTTTCACAAGCATTACGGACATTGAATATACCGGCTCCGCACTTGTCACATGCTCCAGCTTTGACAGCATGGAAATACAGTCGTCATCAACGTATTCCTCCGACTCCTTGTCCGAGTCTCCCATAGCGCTATACATCATGTCCCCTTCTCCGTTTGCGCCCATTACGTTAATTGTAGTCAGGCCGCCGTACTGCTCTATCTCCTGATACATCGCCTGCTGGAGCCCAAGCCCCAGCGAAATCATTACTACAATTGACGCCGTACCGATGACAACTCCGAGGACGGTAAGGAATGTACGTAACTTTCTTCTGCGCAGATTGCTACTGCTCATCCTCAGAAGATCCATCCAGTTCATACAGAAAATCCTCCTCCTCGTTTTTTCTCATCCTCTTCTTGCGTTCCTTGAGAATTATGACTGCCGCTGCCGCCATACCAATAACTCCGATAGCAATGACCACCGGCACGATTGGGAAACCGCCGCCCTGCTCTTCCTCATCAATCGGTATCATCTGCTCCATACCTTCCTCCGCCGCATCTGTAACCTCAAGCATCAATTCCTTCTGCTCCATAGTTGCTTCGCCTTCCTCGTTCTCATAACTCATCGTCATTGTTACCGGTTCCGGTCCCTGGGACGGCTGCGCGCCTTTGAGCATGGCATCTATGGAAGCCGTAGCTCCGGACTCTACATTCCCTACGAATACTTCTTCCTTTTCAATGGATTTCCCTTCAAAAGTCGCCCTTACATTGTATAGCTTAATCCTTCCGAGATTGTAAAGACTGCACATTACATTCGCTTCATCGCCTACGGCAATGCTCTCCGGATTTATCTCAAAATCACTAAATTCAAATCGGGCATTCTGCTTAATCGGAATGGAAAGGCTTGATGACGACTCTACCGCATTGGAGCCGGAGTCCTCGTATTTCATGCTCAGTTCCACACTATAAGGCTTCTGCAGAAGGTCTGATTTGGCATTGAGCTTGATGGAGATATCTGCCGTTCCGTTCGCCTTCATCCCTTCCAGATAGACAGAGCTGCTTCCTGAGGAAGGCAGAAACGCCGGGGCTGTCGTCTGTTCATCCGAACCTTCCTCCGGTGCGTTGAGGTCAAACAGCATATTTTTTACTCTCGTTTTTTTAGAGGTATTCTTCAAATGAACCTTAAGTGTAAAGTCAGTTCCTGCCCTTACCTCCTTCGGCTCCGTATCAAAACCTGTTACGATAACTCTCGGCACCGACCCGTCAGATTCAGAGCCGCCGCCACCGCCGCCATCGGAATAGGACGGCTCGCTGTTGCTGACGCCGCCTGGTTCCGGCTCCTTCGCAGGCTTCTTTTTATCGTCCTCCTCTTTCTGCCCATCGTCTACTTTCTCGTCATCCTTCGGAGTCTTGTCCGTAAAATTTACGTCTAGCTCATCCCGCTCCTTGGGTTTCTCCGTCGTCTTTACCCAGAATGACTTGTAAACCTTTTTTTCCGTATCATCCGCCAGCTCATATGTACACTTAAAGCTTATCTTATGATTCCCGGTCCCTATATTATCACGTTCCGTAAATTCAAAGGCTACCGTTTTATTTGTGTCTCCGGCACCAAGCTCCTTGATCTTCCACTCATCATCCTGATAATCCTTTCGGAACGGCCACTTATCGATATCTTCATCTTTAATATCCGGTTCAACCACGATGTTTTTAATCTTATCGTCTGACATATTCTTAATATACATCTTTATCGTGTTTGATTTCTGATATTCAAATACCGGCACTTTATTGTCAATTGTCTTCCATTCTATTTCAGATACATCCTGCGGCGTCACATCCGGGTCGCCCGCCCTTACCGGCATATCCATCCCCGCACCGGCAATTACTGCCGCCGCAAGTACTGCTGCCGTTCCTCTGATTAATTCCTTCCATCTGCTCATTGTTCTACTTCCTCCCTCACTCTGTCATGTTCTTCTATCTTTATAATTTTTCCATCGCTAATGTGGAAAACCCTGTCTGCATAAGTTGCCAGATGATTGTCATGCGTAACCATAACCAGCGTCTTTTTTTGCTCTCTGACGACTCTCTGCATCAGCTTCATCACATCCTCAGATGTATGCGAATCCAGATTTCCCGTCGGCTCGTCTGCAAATATAATCTTCGGATCCACCACCAGGGCCCTCGCCACTCCCACTCTCTGCTGCTGTCCGCCCGACATCTGGTTCGGCATATGCTTCCTGTGCTTTTTAAGCCCCACAAGCTGCAGCATCTGATTCGCTTTCTTCGTCCTAAGCTTCCTGTCCTCACCCCGGAAGCTTAAAGGGAGCGCTACGTTCTCCACTGCATTCATCGTCCCCATAAGATGAAAGGACTGAAAGATAAATCCCACGTTGTTCCTCCGGAAAGCTACCAACTCGTTCTCCTTAAGATTTTCAATATGCTGCCCACCGATAACAATCGTTCCCTTTGTGGGCTTTTCAAGCCCGGCAAGCATATTGAGAAGCGTCGACTTTCCGGAACCGGAGGTTCCTACAATCGCACAGAACTCGCCGTGATGGATGTCAAAATCCACTCCGTCCAGCGCCCGGACCGTCTCGTCACCTACTTTGTATAGTTTATACAGGTTCCTGACCTGAATTACCTGTTCCATAATCTGTACATCTTCCTTTTATCCCTATTATTTCTTTTTATAATAACATAGAAAGCGAAATACTTTCATTAGAAAAACGAAAAAAATTCTTAAGATTGCGCCGCATTGAAAAAGGCAGTTGACATCTCAACTGCCTTAAAATATCCTGCGGAACAAGCCGCATTCAGATATTAGTCTTCATATGACGGCTTGTACCATTTTGTTGCCTTTTTGTATACATAGTATGTATCGCTGTCCATCTCCCCGTCCTCATACTGATACTGAGAATACCTGTCTACATAATAAACCGTGAAAGTAGTCCTTGCATATGCTTCTCTGGACCAGCTGTAATCGGAAGAATAACCCTCGGCATATGTGCCAAGCTTAACGGTTTTTCCGTTCTTAATGTTCTTTGTTACGCGCTTGCCATCCTTGTCATAGTATGACATCGTAATCTTTTTAATCTTGCATCCTGCTGCAGCTTTGAACTTAATCTTAATCTTGCTTTTGCTTGTATAGTAGCTGCTGGACGGATAATAATTCGCATTAAACTTCGTTACATTTTTCTTATTAATGGTAACGGTAGAAATTGCATCGCCGTATCCTTTTGCATGTACGGTGAACTTCTGTGTTTTGCCTTTCTTCTTGCCGTTATATACATTGTACTTAACTGTATATTTACCCGCTTTTTTAGCATAAACGCTATATCTTTCATACGGATTCGTCTCATCAAACGACTTGTACGTCTTCTTAATAACAACATTCTTCGTCTTAGCTTTTCCCTTGTAAACCTTGATGTCCTTAATTACGTCAGTCTTTGATGCAATTGGCAGCTTCACGTAATTCCAATTACGCTGTCCAATTCCGCAACGCATAGCCTTTGGCGCTTTCAGCTTATCTGCCGCCTGTGCCTCCTGGCCTCCTACTGCAAGTCCCATGCTGACAGTAATCACAGCCGCAAGCAACATGCATAGAACTTTTTTCATTTTTTTCATGTACTTCTCCTCCTTAAACAGATTATTTATTACACTTCCAGTTTATACCTATAAGGTCACCTTTGCAATACCCCCCCCCTCCCAAAAATTAAAACAAGATTAAAAAAAATTTTTGACCTCATTATTATCTATATGCTAAAATGGATAAAATAGAACGAATGAGAGGGAATAAAAATGATTGCCACTCCCGGATTGTCCATCAATTTCTTAAAAAAAGAAAACTATACCGGTTCTCACGCCGGACTCCGCTACTATTTGAATGCTTCAAAAGACAAGCTCCATGTCTGCATCTATCCTGAACCTTGGTGCTTTGAAGCAACCCCTGACGAGGATAAACAGTGGATGGAATTTCCTCTTTCTCCAGAAGGGCTTGAAGAAGCCATTGAATGGATTAGCAAAGTTTCCAAAGACAAAAACATATGAGGACTCCCTTCCTGACCGGATGGAAATC
>CAJTUQ010000075.1 GCA_910579335.1 uncultured Dorea sp. | reverse complement strand
CGGTTATCACGATCCATCGCATAGTAGCGCCCCATAACGGTTGCTACTTCACCGATTCCGATTTCTTCCATCTTGGAAACCAGTTCTTCTACATACTCTTTTCCGGATGCGGGCGGCGTATCGCGGCCATCCAAAAAGCAGTGTACATACACCTTCGTAAGCCCCTGTCTCTTTGCCAGCTCCAACAGTCCGTAGATATGGGTGTTATGGCTGTGCACCCCGCCGTCGGACACAAGTCCGTACATATGAAGCGCACTGTCGTTTTTCTTCGCATTCTCACATGCTGCAAGAAGCGCTTTATTTTCAAAAAAATCTCCGTCCTGGATTGCTTTTGTAATCTTTGTAAGATCCTGATAGACGATACGTCCGGCGCCCATATTCAGATGCCCTACTTCCGAATTTCCCATCTGTCCGTCCGGAAGGCCGACCGCCATTCCGCTGGCATTTCCTTTTACAAACGGATACTCTGCCATCAACTTGTCCATGACAGGAGTGTTTCCTTGTGCAACAGCATTTCCGGCAGTTTTTTCATTCAGCCCGTAACCGTCTAAGATCATTAATACCGTTGGTTTTCTGCTCATTTTCCTAATCTCCTTTAAATCATTTCAATAGTTTCGTAAGCCATACGTCAGCAAGCCTTACCCACTGCGCGCACTGTTCGTTCACCCCGCTGCCGTCTGTACGCTCCACATTCCGGTCCGCCAGGCTAAGCCCGTGCTCCCCTTCCGGAAATACATGAAGCTCCGCCGATACGCCTGCTTTTTTCAGCGCAGACATCATAAAAAACGCATTCTCCACCGGAACCGTGCTGTCATTTAGCGTATGCCAGATAAAGCACGGCGGCGTGTCCTTCGTCACCTGTTCCTCTATGGACAGCTCACCGGAAAGCTCTAAAAAGCGTTCCCCTAAAAGATTTTCAAAGCTGCCTCTGTGTGAGAACCCGTCCTTTGACGTGATGACAGGGTAACTCAAAATCATACCTGCCGGCCTTAACTGCTCCGCCGCCGCACAAAGCCGCTCATAAAGCCGCTCTCTGTTCCAGAACAATCCCAGCATCGCCGCAAGATGCGCACCCGCCGAAAACCCTGCAAGAATAATTTTTCCCGCATCTGCCTGCCATTCCTCAGCTTTTTCATGTATCAGCTTCACTGCCCTTCCGATTTCAAGAAGCGCGGCGGGATATCTTGCCGGCGCAACCGAGTACCGGAGCACGCAGGCGTGGTACCCCTGATTCAAAAAATGAAGCGCCGCAGGCTCCCCTTCCCGGTAGCTCAGCTTTTCATACCCTCCTCCCGGACAGATAAGAATCATCGGCCGTTCTTTTATTCTGATTTTTTCTGCAGGCGTATCCAAAAGATAGACCTCAAGCCTCGCATAATCAAGGGAACCTTCTTCCTGAATCGGAATTTCCATATAACGCATAACGCTCTCCCTCACAATATAACAGCTGCCCGCCGCTTACGGCAGGATTTTCTTAAAGAAAGACCGCCGGTGTAAACGGGCGGCCTTTTCCTGTGCCTTAGTATAGCGGTTATTTATAATTTACGATTTTTCCGAAGTCCGCCTTCAAGGATGCGCCGCCGACCAGGCCGCCGTCGATATCCGCCTGAGCAAATAACTCAGCCGCATTGCCCGCATTTACGGAACCGCCGTACTGGATACGGATTGCGGCTGCCGTAGCATCGTCATAAATCTCAGCGATACATGCGCGGATTCCTGCGCACACTTCCTCTGCCTGCTCTGTCGTAGCCGTTTTTCCTGTTCCGATGGCCCAAATCGGCTCATAAGCGATAACTGCCTCTTTTGCCTGCTCTGCCGTAACATTTAAGAAACCAACCTTAACCTGCTGGCGGATAAAGTCCATCGTCACGCCCTGCTCTCTCTGCTCTAACGTCTCGCCGCAGCACATAATCGGCGTAATCCCATGCTCAAATGCTTTTAACATCTTTTTATTTACAGTCTCGCTTGTCTCGGCAAAGTACTCTCTTCTCTCGGAATGTCCAAGCACGACATACTTTACGCCTGCATCTACAAGCATTGCCGGAGAAATCTCTCCAGTGTAAGCGCCGCTCTCCTCAAAGTACATATTCTCAGCGCCGACCTGAATATTGGAACCCTTGCATGCATCAACAACCGGGATAATGTCAATCGCCGGAACGCAGAATACTACATCTACATCCTCGCTCGCTACTAACGGTTTTAATTCCTCAACTAACGCAACTGCCTCGCTTGGAGTTTTGTTCATCTTCCAGTTGCCTGCAACAATTTTTCTTCTTGCCATTTTTCCTATCCTCCAAATATATAATTTACATTACTTACTCTGTACAAAAGCACTTATTTATCATTAGCCGCCGCTACGCCAGGAAGCTCCTTGCCTTCCAAAAATTCAAGGGAAGCGCCGCCGCCTGTCGAGATATGGGTCATCTCATCCCCGTATCCTAACTGGTTTACCGCCGCTGCGGAATCGCCGCCGCCGATAATGGTTACCGCCTCCGTATCGGCAAGCGCCTTCGCAACTGCCTCTGTACCTGTCGCAAATTTCGGCATCTCAAAACATCCCATCGGTCCGTTCCATACAACCGTCTTAGCGTCCTTTACCGCTTCACAGAAAATCTCCGTTGTCTTCGGTCCGATGTCGAGTCCCTGCCATCCGTCCGGAATCTCGCCGGACGCTACTACCTTAGAATTTGCATCATTAGAGAAATCATCCGCAATAACCGTATCGACAGGAAGCAGAAGCTTAACACCTTTCTCCTCTGCTTTTTTAAGCATGTTCAGCGCATATTCGCAGTAATCCGCCTCAAGAAGAGAACCGCCTACACTGCCGCCCTGCGCCTTGCTGAAGGTATAGGACATGCCGCCTCCGATAATCAGAGTATCTACTTTGTCAAGAAGGTTCTCGATTACGGAAATCTTACTGGAAACCTTCGCACCGCCGAGAATCGCAACAAACGGCCTGTTTGGATTGTTCACTGCGTTTCCAAGGAAATCAATCTCTTTCTGCATCAAGTATCCGACTGCCGCCGTGTCAACAAACTGTGTAACGCCCACGTTTGAACAGTGCGCGCGGTGAGCCGTCCCAAACGCATCATTTACAAACACGTCGCAGAGAGACGCAAGGTCTTTGCTGAACGCCTCGCCGTTCTTTGTCTCCTCAGCCCTGTAACGCGTATTTTCAAGAAGGATGACATCTCCGTCATTCATGGCAGCTACGGCCGCTTTTGCATTTTCTCCCACAACCGCCGCATCCGCTGCAAATTTTACTTCTTGTCCGAGAAGTTCAGACAAACGCACTGCCACCGGCGCAAGAGAAAGCTCCGGCTTCGGCTCTCCTTTCGGCTTTCCGAGATGAGAGCAGAGAATTACCTTACCGCCGTCTGCAACTAACTTTTTAATTGTCGGAAGAGCAGCTACGAGACGGTTCTCATCCGTAATCTTTCCATCGATAAGAGGAACGTTAAAATCGCATCTGCACAGAACCTTTAAGCCCTTTACATTGATATCGTCAACCGATTTTTTATTAAGCATAATATAAGCCTCCTGTAAATATAAGGTATTACATATCATTGGATTGAAAAAGGGTCCGGTCCAAAAGACCGGACCCTTTCTTGAGTCTTTTTATAAGGATATTTTTCGAACTGCGGCGCCATAGCTTTCTTAAGCTGCTGCTCACTACTAGCAGTCTGTGGAAGTTCCATTCGCTTTGCTCATTGAACAACCTTCACTCTCGGTTACTGCTCACCACTAACGGCCGTGGAAGTTCCATTCGCTTTGCTCATTGAACAACCTTCACTCTCGGTTACTGCTCACCACTAGCGGCCGTGGAAGTTCCATTCGCTTTGCTCATCGAACAACCTTCACACGAAGCTCGAAAATACCTCGCTAAGTGTTCAGGTTTAGCCAAGCTCTGAGAAGTACTTGATTGTTCTTACCATCTGGCTTGTGTAGGAATTTTCATTGTCATACCAGGATACTACCTGAACCTCTGTTGTACCGTTGTCTAATGGGCAGACCATTGTCTGTGTAGCATCAAACAGAGAACCAAATCTCATGCCTACGATATCGCTGGATACGATCTCATCTGTGTTGTATCCGAAGGACTCCGTAGCTGCCGCTTTCATAGCTGCGTTGATCTCATCAACCGTTACGTTGCCTTCAACTACTGCCGTAAGGATTGTCGTAGAACCTGTCGGTGTCGGAATACGCTGAGCCGCGCCGATAAGCTTGCCGTTCAGTTCAGGAATAACAAGACCGATAGCCTTCGCTGCACCTGTGCTGTTCGGAACGATATTAACCGCTGCCGCACGTGATCTTCTCAGATCGCCTTTTCTCTGCGGTCCGTCAAGTGTCATCTGGTCGCCTGTATATGCGTGAATCGTACACATAATACCGGATTTGATTTTTGCAAGGTCATTCAGAGCCTTCGCCATAGGTGCCAGACAGTTTGTTGTACAGGAAGCTGCAGAAATAACTGTATCCTCTGCTTTCAGTGTTTCATGGTTTACATTGTAAACGATAGTCGGAAGGTCATTTCCAGCAGGAGCGGAAATAACTACCTTTCTAGCGCCCGCCTTAACGTGAGCAGAAGCTTTTTCCTTGGATGTATAGAAGCCTGTACATTCAAGAACTACATCAACGCCGATTTCTCCCCACGGAAGCTCCTCAGCGTTAGCCTTTGCATAAATCTTGATTTCTTTTCCGTCAACAATGATAGAATCCTCTGTAGACTCTACCTTGTCAGCCAAAGCGTACTTGCCCTGAGAAGAATCATACTTAAGTAAGTGTGCAAGCATCTTCGGGGATGTCAAATCGTTAATTGCAACTACTTCGTACCCTTCTGCTCCGAACATCTGTCTGAATGCAAGACGTCCAATACGTCCAAATCCATTAATCGCTACTTTTACTGCCATGATTAAATTCCTCCTAAAAGTTTTGTTATTAACTGGTTACACAGCCTTTTTATAATGAATTCCTTAATCATTGTTAAAGAATCATCAACTATTACGTATTGTACTAAAAAAGATACGGAAATTCAAGTGCCTTTTCTATATTTTTACCGTAGTTCAGCCATGTACAACTAATTTCAGCAGCTTGCACAGACGTTTCCCAAATATCTGTGCACACTTTCTCTTGACAAGGCTGTCCGTATATGTATTTCAAAACAAATACGGATTGTAATTCCTATACTTTGAAAAAGCGGGGCCTGCGCCGCTCAAATTCGGCATAATACTTAAAACCGCAGCTTTCAAGGATGTCTTTCACTTTATGGAAATCATAGGCGATATGTTCCGGCCTGTGCCCGTCGGCGCCGACCGTAATCAATTCTCCTCCAAGCTCCCTGTACCTTTTTAAGACGTCCGTATGAGGGTGCGCAAAAGGCAGGCCGTACTTTAAGCCCGACATATTGAGTTCAATCCCGCATCCTTTATCGATCAGGCTGCGAAGAAGCGCATCAATCTCATCCGCAAACCTTCTGTAAGAGTATTCCTTTTCATGCTCCCTGCCGTATCTCGCCACATAATCCACATGGCCGAATACGTCAAAGCCGCTGTAAGCCTCCACATCCTCTAACATCTCCTGAAATATGACTCTGTAGGCTTCCTCATCCGTCCGTCCGTCAAATATCTTTTTTTGGGCAATGTCCGTCCCCTTGGCCGAATGAACCGAGCCTATGACAAAATCAAACGGATACTTTTTCACAAATTCCTCATAATATCCGCCAAGATGCGGCTGCAGGCCAAGCTCCACCCCGATTCTGACACAGATTTTCCCCTTATATTTTTCCTGTACCTGAGTCATTTTATCAAAATACTTTTCCGGCTCAAAGATATCCTCCGGGCCCCAGTCCATATTGTCTTTGTCATAATGATCCGTAAAACAAATGACCTCAAGCCCTTTTTCTATAGCGCCCTCAACCATCTGCTCCGGCGTGCTTTCAGAATCATGTGAAAAATCCGTATGCATATGTACGTCTGCTTTTATCATACCGGCCTCCTTCTGCTAATTACCGTCTTTCTTCCCAATATCTCTTTATATTTACCTGCCTCCGGTTATAATCCCGCCGCCAAGAACATATTCGCCGTCGTAGAGCACGACCGCCTGTCCCGGCGCAGCCGCCCTCTGGGGCTCCTCAAACTCACAGACAAGCTCATCCTCCCCCGTCATCCTGACTATACACCATGCTCCCTTGTGATTATAGCGTATCTTCGCCCACACCCGCTTCTCCCCGGTAAGCTTTGGAACAGACATAAAATTCAGCCTGTTTGCACGCACGCATCCGGACAAAGCTTCTTCGCTGCTCCCAAGCACCACTTCATTCGTCTCAGGCCTGATTTCCAGCACAAACACCGGATAGCCGAGCGCAATGCCAAGGCCTTTGCGCTGCCCTACCGTATAGTGAATAATACCTTTATGCCGTCCGAGGATTTCTCCTTCAGGCGTAACGAAATTACCCGGCTTTGCCGTCTTTCCTGCCGTTTTCTCTATAAAAGAAGCATAATCCCCATCCGGCACGAAGCAGATATCCTGGCTGTCCGGCTTGCTTGCAATGCGAAGCCCTGCCAAGTCCGCCATCGCGCGTATCTCGTCTTTATGGAAACCGCCCACAGGCATCAATGTCCGCCTAAGCTGCTCCTGCGTCAGGTTATACAACGCATAGGTCTGATCCTTTGAGCTTGCAGCAGACATACGGAGGGTAAGCCTCCCATTTGAAAGCTCCTTGATTCTGGCATAATGGCCGGTGGCAATATAGTCCGCCCCTATTTCAATACTCCTTTTCAGAAGCGATTCCCATTTCACATAGCGGTTGCACGCAATACATGGATTAGGCGTTCTGCCATGAATATATTCATCCACAAAATAATCAATAACCTTTTCTTTAAATTCTTTCCTGAAATTCATAACATAGTAGGGAATCTCCAGCTTCGCCGCCACCCGGCGGGCATCCTCCACAGCGCTAAGGCCGCAGCACCCCCCGTTTTCTTCCACAAACCTGTTATCCTCTTCCTGCCAGATCTGCATCGTAACGCCGATAACGTCATAGCCCTGTTCCTTTAAAAGCCATGCTGCGACGGAAGAATCCACTCCGCCCGACATGCCTACGACCACTTTCTTTCTCTCCATATTTTCTTTCCCTTATTTCTGTCTGGCTCCGGCATCCGAACCGAAAATTTTAATATTCCTCGTCTTCCTCTTCCTCGCCCTCATGGATGTCAGATTTAGGTTTTTCAAGCCCTTCTATCTTCATACCATGTTTTTCTGCATAATCCCACAGCGCCGCATGGATGGCTTCTTCCGCAAGCAGGGAACAGTGCACTTTTACCGGCGGAAGCCCGTCAAGAGCCTCCATCACCGCCCGGTTTGTCACTTTCATCGCTTCCTCGACCGTCTTCCCCTTCACAAGCTCTGTCGCCATGCTGCTGGTGGCGACTGCCGCTCCGCAGCCAAAGGTCTTGAATTTCACGTCCTTTATCACCTTATTCTCATCAATATCAAGGTAAATACGCATGATATCTCCGCATTTTGCATTGCCGACGGTCCCTACGCCGCTGGCATTTTCTATCTCTCCCACATTTCTTGGATTCTGGAAATGCTCCATTACTTTCTCTGAATACATCACATACTCCTCCTTGCTTGTCTGTTTATATACGGCTCTCCGATTTGCACGCCGTCTCTTTTTTCAAAAAATCTTCATAAAGAGGCGACATTTCCCGCAGATTTTTTACAATTCCCTTCAGGCAGTCCACTGTATAATCAATATCCTCTCTCGTCGTCTCCTCGCCGAGTGTTAATCTCAAGGAGCCATGTGCAGTCTCATGCGGCAGCCCGATGGCTAACAGCACATGAGAGGGGTCAAGAGAACCCGATGTGCAGGCCGAGCCGCTCGACGCGCAGATTCCTTTCATATCAAGCATAATCAGCAGCGATTCTCCCTCAACAAAACGGAAACTGAAATTTGCATTGTTCGGAAGGCGTTTTTTTGGATGGCCGTTAAGCTTCGTGTAAGGAATTTCCTCCAGCACGCGCCTGATAAGGTGGTCTCTTAACTCGGTTTCCTTCCCGGCTCGCGCTTCCATTGTCTTAACGGCGCGCACTGCCGCAGTTCCAAGCCCTATGATTCCCGGCACATTTTCCGTGCCTGCCCGCCGCTTTCTCTCCTGTGCCCCTCCGTGAATAAAGGAACGGATTTTCACGCCTGAACGGATATATAAAAAGCCGATTCCCTTCGGCCCGTTCAGCTTATGTCCGCTGGCACTGAGCATGTCTATATGGCAGTCATCAACAGAAATCGGGATTTGGCCGAATGCCTGCACTGCGTCCGTATGAAATAAGATTCCGTGCTCCCTGGCAATCTCCCCAATCTCCTTAATAGGCTGGAGCGTTCCGATTTCGTTATTGGCGAACATAACGGAAATCAGTATCGTCGTCGGACGAATCGCCTTCTTTAGCTCCTGAAGCTTTACGATGCCGTTCTCATCCACGTCAAGGTACGTCACCTCAAACCCCTTTCTCTCTAAATACTCCGCAGTATGAAGTATTGCATGATGCTCTATCTTAGTTGTAATAATATGGTTTCCCTTTGAAGCATAACTTTCCGCCACCGCTTTTAAAGCCCAGTTGTCCGCCTCAGAGCCGCCCGCCGTAAAATAAATTTCTTTTGCCTGTGCGCCGAGAATCTCAGCAACCCTCTCCCTCTGCACAGACACCGCTTCTTTATTTTTTGCGGCAAATCCATAAACGCTGGAAGGATTTCCAAAGTTTTCCGTAAAATACGGGAGCATCGCTTCCACAACCTCCGGCGCTGTCTTTGTAGTCGCCGCATTATCAAGATATATCAATTTATCCATCCTCGTACCTCCGCTTCTATCGTCAATCTTCTATGCCGGGCGCCATCCGCCCGGCCCTTGTCCCATTTTTAAGAACTGCACATTGGATTTGTATAACCGCCGTCCGGATTGAGCCGCTCGCTTTCCCGGACAAGCTCCTCTAAATCCATCTCGTCAACCGTACGCGCAATACTCTCATTAATCCTCTGCCACACATATTTTGTCACACATCCGCCGGAGGCCATACAGCCGTCCTCCGAATCAAACGCCGCACACTTCACCGGCTCAAGACTTCCTTCCAGCGCACGCAGTATGTCGCCTACCGAAATTTCCTTCATCTCCCTCGCCAGTACGTATCCGCCGGACGCCCCCCGGATGCTTTTCACCAGGCCGCTCTTTTTCAGCAGCGCCACGATTTGCTCCAAATACCGTTCTGAAATATTCTGCCGCGCGGCAATGCTCCCGATAGTTACCGGCTCCCTTCCGCTGTATCTGGCAAGGTCAATCATTGCCCGCAGCCCGTATCTTCCTTTTGTAGAAAGCTTCAACCTCTCACCCTCTTTAATCCCTAGTAATTTACTCGGATTTATTTCCTTCTGTAGGATACCATTCAAACGCATATCTGTCAAGTATATTTCCTTCTTCCCGTCGATGCCTGTCTGCGAATAGTTCTGCTTCTTAGGGAATATGCTTTAATAATAAGCTCAAGGAGCAAAGAAATGTCTCTGAAACGTACTATTTTAAAAGGAACTCTTATCTTAACCGCCACCGGGTTTGCAACAAGGTTCATGGGATTTTTCTATCGGATCTTTTTAAGCCATACTTTCGGCGAAGAGGGAGTAGGATTGTACCAGCTTATCTTCCCTGTTTACGCATTGGGGTTTTCCCTCACCTCCGCCGGAATTGAAACCGCCCTGGCAAGATGCGTTGCGAAACGTGCCTCCACAGGCAAAAAAAAAGAAGCCAGAACGCTTCTCTTTACCGGCATGGCACTTTCTGTCAGCCTGTCGGTCCTCGTCATGCTGCTGCTGCAAAACTATGCGGAGCTTATCGCAGCGCGGTTTTTGCAGGAAGAACGCTGCGGCAGCCTGTTAATCATACTTTCCTATGCGTTCCCTTTCGCTTCTGTCCATAGCTGTATCGTCGGGTATTATCTGGGGCTCAAGGAAACGAAAATCCCCGCCTTCTCTCAGTTGATTGAACAGCTTATCCGAATCCTGTCCGTCTACATTTTCTATCTGATAGGGATGAAAAACGGGATGAAATTCGGTATTTCCATCGCCGTAGGAGGTTTGATCGCCGGAGAAATCGCATCTTCTATGTTCTGCCTGAAAATTATTACACGGAAGGCAGGCTGCTGCCAGAGTCTTACAAAAAAAATCATCCGGCTTCCCGAATATATGAAATACGCCGGTGAGCTTTTCTGGCTTTCTGCCCCGCTGACTGCAAGCCGGGTCCTTTTAAATCTTCTCCAAAGCATCGAGGCCGTCTCGATTCCTTTAAAGCTTCAATCCCACGGAATGACCGTCTCACAGTCACTGAGTATCTATGGCGTGCTGACCGGCATGGCGCTTCCCTGCGTCCTGTTTCCTTCCGCCATTACGAACTCCGTATCCACCATGCTTCTTCCGACAGTGGCGGAGGCTCAGACCTTAAACCGCCGACGGCAGCTAAGAAGCATCATACAAAAGAGCGTCTGCTGCTGCGTCCTGCTCGGAAGCCTGTGCTGCATCTTCCTCCTCGTTATCGGCCAGTGGATAGGGCTCTTTATTTTTAACAGCCGCTCGGCCGGGGACTACATCGTCACACTGGCATGGATGTGCCCGTTTTTATATGCAAACACAACGTTAATCAGTGTTATCAACGGAATCGGGAAAACCGTACTCTCGTTTTTTATCAATACGTTCAGCCTGATTCTTAGGATTTTCAGCGTTTTTTACTGTATTCCTGTTTTTGGAATCGAAGGATATCTTTTAGGGCTGCTCGCAAGCCAGCTTGCCGCCTTCCTGCTGTGCATCCTTTACCTGAGCCATTATCTGCGCTCCCCCAAAAACAACTGATACGGCAATCTCCATACCAAGACGCATCCGTCATACATCACAATGTCCGGATAAACATCTGCATAATAACCGGATTTACATAGCACTCCAGAAGGATTCCAACTAAGAGAAGCAGAAGAAAAATAACTGTCTTAGCCAGGTTCCAGCGAATCTGCGGATAGGTATAGAGATACCAAAGCAAAGCCAGATATCCCGCAGCGTAAAATAAAAACTGAGGCACAAAGGCAATCAGGCATAGAATAATTCCTTTCACTCCCATTTTTATCACTGCCGACGTAAATAAAAGGCCGCTGGAAAAGCCTGTCCATAAAATAAATGCCGCCACGACTCCTTTACGGAGCTTCGTACATCCAAGCGCTCCCAAAAGAAGAAGCGGCGCCAGCCTGATCCTCGCCACATACCAAAGATATTCTCCCATCTGAATCTCGTCGGCGCTGTACTGATTCAGAAAATATTCGCTGAGAATCCCCATACTGACAATATAATCCTTCGCAAAAAGATTGGCATATAAAATCCCTGAGCAAAAGCCTAACATAAAATACAGAACAAAGTGCTTTCCGTTTTCCTGTATCCTCACAAATGTTCCCTCCTTAGCCAAGATACTTCATTATATGTCAGGCCATAATTGATATATTCTATTTTCTGAGATATTTTCCCTCATATGCCAGAAGAGCCGCCACTGTTTTAGAATCCTGAATCACCCCGGAGTATATGCTTTGACGTCGACAAACTCATCCTCGTCCAGTTTCTGCTTTGACGGCTTTAGATTCGCCGCCACATAAATTTCAATTCTTTCATCGCAGAATGCAACCGTTGTACGCAGCGTAATCAGCCACGCCAAATCATCCGACCTGTATCCTGTCTCTTCCTCCAGCTCCCGGCCGGCGCATACGATGCCCGCCTCTCCCGGCTCATCCAGCTTACCGGCGGGAATCTCAAGAGTCTCCCGCTCCAGCGCATTCCGAAACTGCTTTACCATAAGTATCCTGCCGTCAGGAAGGACCGGCACCACTGCCGCCGCACCGTCATGGTGGATAAAATCCCAATCGGCACGGTGCCCGTTGGAAAACTCCATATGGTCCGTATACACTTCGATAATCGCTCCCTTGTGAACCAGTTCCCTCCCGGTTCTCTTTATCTCATCTTTCATAATATCGCTTCCTCCATAAATATACACATAACTCCTAAGAATATCCGCTTTAAAAAAAGACCGGACAATCTGTCCGGTCTATCACATTTATCTTCTACTTGGCAAAGTCCGTCACCCGCGACTCGCGGATTACATTGACCTTAATCTGCCCAGGATATTCTAGCTCATACTCGATCTGTTTCGCAATATCTCTGGCCATTAATACCATATCTGCATCAGATACTTGCTCTGGAACTACCATAACGCGAATCTCTCTACCTGCCTGAATAGCAAAAGACTTATCAACTCCCTTAAACTGGTTGGTGATGTCTTCCAATTGTTTTAACCTGTTTGTATATGTTTCTAATGTTTCCCTTCTTGCTCCGGGACGAGCCGCAGAAATCGTATCTGCCGCCTGTACAACGCACGCAATCAGAGTTTCCGGCTCTACATCCCCATGATGAGCCTCCACTGCGTTTATGACCGTTGCAGATTCTTTGTACTTTCTACAAAGATCCACGCCAATCTGAATGTGGGAGCCCTCAACATCATGGTCAATAGATTTTCCGATGTCGTGCAGAAGCCCGGCCCTCTTTGACACTCTGACGTCAAGTCCGATTTCGCCTGCAAGAAGACCTGCAAGCTGGGACACTTCCATCGAATGCTTCAGTGCATTCTGTCCGTAGCTTGTACGGAATTTCATCCTTCCGAGAAGCTTGATAAGCTCCGGATGGATTCCGTGGACGCCGGCCTCTAAAGCCGCCGCCTCGCCTTCTTCACGAATCATCACATCGACTTCTTTCTGGGCCTTCTCAACCATCTCCTCAATTCTTGCCGGGTGGATACGTCCGTCAACAATGAGCTTTTCGAGGGCAATTCTTGCAACTTCGCGCCGTATCGGGTCAAAGCCCGACAGGACGACCGCCTCAGGAGTATCGTCAATAATCAGCTCTACCCCTGTCATCGTCTCCAATGTCCGGATGTTGCGTCCCTCCCGCCCGATGATTCTGCCTTTCATCTCGTCGCTTGGAAGCTGCACAACAGAAATCGTAGTCTCTGCCACATGGTCGGCCGCACATCTCTGAATCGCAGTTACCACGCACTCTTTTGCACGCTTATCCGCTTCTTCCTTCGCCTGCGCTTCCAATTCCTTAACCAGTTTGGCAGTGTCGTGTTTTACATCGTCTTCAACAGTTTTCAACAAATATTCTTTTGCCTGTTCGGAGGTAAGTCCTGAGATTCTTTCTAGTTCCTGTACTCTTTGCCTGCCCATCTCTTCCACCTTTGCTTCACGGTGTTTGAGCTGTTCTTCCTTTGCTGCAAATCCTGCCTCTCGCTTCTCAATGGCGTCGGACTTTTTGTCTAAAGCCTCTTCTTTGGAAAGGACACGCTTCTCATAGCGCTGTAGCTCTGCTCTGCGTTCCTTGGTCTCTTTTTCAAGCTCGTTCTTATTCTTGATAGATTCCTCTTTAATTTCCAAAAGAGACTCCTTCTTTTTCGCCTCAGCCGTCTTAACCGCATCATCAATAATCTCGCGGGCTTTCGTCTCTGCATTGCCAATCTTAGACTCTGCATTGCTCTTTAAGCTGGACACAGTAACAAAATGGCTGATGACTGCCGCTGCTATGATAAGCACTATTGCAATTGCAATAATGAATCCATTACTTAGCACAGGAGCACCTCCTTATTTAGTTTTCATTGTACAAATACAACATTTAAATTCTATACTGTTTTATCATAGATGTCAAGCTTTTCAGAAACCCTAAATATATCCCCGCACTCAAATCCTTTTCTCGTCAAATATCCGAAGAGCCTCTGAGTCTCTTTCCTGTCGGCTTTTTCAGGGTCGTAATGCTTCTTTTTCAAAAGCATGGCAATTGCATTTTCTGCGTCAGATTCTTCGTAATAGAGCTCCAATGCCCGCTCAATTACGTCCTTGTCGATG
>CAJTUQ010000074.1 GCA_910579335.1 uncultured Dorea sp. | reverse complement strand
AAGACAGAAAAAGTTATTGATGTATCGGAGTACCTCCCGGACAACGTGCAGCTGGCGGACGAGAACGCCGGTTCGGTCGTTGTAACCATCTCGGTAGAAAAGGATGGGACCAGGTCCTATGATATTACGGTTGGTTCGATAGCAATCAATAATCTGTCAGAGGAACTTACGATGAGTTACGCCACGGCAGACGTAGTCGAACTGCAGGTAGGAGGGCCCAAAAACGTCCTGGAGAAGCTTTCTCTTGAAAAGGCAATCAGCATTGACCTTAAAAACTATACGGCGGACGGGACGTATGACGTGCCGGTATCCGTAAAACTTCCGGATGAGTGCTTTCTGGAAAAAAATGTGAAAGTAAGAGTAATCTTAAGTTTGAAAGAATAAGATGGAGAAATAAGGATATGGTCAGAAAGAAAGTTACAATTTACAATCCGACCGGACTTCATCTGAGGCCGGCGGGGATATTCTGCAACGTGGCGAATCAATTTGTGTGCAAAGTATTATTTGAATACGGTGATATGACGGCGAATGCGAAAAGCGTTCTCAGCGTATTGGGTGCATGTATAAAAAAAGGTGACCAAATCGTGCTCGTCTGCGAGGGCGATGATGAAGAAGAAGCGCTGAAAGCTATGGTTGAGGCGGTTGAAAGTGGGCTTGGCGAATAGGGTAAAAGACAAAGAGATGGCTTGTGTGTAAACATGGGCCATTCTTTGGTATTCAGTAAATAGGATGACAGGAGAGAATTATGGAATATCGTGATCAGTTGAAATATATCAAGTCACACCGTTATGAGGAGAGAGAGCCAGATAAAAGACGCGGCAGAAAAAAGAAAAAAAGGCAGAGACAGCCCCCCAGGAAGCCGGGCGCACTTGACAATGCGCTATGGTTTTTACAGGCGGCGGCGACCTTGTTTTTCCTCGCTTCAATGGCCGTTTTGGGGATTCTGCCCAAAGCTTATATGATTGGTGCGTGTGTCCTGCTTTTATTATTGCTTCTGTTTGTCAAGAACCTGCAGAGAAAGGCGGCAAGGAGCAGGAAGAGACGCAGTTCGGGGAAGGGACTGGCCCTTATTGCAAGCATACTGCTGACAGTCGTTGGGTTTTATGGCCTGAAGGTCAATGCGGCGCTGGATAAGATTGCGATTGGAGACGAGACGGGAGGGTATGACGAGCAGCATATGCTGCCTGTAACAAACAGGCCTTTTAATGTGTATATCAGCGGTATTGATGTATACGGTGATATCAATCAGGAGAGCCGGAGCGACGTGAACCTGATCGCAACGATTAATCCGAATACGCACAAGGTCCTTTTAACGACAACGCCGAGAGATTATTACGTGAAGATTCCGGGGGTTTCGGGAGAAGAGAGGGACAAGCTCACCCATGCCGGGAATTACGGGGTAGACACATCCAGGGCAACGCTTGAGGAGCTTTATGATACGGAGATTCCGTTCTATATACGTGTTAATTTTACGTCTGTTGAAGAGATTGTAGATGTAATGGGAGGAATCGACGTAGAGTCTGAGCTTTCATTTACAACAAGCAAGGCGGCCGGCGAAGTCGTGGAGGTGAAAGAGGGACTTAACCACTTCAATGGAAAACAGGCGTTGGCATTTGTGAGAGAAAGGAAGGCGCTGGCGTCAGGAGATAACCAGAGGGGGAAAAATCAGCAGGCGCTTCTTACTGCGATGATAAAAAAGGCTGTTTCGCCGATGATTCTATTTCATGCAAATGAAATGATAGGAAGTGTTTCGGGCAATGCGGATACAAATTTATCAGAGGCGCAGATTAAGTCTTTAATCCGGATGCAGATCGGAGAGATGAAAGGATGGGAAATTGAATCGATTGCTGCAGAAGGAAATGACAGCGGGAAAAAATACTGTTATTCATACAAAGGCGGTCCTTTGTACGTATCCGTTCCGGATGAAAAGTCTGTTGAAGAAATAAAACGAAAGATAAAGAAAACTTTAGGGGAAGCAGTATTGGAAAAATAATCTGGTAGACAAAAATTATCAAATAAAGTAAAATGGTGTCAGATATCCGGCGCATATTTTAGCCGGATTCCGTTTGGCGGAACATGTATTACGGAATGCCCTGACGGGTATGGCATTACGGAGGTTTTATAAAATGAAAAGTGCAACATTGGTAATTATGGCAGCGGGAATAGGAAGCAGATTTGGCGGCGGAATCAAGCAGTTAGAACCGGTAGGCCCGAATGGGGAGATTATTATGGATTATTCTATCCATGATGCGCTGGAGGCCGGTTTTAATAAGGTGGTATTTGTCATCCGCAAAAATCTTGAAAAAGACTTTAAAGAAATTATCGGAAAGCGCATCGAAAAAATTACGGATGTTGCGTATGCCTATCAGGAGCTGGAAGACATTCCGGAAAAATTTAAAGGAAAATGGCCGGACAGGGTAAAGCCCTGGGGAACCGGACAGGCAATCCTTAGCTGCAAGGGCATTGTAAAGGAGCCGTTTCTTGTCATCAATGCGGATGATTATTACGGGAAAGAGGCATATAGGATAATCTACGAGTATCTTGCGAAGGAGCAGGAGGCAGGCAAAGAAGAAAGCGGCCGGGCGGTTCTTGATATATGTATGGCGGGGTTTGTGCTTCAAAATACGTTAAGCAGCAATGGCACAGTGACGAGAGGAATCTGCAGTGTGGATGAGGACCATATGCTAACGGACATAGAGGAGACCTACGATATTGCAGAGGAAGACGGGTATGCCAAAGGACAGTGCGCAGGCGTAACAAAGAAGCTGCCGCTGGACTCTTCGGTATCTATGAATATGTGGGGGCTGCCGGTGCGGTTTTTGGAAAATCTGGAAAGCGGGTTTGAGGAGTTCCTTTCCGGACTGGACGAGAAAGAATTGAAGGCAGAGTATCTTCTGCCGCAGATTATCGGCGGACTGGTACAGAACCATGCAGCAAGAGTTAAGGTGCTGCCTTCCCATGATAAATGGTTCGGCGTTACTTATAAGGAAGACAAGGGCGCTGTTGTGGAAGCGATTCGAAATCTTATTGACAGGGGGGTCTATCCTGCAAGACTGTTTGAGGCATACCGATAACAAAGTCACAGGAAAGCGTCAGTAAGGGTGATATATAGAAAATAAATAAGGGGAGATAACATATGAGGATACAAAAGGTGAAGAAAGTTCTGGCGGCAGCCTTAATCGGCAGCATGCTCAGCACGCTGACTGTCAGTGCCGGGGATTTGCAGGGTACGGGAGAGACGCAGGGTGCGGATGCCGGCAGCGGTACGGCAGGAAGCGCTTCTTTTGGAGAGTTTCCGGATATTGAAGAGACGGACGGCTCACAAGGCGCACCGGAAGAAAAGCAAGAGGAGACGAAGCCAGGCGATAAAGAACCGGGAGATGAAGCCGACGGAGGCGCAGACGAAAATTCGGGAGATGGAGCGGATGGAAGCGCGGGCGAAAACTTAGGAGATGAAGCCGGCGAAAAGGCGGGTGAAAGTCTAGGAGATGAAGTCGGCGAAAAGGCGGATGAAAACCTAGGAGATGAAGCCGGCGAAGAGGCGGATGAGGCTTTGGAGGAAGACGGACAGCCGGATGAAAGGACGCAGGCACTCACAGAGGAATACAAGATGTGGCTTAGGCAGATGAGAAGCCAGTCGGTAGGAAGCTACAGTACAGAGCTTGCAAAGTTCCCGGCGTCCTATCAGACTTACTTAAAACAGCTTCATGCAAAGCATCCCAACTGGATTTTTGTGGCGGTAAACCGGAACCTTGACTGGGATGATATTGTGGAGGCGGAAAGTGTTTCGGGCTCTTCCAAAGGGACAAACCGCAGTCTCCTCCCCAAGACCTCCGAAGGACTGCTTCTAAGTAAAGCGGCTTCGGATTACGATGTTTCCAAAGGAGCATATGTGCCGAAGGACGGGTCGACATGGGTTTCTGCAAGCAAGCCTGCCGTTGCATATTATGCGGATCCCAGAAATTTTCTGACAGACAGCTATATCTACATGTTTGAGGCTTTGAATTATGATTCCAACTATCACAGAGTGGAAGGCGTGAGGAATGCCCTTAGCGGAACTGATTTATACGGAGACAAAAAAATATCATATATAAAGACCGACGGAAAGACGGGCACGCTTACTATGACTTATGAGCAGGCAATCTTTGCGGCGGGGGCGAAAAATAAGGTGAGCCCGCTTTTCCTGGCGGCAAAAATCCGGCAGGAGACAGGCGCAAAGCTGTCACATGGCAGTATATCCGGCAATTTTTCGAAAACATACAGAGGCTATTACAATTATTACAATATCGGCGCATATTCTACCGCTACAGGGTCCGCCGTGGCCAACGGGCTGTTTTATGCGCAGGGCGGGGCGAATCAGTCAAAGACATACAAGAGACCCTGGATTTCTCCGGTACTTGCCATTGACGGAGGTGCGGAATATATAGCGAAGGCATATATTTCCAGAGGGCAGAATACCGTATATTTTCAGAGGTTTAACACGGTATCCTCCCCCTATTACCAGCATCAGTACATGCAGAATCTGACGGCGGCGGCATCGGAAGCAAGGACGACATATAACTCATACAGTAAGATGGGGATTCAAAACGATGCTTTTGTCTTTTACATTCCCGTATATAAAAATATGCCGTCACAGTCAAGCAAGGTGACGATTCAAAAGTCCGTGAAGACGGCAACGGCAACTTCGGACGTGACTATGAGGAGCGCCCCTTCTGCTGCGGCTTCTGCGGTAATGACGGTTCCGAAGGGAAAAAGCGTCACAGCGGCAGGGGCGGTGTATACGGACAGGGAGCTCTCCGTTACCTCTCAGGAGAAGAATCCTTACTGGTTTAAAGTGACATACGGCTCTAAAACGGGTTATATTTCCGGCAGGTATCTTAAAATGAACACAGACCGTACGCTGAAAGCCGGAGGGACATTGCAGCTTAGCGTGTCGAATACGGGGAAGGGCGAAAAGGTATATTATGAGACGAGCAACCCTGCGGTTGCAGTCGTAAACAGCGCAGGAAAAGTTACGGGGGTAAAAGAGGGAACTTGTGATATCTATGTCGTGACGAGCTCAGGAAAGCAGATGGATGCGGTCGGGATTTCCGTAAATGGGACGAATCCTTCCGGACTGGCAAAGCCGAAATTGGTATCCGCCACGAACAGCAAAGCCGGAATCGTTTTAAAGTGGAAGAAAACGGCGGGGGCAAAGGGATATTATATATATCGGAAAAAGGACGGAGGAAAATTCAAAAAAATCAAGCAGATTAAATCTGGAACGACGGTAAAATACACGGATAAAACCATGTCCTCCGGTAAAAAATATGTGTATACTGTAAAAGCATATGATGGAAGCAGGACAAGCAGTTATGATAAAAAAGGAATTACCGTACGAAGGCTGAGCAATCCGTCTTTGGTGTCGGCTTCCGGAACAAAAGCCGGAATTAAGGTAAAATGGAAAAAAGTAAGAAGTGCAGTTACCTATGAGGTGTTCCGTAAAACGAAAGGCGGCAAGTATAAAAAAATCGCCTCGGTTAAGAACAACAGGTTCACATACACGGATAAAACTGCAAAAAAAGGCAAAACCTATTACTATACAGTGAGAGCACGCAGCGGAATTTACAAAGGAGATTACTCAAAATCCGGAGTGCGCGGAAAGCGTAAGTAAGTGCCGCGTATCCTTGAAATTAACGGTAAAATAGACATAAAATCGACAGTATCCCTCTTATTGCTTGAAATAAGAGGGATATTCGTTTATAATATTGTAAGCTGTAACTACAAGTACGTCTTGGAGGGATTATGAAAAAGCATCTGCATAAATTTGAGACGACCATGTGGCTGTTGATTAAGTTGATTTTTTATATATTATTGATGTATGCGTTCCTGCATATTATGGGAAAGGACAGCATCGGTCTTACCAGACTGTCAAGAACGCTGGGTATTACGGTATCCACCTTTACGGTGGTCGGGCTGTTGTTTGTGTCCGTTTACGGAAGGTATGACGTCGGGCGCAGAAAGAGCAAGCCGATTATCTATTCCCATGCTCTGGCGGTAGTGTGTACAGACATTATCACTTATATGCAGCTGATGATTATGAGAACGAACCAGCCGAATATATACGGGTTCCGGTTTTTAAGCGTAGGGCTTCTTGGGGCGGCGTTTCTTGTACAGATTGGAATTATTATTTTCTTTGCGTATTTTGGGAACTGGCTGTTTTTCTTAATCCATGAGCCGGAGAAATGCTGCGTAATTACTTCCTCGCAGAAAAGTCTCGATGAAATCGTATTTGCCATGCAGCGGTTTAAAAAGCAGTATCAGGTTTCGGCGGTTCTCGATTACCACAGCAGCCAGATAAAAAAGCATATCAAATCAGCAGAGACAGTATTTGTCTATGACGTTCCGGTAGAGGCGCGTACGGATATTATGCGCTGGTGCTACCGCTATAAGGTGAATGTCTATTTTAACCCGGAGATTGAGGACATTATGGAGCTGGGTGCGAAGCAGTATGTTTTGGACGACGTTTACTTGTTTAACAGGAATGTAAAGTCGCTGACGATGGAGCAGCGTATTATGAAACGGCTGATGGATATCAGTTTTTCTCTTGCGCTTGGCATATTGTCCGCACCATTCTGGCTGTGCGCCATGATTGCGGTTAAGCTGGAGGACGGAGGGCCGGTTCTTTTTAAACAGAAAAGGGCGACGATTCACGGCAAACAGTTTGAGGTGTACAAGCTTCGGACAATGAAGCCGAACAATGAGAACCATTCGGTTACAAAGGATGACGATAGGATTACAAAGGTCGGAAAATTTTTAAGACGGACGAGGATTGACGAGCTGCCGCAGCTTTTAAATGTGCTGAAGGGTGACATGACTTTTGTAGGTCCGCGTCCGGAGATGATGAAAAATGTGGAAGAGTATACAGAGGAGCTTCCGGAGTTTAAATACAGGCTCCGGGTAAAAGCCGGGCTTACCGGTTATGCACAGATTACGGGGAAATATAATACGACGCCGAAGGACAAGCTTATTATGGATATGATGTATATTGAGCAGTTCAGCATCCTCAAAGACATACAGATTATATTTCAGACTGCGATTGTGCTTCTAAAGAAAGACAGTACGGAGGCTTTTGACAGAAGAAATAAGCATTGTCCGTATAAATTTGTGAAGTGGGAAGATAAAAAGAATGTTGACAAAAATTAAACTATTGGCAATAAAGGCGGGTATTGCCGGTCTGAATGCAGTATATTCAGTTTTAAAACTGCTGCCTGCGCAGAGAAAGATTACGATGCTGAGCCGCCAGAGCAATGTACCTTCCGATGAATTCCGGATGATAAAAAAGGGAATAAACCTGCGGGATAAAAGTGTGAAGGTTGTGTTTTTGTGCCATACTTTAGACGGAGGAGTAAATTCCACTTTTGCGGATAAAGTAAAATACGGCCTCCATATGTTTGTGCAGATGTTTCACATTGCCACCTCGAAGGTAGTAATACTAGATACTTATTGTATTGTAATCAGTATCCTGAACCATAAAGAGAGTTTAAAAGTGATTCAGATGTGGCATTCTATGGGGACGATGAAGAAATTCGGCTATACGGCGCTGGATACAAAGGAAGGAAGCAAAAAAGAGCTTGCGTATGCCATGAAGATGCACAATAATTATGATTACATTTTTGCAAGCGCAGAGAGTTATAAAGAGCATCTGGCCGGAGGGTTCAACTGCGGCACAGAAAAGATATTGACGATGCCGCTTCCGAGACTGGATTTGTTAAATAGTGAAAAGTACGGCAGCAGAGTGAGGGAAAGGATTTACAAAGAATATCCGAAGCTTAAGGAAAAGCCGCTTATTTTATATTGCCCGACTTTCCGAAAGGAAGAAGAGGACTTCCAGGCGGCGCTTAGGGCTCTTACTGACGCGGTGGACTATAGCGGCTATAATTTTGTCGTTAAGCTGCACCCGCTGTCCAAAGCGGCGGTGGAGGAGCCGGCGTTTTGCGCTGAAAAATTTACAAGCTTTGAGATGCTGTTTGCCGCCGATTATGTAATCAGCGATTATTCCTGTATCGTGTACGAAGCGGCAGTGCGGGGCATACCGTTGTATTTTTATAATTTTGATATGGACTTGTATTCGGACGGGCGGGGGCTGGCGCTTGATTATGAAAAGGAAATTCCCGGACCGGCCTGTCAGGATGCTCATAAGCTCATTGCGGCAATTGAGACTGGGGAGTATGATAAGGAGCGGCTTAAAAAATTTGCAGATAAATATGTGTTTCCGGTCAAGCATGCGACAAAAGATATTGTTGATTTTGTTTTTTCGCTTATGAATGAATAACTATGTGGAGGAAGGCCATGAACAAAGTTTTTAAAGAAGATTTGGAAGCAATTATAAGAGAAGATCTCCCGTGGGAAAAATTAAAGGGGCGGACGGTGCTTATCACGGGCGCCAGCGGCATGATAGGGACTTATATGCTGCACGTCCTTACGGAACTCAACGACAGGCACGGATACGATATCCGGATATTGGCCATGTTGAGGAATGCGTCCAAGCTTCCCTGCGAGGTGAGGGAGCGGGCGGATGTGGAGGTTCTTACACATGATGTGACAGAGCCTATAGAGGCCGCGGGGGACGTGCACTATGTGATTCATGCGGCAAGTCCCGCAAGTCCGCTGATTATGCAGAACAAGCCGGTAGAAACGATTGCGGCGAATACTCTTGGGACGTACAATACGCTCAAACTGGCAAAGGAGAAGAAGGCGGAGGGGTATCTGTTTATTTCCTCCAGAGAGATATACGGACAGCCTGAGGACGGACAGGAGTTTTTCTATGAGGATACCTATGGGTTTGTAGACCAGTTAAATCCGCGCTCCTGCTATTCTGAAGGCAAGAAGGCTGCGGAGACGATGTGCGTCTGTTACCATGAAGAGTACGGGCTGAATACAAAGATTGCAAGGCTTGCCCATACCTATGGCCCAGGCATGTCTATTTATGACGGGCGTGTCCAGGCCGATTTTTTGAAAAATGTGCTCCATAAGGAAGACATCGTGCTGAAAAGCGAGGGGACCGCAGTGAGGACCTACACCTATATCGGCGATGCGGTGGCGGGCTTATACCGGATTCTTTTAGGATCGGAGGATATTGTGTACAATATCGGCAACGAGGACGGCAAGGTATCGATCCGGCAGCTTGCGGAAATTATGGTAGATATTTATCCGGAGAGGGGGCTTAAGCTTGTTTTTGACATCCCTGAGGGCGGAACGAAGGGAACCGCACCGTACACGCTGGGGATTTTAAGCAGCAAAAAGCTTCGTAAAATCGGCTGGAGCCCGAAATACTCTGTGAAGGAAGGCTTTAAAAGGACGCTGGAATATCTGGAAATAGAAGAGGATTCATAGTATGAGTAAGAATATTGCAATTATATTTGCAGGAGGCGTGGGAGCGCGGATGGGTTCCGGCCTTCCCAAACAGTTTATTGAAGTAAATGGAAAGCCAATCATCATCCATACGCTTGATATTTTTGAAGAGCATCCGGATATTGATGAAATATACGTATCGTGCAAAGAAGATTATATCCGGAAGCTTACGAAGCTGGTGCAGCGCCATATGATATCCAAGGTGGAAAAAATCGTTCCGGGAGGCAGCACCGGCCTGGATTCTATCTACAATGCGCTTCAGGCGGCCAGGGAGAATAATACGCCGGACGCCATCGTGCTGATTCACGACGGCGTGCGTCCGTGTATTACGAAAGAACTGCTGGACGAGGATCTGGCATGCGTGAAGGAAAACGGCACGGCGATTACTTGCACGCCTCTCTACGAAACGCCGGTGATATGCAGGGACGGACAGAGTATCGACGAGATACCGCCGAGGGCTGATTTTTACACGGCACAGGCGCCCCAGTGCTTCAGGCTTGGAGACGTTTTGGAGGCGCACGCCTTGATGCGCAAAGACAATCCGGGGTATGAGGGAGTGGTTGATACCTGCTCTATGATGAAAAAGCTTGGGAAGGACGTAACGCTTGTAGAGGGGCCGAGAGGGAATATTAAAGTAACGACGCCGGAGGATTTATATACATTCCGCGCCATGATACAGTATCGCGAGACAGAGCAGATATTTGGATTCGGCACAAGGGAGGTACCGAGCAGGCTGAGAAAATAGTGCGTCCAAAGGGAGGAAACAGAGTGTTTACAAGTGCAAAGTATGTTTTGAGTGAGAATTACCAGAATTTTCACAGAATTATGTCGATATCAAAATATGAACTGCTTGCGGATATGCGTGAAAGCAAGCTGGGGGTATTTTGGAATTTTGCAAATCCGGCGATCCAGGTACTGACGTACTGGTTTGTGTTCGGATACGTATTTAACAGAAAGGACGTGGACGGGATACCCTATTTGGTGTGGATGCTCGGCGGCATGGTAGTGTGGTTTTTTGTAAGCCCTTGTATTACTGACGGGTGTAATTCTGTTTACAGGAAAGTAAATGTGATTACAAAGATGAAATTCCCTGTCAGCATCCTGCCGATGACGGTCGTGCTGGAAAAGCTGTTTGACCATTTCTGCCTGTTTATTATTACGGTGGTTATTTTTGCAACGCAGGGATATTTTCCGGATTTATACTGGCTTGGCCTTATTTATTACCTGCTGTGTACAATTATATTTGCAGTGGCATTGTCGCTGACTACCTCGGTGCTCAACATGCTGGCACGGGATACGAGGAAGCTGATACTGGCATGTATGAGACTGCTTCTTTATCTTACGCCGATCTTGTGGAATATTGAGAGAATCGGACAGGGAAGGGTTTCTAAGCTTATTATGTGCAACCCGATTTACTATCTTGTCCAGGGGTACAGGGACTGCTTTTTCTACCACCGCGGGTTTGCGGCTTACGGCTGGTCTATGGCATGGTTTTGGGGAATTACCCTTACATTGTTTTTCTTTGGAAGTTATATGATGTACAAATTTAAGACAAGGTTTATAGATATGATATGATGTTTCAGAGTTTGTAGAACATAAATGAATAGGTTGAAAGAGGAAGTCAGATGGAAAGAGAAACGGCAATACGGTTTGAAAATGTATCCAAAATCTATAAATTAAAAAGAAAGAAGTCAGTAAGGAGCAGAAGACCCAGTATTTTTATGCCTTGAAGGACATATCCTTCGAGGTGAAGAAAGGGCAGGTCTTAGGGATTCTCGGAACCAACGGTTCCGGAAAATCTACAATGGCGCTCGTCCTGTCAGGGATTGCTTCCCCGGATGAGGGCGAAATCACCGTCGAAGGGGAACAGGCGCTTGTGGCGATTAATACGGGGCTTAGCAAGGAGCTTACGGGACTTGAAAATATTGAGCTGAAAGGTGCGCTTTTAGGGCTTTCCAAAAAGAAGATCCGGGAAATTACGGACGGGGTAATAGAGTTTGCCGAAATCGGTGATTTTTTATACCAGCCGGTAAAGAAGTACTCCAGCGGTATGAAATCCAGACTTGGTTTTTCTATCAATCTCTGTTTAGACCCGGATATCCTTATTATAGACGAGGCGCTGTCCGTGGGGGATAAAGGGTTTGCACAGAAGTGCCTCGGCAGGATGAATGAGCTGAAAGATGAAGGGAAAACCATTATCTTCATCTCCCATTCGCTTTTGCAGGTCAGGGAGTTTTGTGACACGGCTATGTGGCTTGAGGGCGGCAAGATGAAAGAGTACGGGGCAATCGAAGAGGTTTGCGACCATTATGCGGAATATATCGAGCATTATCATACGCTTACAAAAGCGGAAAAAAAGGCGGAAAGGGAGGAAAAGTTCAAGGAGCGTATTATAAAGAACCGGAAAGTTGGGTTGATAGACCGGCTGTTCGGATAACGGCCGGGAAGATTTCAGGCAGAAAGAAGGTAGAGGAAGATGGGCGTACAGGCAATTCTTAATAATGTAAAAACAGTAGGGATAAAAGAGACTTACAATATCTCGAAAAAAAGAAAGCAGGAAAGGCTCACGGAACATAAAACGGCCGTTCAGCTTCGGAAGTTTTTGGCGGACCTTGCTGAGAAGACTACGTCGGAGGAAGCGGCAGGGCTGATGAGAGAAGGCGCAGAAGCTGCGGAAGACAGTGAGGTTAGAAAGATTTTATGCCGTCTGGACAAAATGAAGCTCAAAGGCTATGAGCGGGCGATAAAGAGCAAATATATTAAAGAAATCCTGCCGGCGGTTTACAATGATTTTACAAAATTCCACATTGAGGACACCGCCATATTTATGCAGCCGCGGTGCGGCCTTAACCAGAGCTGCCAGTATATTTACCGCAAGCTTGAGGAGCAGGGAAAGTATAAAGTGGTTTTGAGGGAGCTTCACAGAGGCGAGGTGGGAGTTTCGGAGTATCTTGCCAATGCCGAAAAATTTGTGCGCGAGATGGGAACCGCGAAAGCCGTATTTGTCCATGAGTCAAATAATCTGATGGGATATCTGAAGATCAGAAAGGAGACAAAAGTCATCCAGCTGTGGCACGGCTGCGGAGTCTTTAAAAAGATAGGATTAAGTACAAGCGACAAAAAATATTTCAAATCCCAGGAGGCATACGAGGAATTTCCGGAATACAATAACTATTCGCTCGTTACGATTGCAAGCCCTGAGCTTTCATGGGTATTCGAAGAGTTTATGGGAATCGGCAAGGAGGAAGGGATTATAAAGCCTATGGGCGTGAGCAGGACGGATGAGTTTTTTGAAGTGATTCCGGCGGCAAGAAACAAGAAAGTAATTCTGTACGCCCCGACCTACAGAGGAGTAAAATCTAAGAGGGTATCGCCCGACAAATTGGATATCGGGAAATTTTATGAGGCGCTGGGGGACGAATATATCCTGATATTCAAGCATCACCAGACGGTAGAACAGCTTCCGAAGATACCAAAGCAGTATGAAGGCACGTTTGCCTATGACATGACAAGAGGAAAAGGAATGTCCATCAATGACCTGCTGACGGTTGCCGATATCTGTATTTCCGACTATTCCTCTGTTGTGTTTGAATACGCCCTGTTTGAAAGGCCGATGCTGTTTTATGTGTATGATTTAGAGGAATATATTGACGAGCGGGGACTCTACTATGAGTTTGACGAAATCACTCCCGGCCCTCTGTGCAGGACGAATGAAGAGATGATTGATTATATTAAGAATGTGGACGAGAGATTTGACAGGCAGGAAGTGGCGGATTTTAAGAATAAGTTCATGTGCTGCTGTGACGGCCATGCGACGGAGCGTATTTTGGAATTTATGGAGCAATAGGAAAGGAACAAGACTATGAAGCGCATTTTAACATATGGAACGTACGATTTACTCCATTATGGACATATACGCCTGCTGAAAAGGGCAAAAGCACTGGGGGATTATTTGATTGTAGCGATTTCTACAGAGCGGTTCAATGAAATTAAAGGAAAAAAGGCTTATCATAATTATGAGACGAGAAAAGAAATGCTGGAGGCAGTCCGCTATGTGGATCTGGTGATTCCGGAAGACGACTGGGACCAGAAAAGGGACGACGTGATGAAATATTACGTCGATACGGTAGTTATGGGAAGCGATTGGGTCGGACATGAGAAATTTGAGAGCCTGCGCGATATCTGTGAAGTCGTATATCTTGACCGGACAGATGGAATCTCTACTACTCAGATTAAAAAAGAGCTGCATTTATCGGAAGATAATCTATACTCAAAGTAGTATTCATTTGGAAATTTTTGGAGGAGAAATATGAAAAGCAGGGATATCTACGCTGTTGTAACAACCTATTCCTTTAGCCCTGATGTCACTGTGAGACTGTATCCTACCGAAGATGCCGCAAAAGCAGCGCTTATCAATAAATATGTATTCGAAAGGGTTAAACTTTGCCTGCCCGCTGCACAATTATGCATTTCAGCAGTTTTTGCTGGAAAACGGTATTGAAAATACAATCGTAAGCTATAAACCTGTCTATTTTAATGATTTTGACTTGAGGCATCCCTATGATTATTACGTAAAGATGTGCGCCGACTTTGCAGCGAGCGGCAGAAGCATAACAGAGCCGGAAGAATGGAAGAGGATGACCGGGTTAAGAGAAGCATGGAAGGCTCTTTACAAAGAGCGGGAGAGGCGCTACGATAAATTCCAGAATTTTATCGAATCCAATTATATAAAGACAGACGAATGCTATGACAGTGATCTGCTGGAGATAAAAGATCCGGGATTTGACTGTTATATCTGCTGTACGGACGTGATCTGGAAACAGGAGCCGAACATCGGTTTTGACAGAGGTTTCTTTCTGGCAAGCAAGGCGATGGAAAATAAGTGGAAAATTTCTTATGCTGCAAGCCGGGGAGTGTATCACAGCGAGACGGAGGAGGACGAGAAGACATTTCTTCATTATGTCGGGGATATCGATGCGGTTTCGGTGCGTGAAAACAG